>NZ_JAGFNO010000099.1:0-3875 GCF_017592595.1 Streptomyces sp. NEAU-YJ-81 | reverse complement strand
GACGGTGAGACGGGTCTGTTGCGGACGGCTGCGTTGGTGCAGGCGTTGGGTGATGCGGGTGTGGGTGCGCCGTTGTGGGTGGCGACGCGGGGTGCGGTGTCGGTGGGGCGTTCGGATGGTGCGGTGAATCCGGGTCAGGCCCTGGTGTGGGGTCTGGGCCGGGTGGCGGCGTTGGAGCTGCCCGAGCGGTGGGGCGGTCTGGTCGACCTTCCGGAGACGGCCGACGAGCGTGCGCTCGGGCGGCTGGCAGATGTGCTTGCCGGGGCTGGTGGCGAGGATCAGGTCGCCGTTCGCGGCTCGGGCGTGTTCGGACGTCGGCTGACCGAGGCTTCCGGGACCCGGACGTCGGACGACGAGGGCTGGCGGCCCTCGGGTTCGGTGCTGGTGACCGGCGGTACGGGCGCGTTGGGTGCGCATCTGGCTCGCTGGCTGGTGGAGAACGGCGCCGAACACGTGGTGCTCACCAGCCGCCGGGGGCTGGACGCCCCGGGCGCGGTGGAGCTGCGGGATGAGCTGGCCGCGTCGGGTGCTCAGGTGACCGTCGCCGCGTGTGATGTGGCGGACCGGGACGCGCTCGCGGAGCTGCTGGCGTCCATACCGGCCGAGTTCCCGCTGACCGCGGTCGTGCACGCGGCCGGTGTGCTGGACGACGGCCTTGTGGACACGCTGGACGCCGTGCGCCTGGAGCGCGTGGTGCGCGCCAAGGCCACCTCCGCGCAGAACCTCCATGAGCTGACGCGCGACCTGAACCTTTCGGCGTTCGTCCTCTTCTCCTCGTTCGCCGGGTCGGTGGGCGCCGCCGGCCAGGGCAATTACGCTGCGGCCAACGCCTACTTGGACGCGCTGGCGGAGCTGCGCCGCGCCCAGGGCTTGCCCGCCACCTCGATCGCCTGGGGCCCGTGGGCCGAGGGCGGCATGGCCGCCGACGAGGCGCTGGAGCGGCGGATGCGCCGCGATGGCGTGCCACCCATGGCGCCCGAGTCGGCGCTCACCGCGCTGCGGCAAGCGCTGGACCTCGATGACACCGCCGTGACGGTCGCGGACATCGACTGGGACCGGTTCCTGGCGGAGTTCACCGCCGTACGGCCGAGCGCGCTGTTCGGCGAGGTACGGGCCGCGCGTCCGGCGCCGGCCGCCGAGGGCGCTCCGCGCGTGGCCGCCACCGCCGGGAGCGGCACATTGGCGGAGCGGCTGTCCGGTCTGACGGACAACGAGCGCGCACAGACACTGCTGGACCTGGTGCGTACGCAGGTCGCTTCGGTGCTGGGGCACGGTGGGGCCGAGGTGGTCGAGGCCGGACGCGCCTTCAAGGAGCTGGGCTTCGACTCGCTCACCGCCGTCGAGCTCCGCAACCGGCTGAACGCGGCGACCGCCCTGCGGCTGCCCGCCACGCTCATCTACGACTACCCGAACGCCACCGCCCTCGCCGACCATCTGCGCACGGAGCTGCTGGGCGCGGACGCTGCGGTGAGCGGTGGCGTGGCCGCGCCGACGGTCGCGGTGGCCGACGATCCGATTGCGATCGTGGCGATGAGCTGCCGTTTCCCGGGTGGGGTGCGGTCGCCGGAAGAGCTGTGGCAGTTGCTGACGGCCGGTGGGGACGCGATTGCGGAGTTCCCGTCCGATCGTGGCTGGGATCTGGCGGGGCTGTACGACCCGGACCCGGACCGTCCGGGCACGTCGTACGCACGCGAGGGCGGTTTCCTTTACGACGCCGGGGACTTCGACGCGTCGTTCTTTGGGATCTCGCCGCGTGAAGCCCTGGCCATGGACCCGCAGCAGCGGTTGCTGCTGGAGACGTCGTGGGAGGCGTTCGAGCGCGCGGGCATCGACCCGGGTGCGCTGCGCGGTCAGCAGATCGGTGTCTTTGCCGGGACCAACGGCCAGGACTATCTGTCGCTGCTGATGCAGGCGCCCGAGGGCCTGGAGGGCCATCTGGGCACGGGCAACGCGGCGAGCGTGGTGTCCGGTCGGGTGGCGTACACCTTCGGCCTTGAGGGCCCGGCCGTCACGGTCGACACGGCCTGCTCGTCGTCGCTGGTGGCGCTGCATCTGGCGGTGCAGGCGCTGCGGCAGGGTGAGTGCACGATGGCGCTCGCGGGCGGCGTCACGGTGATGTCCACCCCCGAGAACTTCATCGACTTCAGCCGTCAGCGCGGACTGGCCGCCGATGGCCGCATCAAGGCGTTCGCGGCCGGTGCGGATGGCACCGGCTGGGGCGAGGGCGCGGGCATGCTGCTCGTGGAGCGGCTGTCGGACGCGCGGCGCCACGGGCACCCGGTGCTGGCGGTCGTGCGGGGCAGCGCGATCAACCAGGACGGTGCGTCGAACGGTCTGACGGCGCCCAACGGTCCGTCGCAGCAGCGCGTCATCCGGCAGGCGCTGACCAGCGCCGGGCTGACGACCGGCGATGTGGACGTGGTCGAGGCGCACGGTACGGGTACGACGCTGGGTGACCCGATCGAGGCTCAGGCGCTGCTCGCCACGTACGGGCAGCAGCGGGATGGGGACCGGCCGTTGTGGCTGGGGTCCATCAAGTCCAACATCGGGCACACGCAGGCGGCGGCGGGTGTCGCGGGCATCATCAAGATGGTGTTGGCGATGCGGCACGGGGTGTTGCCGCAGACGTTGCATGTGGATGAGCCGTCGCCGCATGTGGACTGGTCGGCGGGTGCGGTCTCGCTGCTGACGGAGCAGGTGGAATGGCCGGAGGTCGGCCGTCCGCGCCGTGCCGGTATCTCCTCGTTCGGCATCAGTGGCACCAACGCGCACACCATCATCGAGCAGGCCCCGGCTCTTCCGGCCGCCACGGCCGCCACGGCCGCCCCGACCGAGGCGCCCGAGCGGAACGGCCTCGGCGGCCTCCTGCCGTTCGTCCTGTCCGCCAAGAGCGCCGAAGCGCTGCGGGAGCAGGCCGCGCGGCTGCACGCCCACCTCGCGTCGCGGCCGGAGTCGGCGCCGCTCGACATCGCCCACGCCCTGGCCGTCGGCCGCGCCGCCCTGGAGCGGCGTGCCGTGCTGACCGTCGGCGACCGGGACGAACTGCTGCGGTCGCTCGACGCGGTGGCCCGGGGCGAGGCCGCCCCGTTCATGGTCGAGGGGGCGGTTGCTGAGGGCAAGGTGGCGTTCCTGTTCACGGGGCAGGGGAGCCAGCGACTGGGGATGGGGCGTGAGCTCTACCAGGCGTATCCGGTGTTCGCGGATGCGCTGGATGAGGTGTGTGCGCATCTGGATCTGTATCTGGAGCGGCCGCTGCGGGATGTGCTCTTCGGGGATGACGCTGAGACGTTGGATCAGACGGGGTTCACTCAGCCTGCGTTGTTCGCGGTTGAGGTGGCGTTGTTCCGGCTGGTCGAGGCGTGGGGTCTGACGCCGGACTTCCTCTCGGGTCACTCCATCGGTGAGCTGGCTGCCGCCCATGTGGCGGGTGTGTTGTCGCTGGCGGATGCGGCGCAGTTGGTGGCGGCTCGTGGGCGGTTGATGCAGGAGCTTCCGGCGGGTGGCGCGATGATCGCGGTGCAGGCGTCGGAGGACGAGGTCATGCCGCTGCTGACCGAGCGGGTCAGCATCGCCGCGCTCAACGGGCCGACCTCCGTGGTCATCGCAGGTGACGAGGACGCGGCGCTGGAGATTGCGGCCTCGTTCGAGGCGCAGGGTCGGAAGACCAAGCGCCTCACGGTCAGCCACGCGTTCCACTCCCCGCGTATGGACGGCATGCTGGACGCCTTCCGCGAGGTGGCCGAGGGGCTGACGTACGAGGCCCCGCGCATCCCGATCGTCTCCAACCTCACCGGCGCCATCGTCTCCGCCGAGGAGATCACGACCCCCGACTTCTGGGTGCGCCACGTCCGCGAAGCCGTCCGCTTCCTCGATGG
>NZ_JAGFNO010000098.1:0-4016 GCF_017592595.1 Streptomyces sp. NEAU-YJ-81 | reverse complement strand
TGATCGAGGAAGGCTTTGCGGGGTTTGTTGAGGTGAGTGCGCATCCGGTGCTGACGATGAGCATCGAGGCGGCGGCGGAGCTGGCGGACGCCGGACCGGTTGTGGTGACCGGCACCCTTCGCCGGGATGAGGGTGGCATGCGGCGCGTGCTCACCTCCCTGGGCGAGGTGTACGTACGTGGTGTCCCCGTCGACTGGACCGCGCTGCTCGGCGACATCCCCGGGCATGCCGCGTTGGATCTGCCGACCTACGCGTTCCAACACCAGCACTACTGGCTCAAGAACGCCACTACCGCCGATACGGGGTCCATCGACGATCAACTCCCGGGCATGGCCGAACTGCCCACCGAGATAGGCACATTGACCGCTCGCCTTCTCGGGGAGTCCGCGCCGGAACAGGAACGCATCCTGCTCGAGACCGTCCGCCAGGAGACCGCAAGCGTCTTGGGGCACCCCTCGCTGGATGCCATTGAACCGGACATGGTGTTCAACCAGATCGGGTTCGACTCGGCCACCGCCGTGCAGTTGCGAAACCGTCTGAACGCACTCACCGACCGGACCCTGCCGACCACCCTGCTCTTCGACTACCCCACGCCCCAGATTCTCGCCGCCCTTCTCCGTGACGAGCTCATCGGGGACACGACGGCCCCGGAGGCGGTACCGGCTCCGCCACCAGCGCTCGCGGACGTGTCGACTGAGCCGATCGCGATCGTGGGCATGGCGTGTCGGCTGCCGGGTGGAGTCTCCACTCCGGAAGAGCTGTGGGACCTGGTGCTTCATGGGCGGGACGGGGTCAGCGACTTCCCGGTGAACCGTGGCTGGGATCTGGAGAATCTGTTCCACCCGGACCCGGACCACCCCGGCACCAGCTATGCGCACCAGGGCGGGTTTCTGCATGATGCCGGGAAGTTCGATGCGGGCTTCTTCGGGATCTCGCCGCGTGAGGCGCTGGCCGTGGACCCCCAACAGCGTCTGATGCTGGAGACCTCATGGGAAGCGCTGGAACGGGCCGGGATCGACCCGACCACCCTGCGGGGCAAGGACGTGGGTGTCTTCTCCGGTGTGACGTACCACAACTACGGGTCGGGCGTAGAGCCGGTGCCCGCCGAGTTGGAGGGCATGCTGGGCCTCGGTGCCTCGGCGAGCGTGCTGTCAGGGCGGGTGTCCTATGCGCTGGGCTTCGAGGGCCCGTCGGTCGCGGTGGACACGGCGTGCTCCTCGTCCCTGGTGGCGTTGCATCTGGCGGCGCAGGCGTTGCGAGCGGGCGAGTGTTCGATCGCGCTGGCCGGCGGCGTCACGGTGATGCCCACTCCCGGCATCTTCATCGCCTTCTCGCGGCAGCGCGGTATGTCGATCGATGGCCGGTGTAAGTCCTTCGCCGCTTCAGCAGACGGCACGGGGTGGGCCGAGGGCGTGGGTGTGCTGGCGCTGGAGCGGCTGTCGGACGCGGAGCGGAACGGTCACCAGGTGCTGGCGGTGGTACGGGGTAGCGCGGTGAACCAGGATGGTGCGTCGAATGGTCTGACGGCGCCGAATGGTCCCTCGCAGCAGCGTGTCATCCGTCAGGCCCTGGCCAGCGCGGGGGTGTCGGCCGCCGAGGTGGATGTGGTCGAGGCGCATGGCACGGGAACGGCGCTGGGTGATCCGATCGAGGCGCAGGCGGTGTTGGCCACGTACGGTCAGGATCGTGATCGGCCTTTGTTGATGGGGTCGTTGAAGTCGAATATTGGTCATGCGCAGGCGGCTGCGGGTGTGGCTGGTGTGATCAAGACGGTCATGGCGATGCGGCACGGCATCGCCCCTCGGACATTGCATGTGGATGAGCCGACGCCGCAGGTGGACTGGTCAGCGGGTGCGGTGGAGCTGCTGACCGAGGAGCGGGTGTGGCCGGAGATGGGGCATCCGCGTCGGGCCGGGGTATCGGCGTTCGGGGTCAGCGGCACCAACGCCCACGTCATCCTGGAACAGGCGGCGCCGACGGCGACCGAGCCGACCGATCCGGTGATGTCCTGGCCGAAGAGCGTCCCTGTGCCACTGGTGGTATCCGGCCGAGGTGCCGCAGGGCTTGCTGACCAGGCGCGACGGCTACGGTCCTTTGTCGCGGCTGAGCCGCAGCTCGACTTGAGTGCACTCGGCTTCGCGTTGGGTTGTGGGCGGGCGGGGTTGTCGGATCGTGCGGTGGTGGTGGCGGGGGATCGGGAGGAGGCGTTGGCGGGGCTGGCAACGGTGTCGCGGGGTGAGCCGGCTGCGGGTGTGGTGTCGGGTTCGGTGGTGCGTGGTCGGTTGGGGGTGTTGTTTGCTGGTCAGGGGTGTCAGCGGGTGGGGATGGGGCGTGGGTTGTATGAGGTGTTTCCCGTGTTCCGGGAGGCCTTCGACGCGGTGTGCGACGCCTTGGACCTTGAGCTGGGTGCGGGTGGTGTGTCGGGTTCGGTGCGGGAGGTGGTGTTCGGGGATGGGGGGTTGTTGGAGCGGACGGTGTTTGCTCAGGCGGGGTTGTTTGCGGTGGAGGTGGGGTTGTTCCGGTTGGTGGAGTCGTGGGGTGTGGTGGTGGATGTGGTGGGTGGGCATTCGGTGGGTGAGGTGGCGGCGGCGTATGTGGCGGGTGTGTTGTCACTGGAGGATGCGGCGGTGTTGGTGGCGGCGCGGGGTCGGTTGATGGAGGCGTTGCCGGAGGGTGGTGCGATGGTTGCGGTGGGTGCGGGTGAGGACGAGGTGCGGTCGTTGCTGGTGTCGGGGGTGGATATTGCGGCGGTGAACGGTCCTGCGGCGGTGGTGATTTCCGGTGATGAGGAGCCGGTGTTGCGGGTGGCGGGCGAGCTTTCGGGGCGGGGGTGTCGGACGAGGCGGTTGGCGGTTTCGCATGCGTTTCATTCCGCGCGGATGGAGCCGATGCTGGAGATGTTCCGGGAGGCGATTGCCGATGTGTCGTTCGCCGCGCCGGTGATTCCTCTGGTGTCGAATGTGACCGGCGAGTTGGCGGACGCGGAGATGGTGTGTTCGCCGGAGTACTGGGTGGAGCATGTGCGTTCGGCGGTGCGGTTCGCGGATGGTGTGCGGGCGCTTGCCGATTACGGTGTGAGCACCTACCTCGAGTTGGCGCCGGATGCGGTGTTGTCCGCGATGGTCGGTGACTGTCTGCCGGAGGAGTCGGCCGCAGAGTCCGTGGTGGTGCCGTCGCTTCGGCGGGATGGCGATGAGGTCCGTGCGCTGTTGTCCGCCGTCGCTCGACTGCATGTGGCACATGTACGTGTCGACTTCGGCGCCCTGTTCGGTGCCACGGCTCTCCCCTCCCACATTTCGGATCTGCCGACGTATGCCTTCCAGCGGGAGCATTACTGGTTGGTCGGGGACGGCCGTGGCGTCGGTGATGTGGCGTCTGCCGGGTTGACGGGCGTCGGCCATCCACTATTGGGCGCCGTGACGGAGGTCCCGGACTCGGGTGAGGTGTTGTTCACGTCGCGGTTGTCGTTGGGGTCGCATCGGTGGCTGGGTGATCATGTGGCTGCGGGTGCGGTGTTGTTGCCGGGGGCGGCGTTTGTGGAGTTGGTGGTGCGGGCTGGGGATGAGGTGGGGTGTGGTGGGGCGGAGGAGTTGGTGATGGAGTCTCCGTTGGTGTTGGCGGAGGAGCGGGCGGTGCAGGTGCGGGTGTGTGTGGGGGAGGCCGGTGAGGGTGGTCGGCGTGGTGTGCGGGTGTATTCGCGGGCGGAGGATGCGGGTGTGGGCGCTGGGTGGGTGCGGCACGCCACCGGGACGTTGTGTCGTGCGGAGGGGATCTCTGTGCCTGACGTGGGGTTGTCGGTGTGGCCTCCGGTGGGTGCGGTGGCGGTGGATCCGGTGGAGGTGGAGGGCTTGTACGAGGGTTTGGAAGGGGTGGGCTATCGGTATGGGCCGGTGTTTCAGGGGGTGCGGGCGGCGTGGCGGTTGGATGGTGCGGTGTATGCGGAGGTGGCGCTGCCGGAGGAGCATCGGGTCCGGGCGGCGGGGTTCGGACTGCATCCGGCACTTCTCGACGCGGCC
>NZ_JAGFNO010000097.1:0-4393 GCF_017592595.1 Streptomyces sp. NEAU-YJ-81 | reverse complement strand
TGGTGGAGGGTGGGTTCCGGGTCTTCCTGGAGATGAGTCCGCATCCGGTGCTGACCACGTCGATCGAGGAGACGGCGGAGACCGTCGCGCTCGGCACCCTGCGCCGCGGCGAGGGAACACTCGACCGTGTGTACCGGGCGCTGGGGGAGGCGTATGCGCACGGCGTGTCCGTCGACTGGCGGCCCGCCTACCCCGGCGCCCGCGTGGTCGAGCTGCCCACCTACGCCTTCCAGCACCAGCACTTCTGGGTCACCTCGCCCCGTGACCGCACCTCCGTCGCGGACCGCTGGCGCCACCGGATCGACTGGTCCCGTTTGCCCGAGCCCGAGCCCGAGCCCGAGCCCGAGCCCGCGGCCGTCGCCGAACCGGGACGCTGGCTCGTGCTCGGCGCCACCGGCACCACATGGACCGACTCGGTCGTGCGGGCGCTCGGTGAACAGGCCGTCCAGGTGCCCGCGGAGGCACCGCGCGCGGAGCTCGCCGAGCGGCTGAGTGTTCAGGCGCCGGCCGACGGAGTCGTCCTCACACCCGAGACGCCCGTGGAAGCCGCGACCATGCTGCAGGCCCTCGACGACGCCGGAGTGGCCACGCCGATCTGGATCGCCACCCGCGCCGCGGTGGCCGTCGATTCCGCCGACCCGCGGCCGTGGATCGACCAGGCGGGTGTGTGGGGGCTGGGCCGGGTCGCCTCCTGGGAGTACCCCACGCACTGGGGCGGCCTGGTCGATCTCCCCCAGGACCTGGACGAGTCGGCAGTCGCCAGGCTGCGGTCCCTGCTCGCCGAGGAGAAGGCCGAGAACCAGGTCGCGATCCGCTCCACCGGGCTGTACGGACGCAGGCTCGTCCGCGCGGCTCCGGAGGCGCCTGCCCGAGCCTGGACAGCCGAGGGAACCGTCCTGATCACCGGTGGCACCGGCGGGCTCGGAGCGGAAGTCGCCTGCTGGGCGGCGGGCCGTGGTGCCGACCACCTCATCCTGCTCAGCCGCCGCGGGCCCGGCGCCCCCGGTGCCGAGGCGCTGCGCGAGAAGTGCGAACAGGCCGGTGCCCGTGTCACGTTCGTCGCGGCGGACGTCTCCGACCGGGAGCAGATGGCAGCGGTGCTCGACGCGCATCCGGTCACCAGCGTCTTCCACCTGGCCGCGAGCCTCGACGACGGTGTCCTGGACAGGCTCACCTCCGACAGCTTCGCCGCGGTCGCGGGGGCCAAGGTGCGCGGGGCGCAGGTGCTGGACGAGCTGACGCGCGGTCGCGGCCTGTCCGCCTTCGTGCTGTTCTCCTCGATATCCGGGGTGTTCGGGGTGCCCGGTCTCGGTGCGTACGCGGCGGCGAACGCCATGCTCGACGCCCTTGCCGTATCCCGCCGGGCGGCCGGAGAACAGGCCCTGGCCGTGGCCTGGGGCGCATGGGCGAGCGAGGGCCTGGCCACGCATGTGGTCGGCGACGAACGACTGCGCCGCATGGGCCTGACCGCCATGCCCGCCAAGGCCGCGCTGGCCGCACTGGAACACGCGCTCAACCGCGACGACGCCACCATCGCCGTATTCGACGCCGACTGGAACCGTGTGCCGACCCACACCCGCGACGGCCTGGGCACGTTGCTGCACGAACTGCCCGAGGCCCGCCGCCCGGCGGCCGCCTCCCGCCCCGACGCCGCCGACCTGCGCACCCAGCTCACCGGGCTCGACGCGGCACAGCGCACCGCGAAGCTGCGGGACGTCGTCCGTGCCGAGGTCGCGGACGTGCTCGGCCACGACGACGCGGCGGTCATCGACCCGCGCCGACCCTTCGCCGAACTCGGCTTCGACTCGCTCACGTCGGTACGGCTGCGCAACCGGCTCACCCAACTCACCGGCCTGAGCATGGCCGTCACCGCGGTGTTCGACTTTCCCACCGTGACCGAGCTCGGCGAGCACCTGGCCGGACGGCTCGGCGGTGATGACTTCGACGCCGGGAAACTGCTGGTCCGTCTGGAGTCCCTGCTCGACGAGGCGGGGCCGGACGACGTGGGCACGCTGTTGAGCGGTATGGAGGCACTGCTCAGCAGCCGACGCCCGCAGCCACTCGCCACGGGCCACTTCGCCTCGTCCAGCGATGAGGAGATGTTCAGCTTCATCGACCAGGACCACGCCTAGCCGCGCAACTGACTTCGAGACACGCCCCTAGGTCCGCGTCGCCTGGCTCACGCCCCCCGCCTCACCTCGCTCACGCGCCATCCCAAGGAGATTCCCGCGATGACCGCTGTCGACAACCAGATCCGCGCCTACCCGTTCGGCCCGCAGCACGGACTCGACGAGGACCCCGCGTACGAAGAGGCCCGCCGTGCCGGGACGCTGACCAGGGTGCAGATGCCCTACGGCGGCCCGGGCTGGCTGGTCACCCGCTACGGCGACATCAAGGTCGTGCTCTCCGACCCCCGGTTCAGCCGCACGGCCACCCTGGGGAAGGACGTCGCACGCAGTACGCCCGCGATCGAGACCGACATGTCCATCCTCTCGATGGACCCTCCCGACCACACGCGGCTGCGCAGGCTGGTGGCGCAGGCGTTCACCATGCGCCAGGTCGAGCGGCTGCGCCCGGCGATCGACGAGATCATCAACGATCTGCTCGACCGGATCGAGGCGGACGGCACCACGGCGGATCTGGCCCGGTCGCTGACCTGGCCGCTGCCGGTGCGGGTGATCTGCCAGCTGCTCGGTGTGCCGATCGCCGACCACGCGAGGTTCGCCCAGTGGACCGACGACATCATGTCGGTGGCCTCCGAAGACCTTCAACTGATCGTCAAGGCCAGGGACGGCCTCATCGCCTACCTCGCCGAGCTGATCGCCCAGCGCCGCGCCGAGCCCGCCGACGACCTGCTGAGCGGGCTGGTCCTGGCCAGGGACCAGGACGAGCGGCTCAGCGAGCAGGAACTCGTGGTGTTCGGCATGACCCTGCTGCTCGCCGGGCACGAGACCACGGCCAACCAGGTCGGCAACTTCCTCTACCTGCTGCTGAGCCACCCCGAACGGTGGCAGCGGCTGGTCGACGACCCGAGCCTGGTGCCCCAGGCCGTCGAGGAGCTTCTGCGGTACACCCCGCTCGCCGCGGCCGGCAACTTCCCCCGGATGGCCATCGAGGACGTCGAGTTGGGCGGCACCCTTGTCCGGGCGGGAGACGTGGTGGTCGTCCACATGGCCGCGGGCAACCGGGACGCGAGCGTGTTCGAGCGCCCCGACGAAATCGACTTCGACCGCGACGCGCGCGCCCACATCGCCTTCGGCCACGGCGCACACCACTGTCTGGGCGCCCAACTGGCCAGGGTGGAACTCCAGATGGTCCTCACCGCCCTGGTGCGCCGGTTCCCCGACCTGCGCCTGGCCGTCCCCGCCGACGAGGTGCCGTGGCGGACCGAACGACTCGTGAACGGCGTCAGCGCGCTACCGGTCACCTGGTGACCCCGCGACCACGGCAACCAACACGGCACACGCGACCAAGGACTCGGGCGAATGGCTGACCACGACAAGCTTCGCGACTATCTGCGGCTGGCGACCTCTGAGCTGCACACCCTGCGCACCCGCGTGCGCGAGCTGGAGTCCGCGGTACCGGAACCGGTCGCCATCGTGGGCATGGCCTGCCGGTATCCCGGCGGGGTGCGCACTCCCGAGGACCTGTGGGACCTGGTGGCCGATGGGGTGGACGCCACCGCGGACTTCCCCGGCGACCGCGGATGGCGGCTCGCCCCCGGTGACAGCCTGACCGAGCGCGGGGGCTTCCTCGACGACGCGGGCGATTTCGACCCGGCGTTCTTCGGGGTGTCCCCGCGTGAGGCACGGGGGATGGACCCGCAGCAGCGCCTCGCGCTGGAGGTGGCCTGGGAGTCGCTGGAAAACGCCGGAATACTCCCGGAGACCCTGCACGGCGGGTCGACGGGGGTGTTCGTCGGCGCCTCCTACCAGGGGTACGACACGCTTGCCGACGACACCTCGGAGGTCATGATCGGCAACGTGTCCAGCGTGATATCGGGGCGTATCGCCTACACGCTGGGTCTCGGGGGCCCGGCGCTCACCATCGACACCGCCTGCTCGTCCTCCCTGGTGGCGCTGCATCTGGCGAGCGAGTCACTGCGGCGCGGGGAGTGCGATCTCGCCCTGGCCGGTGGCGTCGCGGTGCAGGCGCTTCCCGCGCTGTTCGTGGAGTTCTCGCGGCAGCGGGGGCTGGCGGTGGATGGTCGGTGCAAGTCGTTCGCGGAGGGTGCGGATGGCACTGGCTTCTCCGAGGGTGCGGGGTTGGTGGTGGTGCAGCGGTTGTCGGATGCGGTGGCTTGTGGGCGTCGGGTGTTGGCGGTGGTGCGGGGTTCTGCGGTGAATCAGGACGGGGCGTCGAATGGGTTGACGGCGCCGTCGGGTCCTGCGCA
>NZ_JAGFNO010000096.1:0-5006 GCF_017592595.1 Streptomyces sp. NEAU-YJ-81 | reverse complement strand
TGCCGCGGTCGTTGCATGTGGATGCGCCGTCGTCGAAGGTCGAGTGGGGTTCGGTGCGGGTGCTGACCGAGGCCCGTGCGTGGCCGGAGGTGGACCGCCCCCGCCGCGCCGCCGTCTCCTCCTTCGGAGTGTCGGGGACGAACGCACACCTCGTCCTGGAGGAGGCGGCGGAGGAACCGGTTCGGGAGGCCCCGGTCGACGCCGGCACGCTGCCGTATCCCCTCTCCGCTCGCAACGACGCCGGAGTCCGGGAGCAGGCACGGCGGCTGCGCGGACACCTCGAACGCCATTCCGGCGTCGCCCTCGCGGACGTCGCCCACTCGCTCGCCACCACACGCACCGCGTTCGCGCACCGCGCGGTGGTGCTCGCCGCACGCCGCCCGGATCTGGCCGGACTGCTCGACGCCTGCGCCGCCAATGAGCCGCACAACGACGTGGTCACCGGGAAGGTCGTCTCCGAAGGCGGACCCGTCTTCGTGTTTCCGGGGCAGGGGTCGCAGTGGGTGGGGATGGCGGTGGAGTTGCTGGAGTCCTCGCCGGTGTTCGCCGCGGCGATGGAGGAGTGTGCGGGGGCGTTTGAGGGGTTGGTGGAGTGGTCCCTGGCCGAGGTGTTGGGGGATGAGGTGGCGTTGGGGCGGGTTGAGGTGGTGCAGCCGGTGTTGTTCGCGGTGATGGTGTCGTTGGCGCGGTTGTGGCGGTCGTTTGGGGTGGTGCCTGCGGCGGTGGTGGGTCATTCGCAGGGGGAGATCGCGGCGGCGTGTGTGGCGGGTGTGTTGTCGTTGGAGGACGCGGCGCGGGTGGTGTGTGTGCGGTCGAGGTTGATCGCGGAGGGGCTTGCGGGGCGTGGCGGGATGGTGTCGGTGGCGTTGCCGTTGGCCGAGGTGGAGGGGCTGGTGGCGTCGTTCGGTGAGGGGCTGGTGGTGGCGGCGGTGAACGGCCCTGAGTCGGTGGTGGTCTCGGGTACGCCGGAGGCGGTGGCGGCTTTGGTGGAGCGGGAGCCGCGGGCTCGCCGGATCGCGGTGGACTACGCCTCCCACTCCCCGATGGTCCAGGACCTATGCGAGGACGTGCTCAAGGCACTGGCGCCGATCGCCCCGGCCACGGGCACGGTCCCCGTCTACAGCTCGGTGACCGGTGGACTGGTCGACGGATCGACCATGAGCGCGGAGTACTGGTTCGCCAACCTGCGGGAGCCGGTGGACTTCGCCGGGGCCGTGTCGGCGCTGCTGGCCGACGGCTTCCGGGCGTTCGTCGAGCTGAGTCCGCACCCGGTGCTGACCACGGCGGTCGAGCAGACCGCCACCGCCATGGACACCGAGATCGCCGTGGTGGGCACGTTGCGCAGGCAGTCCGGCGGGCAGACGCAGTTCCTGCGGGCCTTGGCCGGAGTCCACGTTTCCGGAGTCGAGGTGGACTGGAGCCCGGTGTTCCCCACCGGCGTCCGCCAGGTGGAACTTCCCACGTACCCGTTCGCCAACGAACGGTTCTGGCTGGACGGAAGCTCCGCTCGCGGTGATGTGTCCACGGTCGGCCTGGCCGCGGTGGACCACGGGCTGCTCGGTGCGAGGGCGGACATGGCGGGTTCCGGCGAGATCGTGCTGTCCGGGGCGCTCTCGCTCCTCTCCCATCCATGGCTGGCCGACCACACGGTACGCGGCTCGGTGATCCTGCCCGGTGCCGCCTTCGTCGAGCTGGCCGTCCGGGCGGGCGACGAGGTCCGCCGCCCGGTCGTCGAGGAGCTGACCATCCACGCACCGCTGGTCATCCCGGCGGGCGAGCGGGTCGATGTGCAGGTGTCGGTGACCGCCGACGGCCATGTCCAGGTCCACTCCCGTACGGCGGGTTCGGACTGGAGGTACCACGCGAGCGCGCTGACGACCGACCGCGCGGAGGAGGCCCAGGTCTGGGGGAGCTGGCCGCCGGAACCGGCGGAAGCGGTGGACATCGAACGGTTCTACGACACGCTGGCGGGCGACGGCCTGGGGTACGGGCCGGCCTTCCGGGGCGTACGGGCCATGTGGCGGTCCGCGGACGCCTTCTACGCCGAGGTGGCGCTGCCGGACGAGGTGCCGGCGACCGCGTTCGTGCTGCACCCCGCGCTGCTCGACGCCGCGCTGCAGGTGATGGCCTTCGGAGCGTCGGAGTCCGGCCGCACCTCCCTTCCCTTCGCCTGGTCGGGGGTTCGGGTACACGCCTCGGGGGCCCGGTCACTGCGGGTGCGCGTCGCCGCGACGCCGTCCGGTGACATCTCGCTGCTGGCCACGGATCCGGCGAACGCACCGGTGGTCACCGTGGACCGCCTGCGCGCCCGTCCGCTCCGTACCGACGAGGCCGGTCCGGCACTGGACGGTCTGCTGTCCCGCCTCGACTGGACACCCGTGGACAGCCCGTCGGCCGAGGACTCCGGCCCCGTCGTGATGTACGAATGCGAGGCCATGGACGCACCGGTCGAGGTGGCGGGCCGGGCGCTGGAGGCCGTCCAGGGGTGGCTGCTGAACGAGGGCCGTCCGGACTCCCGCCTCGTCGTGGTGACGCGCGGCGCCGTGTCGACCGGCCCCGACGACGCCCTGTCCGCTCTCCAGCAGACACCGGTGTGGGGTCTGGTGCGCTCGGCGCAGACCGAACACCCCGGGCGACTGGTCGTCGTCGACATCGACGACGAGTCCGCCGACGCCTTGCCCGCCGCCCTCGCGACCGGTGAGCCGCAGCTCGCCCTGCGCCGCGGCGCGGTCCTGGCCCCCCGGCTCGTGCCCGCCCGGAGCGACGGGGACATCCCGCGGATCCCGGCCGATTCGACAGTCCTCGTCACCGGTGGCACCAGTGGACTGGGCGCCCTTGTGGCGCGGCATCTCGCCGGGACGCACGGGGTCCGTCACCTGGTCCTCGTCAGCCGCTCCGGATCGCGGGCCGACGGTGTGGCCGAGCTGGTCGCCGAACTCGGTGAACTGGGTGCGACGGCCGACGTGGTGGCCTGCGACATCGCCGACCCGGACCAGGTCCGGACGCTGCTCGACGGCATCGAGGAGTTCCCGCTCGCCGGTGTCGTACACGCCGCGGCCGTGCTCGACGACGGAATCGTCACCTCGATGACCCCGGACCGGCTGCGCACCGTCGCCGCACCGAAGATCGACGGGGCATTGAACCTGCACCGGCTGACCGAGGGCATGGACCTCGCGCTGTTCGTGTTGTTCTCCTCGGCGGCCGGAACTCTCGGCTCTCCGGGACAGGCGAACTACGCGGCGGCCAACACCTTCCTCGACGCGCTCGCCACCCAGCGGGGTGCGGCCGGCCTCGCCGGGCACTCCCTCGCCTGGGGCCTGTGGGAACAGGCGACCTCGCTGACCGCCCCGGTCAAGGGCACCCGCCCCCAGGCCGCGGTCGGCGCCCTGTCCACGGCCGAGGGCCTTGCGCTGTTCGACCGTGCGCTGGCCGGTACCGACCCGGTGACGGTGCCCGCGCGCAGGGCACCGGTCGCCCGTGGCCCGGTGCGACCGACCGCCGCGGTCGCGGTCGCCGAGCCGGACTTCACCGCCCGGATGGGCGCTTTGAGCCCGGCCGAGCGCAAACGGGAACTGCTGAGGCTGGTACGCGAGCAGGCCGCGGCCGTCCTCGGATTCGCCCGGCGCGACGAGATCGACCCCCAACGGCCGTTCCTCAACGCCGGATTCGACTCGCTCACCGCCGTGGATCTGCGCAACCGGCTCAACACGGTCACCGGCCTGCGGCTGCCACCCGCCACGACCTTCGACTTCCCCACCCCCGACGCCCTCGCCGGGAAGATGGCCGAGGAACTGGCCTCGGAGACCGGCACCGAGCAGGCGCTGCTGGCCGCGCTCGACCAGCTCGAGGCGGCACTCGCCGCGCCGTCGACCGACGGGGCGCTGCGCACCGTCCTGGCCGACCGCCTGGCCCGGCTGCAGGCGCACAGCGCACCGGCCCGGCAGCCCGCCGCGGAGCTGCGGACGGCGAGCGCCGGCGAGCTCCTCGACTTCATCCACAACGAACTCGGCATGAAGTAGAGCCCTTCCTGCCACTCTCACAGACAGGTCCCGTGTCATGCCGAACGAGGAAGAACTGCTCAACCACCTGCGCTGGGTCACGGCCGAGCTGCACGAGACCCGGCAGCGTCTGCAGGAGCGCGAGTCGGCCGCCCGTGAACCCCTCGCGATCGTGGGCATGTCGTGCCGCTATCCCGGCGGGATCAGCTCACCCGAGCAACTGTGGCAGCTCGTCATCGACGAACGCGACACCGTCACCTCGCTGCCGACCGACCGGGGCTGGGCCCTGGAAGGGCTCTTGGACGACGACCCCGCCAGCCGCGGCAAGTCCTACGTCGCACGCGGCGGCTTCCTCACCGATGGCGACTGGTTCGACGCCGAGCACTTCGGCATGTCGCCCAGGGAGGCGCTGGCCACCGACCCGCAACACCGGGTGCTGCTCGAACTGGCGTGGGAGGCCCTGGAGCGGTCGGGCATCGCCCCCGACTCGCTGCGTGGCAGCCGGACCGGTGTGTTCACCGGGGTCATGTACCACAACTACGCCGACCGCCTGACCAGCGCGCCCGAGGAGCTGGAGGGCTATCTCGGCACCGGCAACTCCGGTGGCGTCGCCTCCGGCCGGATCGCCTACAGCCTGGGCCTGGAAGGGCCCGCCATGACACTCGACACCACCTGCTCGTCCTCGCTGGTGGCGTTGCACCTGGCGGGCGACTCGCTGCGCAAGGGCGAATGCGACCTCGCCCTCGTGGGCGGAGCGACGCAGATGTTCACGCCCGCCGCCTTCGTGGAGTTCTCGCGGCAGCGGGGGCTGGCGGTGGATGGTCGGTGCAAGTCGTTCGCGGAGGCCGCGGATGGCACCGGCTGGTCCGAGGGTGCGGGGCTGGTGGTGGTGCAGCGGTTGTCGGATGCGGTGGCTTGTGGGCGTCGGGTGTTGGCGGTGGTGCGGGGTTCTGCGGTGAATCAGGACGGGGCGTCGAATGGGTTGACGGCGCCGTCGGGTCCTGCGCA
>NZ_JAGFNO010000095.1:0-5921 GCF_017592595.1 Streptomyces sp. NEAU-YJ-81 | reverse complement strand
CATCCGGTGCTGACGATGAGCATCGAGGCGGCGGCGGAGCTGGCGGACGCCGGACCGGTTGTGGTGACCGGCACCCTTCGCCGGGACGAGGGTGGCATGCGGCGCGTGCTCACCTCCCTGGGCGAGGTGTACGTACGTGGTGTCCCCGTCGACTGGACCGCGCTGCTCGGCGACATCCCCGGGCATGCCGCGTTGGATCTGCCGACCTACGCCTTCCAACACCAGCACTACTGGCTGGGACGGCGAGGCGAAACGGTGGACGCGACCGCGCTGGGGCTCGTGCGGGCCGACCACCCGCTGTTGGGCGCCGTCACCGAGCTGCCGGAGTCGGGCGGCCTGCTGTTCACCTCTCGACTGTCGCTGCGCACGCATCCATGGCTGGCCGACCACGCGGCGGCGGGCACCGTACTGCTGCCCGGGGCGGCGTTCGTGGAGCTGGCGGTGCGCGCCGGTGACGAGGTCGGCTGTGGTGTCGTGGAAGAGCTGGTCGTCGAAGCGCCGCTCACCCTGCCCGAGCGCGACGGTGTGCACGTGCGGGTGAGCGTCGGCGCACCGGACGATTCCAGCCGTCGCCCGGTGACGGTGCACTCACGTGGGCAGGACGATGCCTCAGACGCGCCCTGGACTCGCCACATCAGCGGCACGCTCGCCCAGGACATCCCCCATGAACTGGACGCGGACCTGACGCAGTGGCCCCCCACCGGGGCGGTGGCGGTCGCGGAGGAGCGGGTGCGCGGTGTCTATGAGGAGCTGGAGGCCGGGGGTTACGGATACGGCCCGGCCTTCCGTGGTCTGCGGGCCGCGTGGACGCGGGGCGACGAGATCTATGCCGAGGTCACCCTGCCCGATGAGCTGTCGGCAGACGCCACCGCGTTCGGGCTGCATCCCGCTCTGCTCGACGCGGCCCTGCATGCCACCGCGTTCCGCGACCGTGCCGAGACCCAGGCAGGGCCCACACTGCCGTTCGCCTATCGCGGAGTCTCCCTGCACGCCTCCGGCGCTTCGGCACTGCGCGTACGCATCACGCCCAACGGCAAGGATGGGGTGGGCCTTCGGCTGGCCGATCCGAGCGGGGCGGCGGTCGCGGTGGTCGAGTCGTTGGTGTTACGACCCATGCCGACGGCACTGCTGGACGCCGCCACACGGACGTCGACGGACCAGATGTTCCTCGTGGGGTGGGAGGAGTTGCGCGTCGTAGCCGCCGACGCGCCACTGGACACTGTTTCCGTCCACACCGCGCAGGATGTACGGCAGTTGGCCTCGCGAGCCGACGCACCGCCTGCACCCCCTGCGCGCGACGCGGCTGAGTCGTCCGAGTCGTCCGAGGCGCCGCCAGTCCTGCTGTACGAGATCGGCCCCGGCGATGCCGTAGGCGACGACACCGGCGCGGCCCGGGCGCGCGAACTGACCGGCCAGGTGCTGGACGTGTTGCAGACGTGGCTGACCGCGCCCTCGCTGGAGGACTCTCGCCTGGTGGTGCTGACGCGGGGCGCCGTAGGGGTGCGGGACGCCGATTCGGTGGACCCCGCGGTCGCCGCGGCCTGGGGGCTGGTCGGCACCGCGCAGTCGGAGAACCCCGGGCGGATTCTGCTGCTCGACCTGGACGACGCACCGGCCTCCACGAAGGCCCTGCCCACGCTGCTGCCCGCCCTGCTCAGCGGAGACGAACCACAGCTCGCGCTGCGCGGAGGCGTTTGCCATCTGCGCCGCCTGACCCGGCCGACGGCCGACGAGGCACTCGTGGCGCCGGAGGGAGAGCCCGCGTGGCAGCTGGGCACCCGTGGTCCGGGAACGCTGGAGGGCTTGGCGCTGCTGCCGTCGCCGGAGGCGCTGGCGCCACTTCCCCCGGGCCATGTCCGGATCGAGACACGTGCCGCGGGACTCAACTTCCGCGATGTGCTGATGGCGCTGGGCATGTACCCCGGCGAGATCAGCATCGGCAACGAGGGCGCCGGTGTGGTCACGGAGGTCGGCCCAGGTGTCACCCGCTTCGCTCCGGGCGACCGGGTCATGGGGCTGTTCGAGGGTGCGGGCGGCCCCATCGCCGTGGCCGACTGCCTCACCCTCGTCCACATCCCCGAGGGGTGGTCCTTCGAGCAGGCGGCCGCGGTCCCCTGTGTTTTCCTCACCGCCTATTTCGGGCTGCGGGACCTGGCCGGGCTGGAGCCCGGGGAGTCGGTCCTGATCCATGCCGCCGCCGGTGGCGTCGGCATGGCCGCGGTGCAGCTGGCCCGGCACTGGGGCGCTGAGGTCTACGGCACGGCCGGGCCGGCCAAATGGGACGCGGCGTACGCCGCCGGTGTCCCGGAGGGACGGCTGGCCAACTCCCGGACACTGGAGTTCGAGCAGCGGTTTCTCGAGATGACCGGGGGCCGGGGCTTCGATGTGGTGCTGGATGCCCTCGCCGGCGACTTCGTGGACGCCTCACTCCGACTGCTGCCCAGGGGCGGCCGTTTCATCGAGATGGGCAAGAGCGATATCCGGGATGCCGAAGAGGCGGGCACCCAGCACCCCGGCGTGGCCTATCGGGCGTTCGACCTGGCCGAGGCGGGTGGCGAGCGCATCCAGCGGATGCTGACCGAGCTGGTCGACCTCTTCGAGAAGGGGGTGCTGACCCCGCCGCCGGTGACCGTATGGGATATCCGGCGCGCTCCGGCCGCCTTCCGCTTCATGAGCCAGGCGCAGCACATCGGCAAGAACGTGTTCACCCTGCCGCGCCGACTGGACCCGGAGGGCACCGTGCTCATCACGGGTGGCACCGGATCGCTGGGCAAGGTGGCCGCCCGGCGCCTCGTGACCGAGCACGGCGTACGGAACCTGCTGCTGACCAGCCGGAGCGGACCCCAGGCCACCCGCGCCGCCGAGCTGGAGCGGGAACTGACCTCACTCGGCGCACGGGTACGGATCGCCGCGTGCGATGTGGCAGACCGCGACGCCCTGTCCGAGCTGCTGTCCTCGCTGCCGGGCGACGCGCCGCTGACCGCCGTGGTGCACAGCGCGGGCGCGCTGGACGACGGTGTGATCACCGCATTGACCAGGGAGCGATTGGACATGGTCTTCGCCCCGAAGGTGGATGCCGCACTCCACCTGCATGAGCTGACCCGGCACCTGGATCTGGCGGCCTTCGTCCTGTTCTCCTCGGCCGCGGGGACGCTGGGCAGCTCGGGGCAGGGCAGCTATGTGGCGGCCAACGCCTTCCTGGACGCGCTGGCACATCGACGCCGCGCCCAGGGTCTCCCGGCCATCTCCCTGGCCTGGGGGCTGTGGACACAGGGTGCGGGGGTCGGGCTGACCGGCCACCTCACCGATGCCGACCAGCAGCGCATGGTGCGCGGGGGAGTGGCCGGACTGTCGGAGAGCGAAGGCGGGGAACTGTTCGACACCGCACTGCACATGCCCCAGCCGGTGGTGCTCCCCATGAAACTGGACCCCGGCGCACTGCGGGCCCAGGCCGCCACCGGACCGGTGCCGCCGTTGCTCCGTGGCCTCGTCCGGCAGAGTCGGCGCACCGCTCGGACCGCCGCCGACATGGACGCCTTCACCCAGCGCCTGACCAGGGCCACGTCCGAGGAGCAGGAGCAGATCCTGCTCGGCCTGGTCTGCCGGGAAGCCGCTCGGGTCCTGGGCCACGCCTCCGCTCACGCCATCGGGCCGGACCTGGCGTTCAACGAAATCGGCTTCGACTCCCTCACGGCGGTGGAACTGCGCAACCGCCTGGCCAGCCACACCGGGATACGCCTTCCGGCGACGTTGGTCTTCGACTATCCGACGCCCACCGCCCTGATGCGCCACCTGCGGATGAAGCTCTGCCCGGACGCTCCGCCCGCGCAAAGCCACACCGGCAGCGAGGACGACCTGCGCCGCGCGCTGGCCAGTACACCGCTGAGCCGCTTCCAGGAGCTGGGCATCCTGGACACCCTCATGACGCTGGTCCGGGAATCGGAAGCGGAGCAGCCGGCGCACGGGCAACGGGTGGAAGAGCAACCGGCGGACGGGCAGTCGGCCGCCACGATCGCCGATATGGACGTCGCCAGCCTGGTGCAACGAGCCATGAACAAGGCCGGGAAGTAATGTCGGTCCGGAATGCGGAGGCTGGGATGACCACTCCCGAAGCGCAGGTCGTCGAAGCGCTGCGTGTCACGCTCATGGAGAACGAGCGGCTCGAGCAGGAGAACGCCCACATACGCCGTGGCTTGTCGGAACCGATCGCGATCGTGGGGATGGCGTGCCGGTTGCCGGGCGGGGTGACCACGCCGGAGGAGCTATGGGACCTGGTGGCGTCCGGCGGTGACGCGATCGGTGGGTTCCCGGAGGACCGTGGTTGGGATCTGGAGAACCTCTTTGATCCGGATCCGGATCACCCGGGCACCAGCTATGTCCGCGAGGGTGGCTTTCTCCATGACGCGGGGGAGTTCGACGCGGGCTTCTTCGGGATCTCGCCGCGTGAGGCGCTGGCGATGGATCCACAGCAGCGCATCATGCTCGAGACCTCCTGGGAGGCATTCGAGCGCGCCGGGATCGACCCGACCGCGCTGCGTGGCAAGGACATCGGCGTCTTCTCCGGGGTGACGTACCACAGCTACGGCTCCGGAGCGCGGGTCCCCGAGGAGCTCGAGGCGGTCATGGGCACGGGCACCTCGGCAAGCGTGCTGTCGGGGCGGGTGTCCTATGCGCTCGGCTTCGAGGGCCCGTCGGTCGCGGTGGACACGGCGTGCTCCTCGTCGCTGGTGGCCTTGCATCTGGCCGTACAGGCGTTGCGGTTGGGCGAGTGCTCGATGGCGCTGGCCGGAGGGGTGACCGTCATGGCCAACCCCGGTATCTTCGTCGGCTTCTCGCGTCAGCGCGGGATGTCCAAGGACGGCCGTTGCAGGGCGTTCGCGGCCGCGGCGGACGGCACCGGCTTCTCCGAGGGCGCGGGAGTGCTGCTGGTGGAGCGGCTGTCGGACGCCGAACGGAATGGTCATCGGGTGTTGGCGGTGGTGCGGGGTAGTGCGGTGAATCAGGATGGTGCGTCGAATGGGTTGACGGCGCCGAATGGTCCGTCGCAGCAGCGGGTCATCCGGCAGGCGTTGACCAGTGCCGGGCTGGTGGCGGCGGATGTGGATGTGGTGGAGGCGCATGGGACGGGTACGCCGTTGGGTGATCCGATTGAGGCGCAGGCGGTGTTGGCCACGTACGGTCAGGATCGTGATCGGCCTTTGTGGTTGGGGTCGTTGAAGTCGAATATTGGTCATGCGCAGGCGGCTGCGGGTGTGGCTGGTGTGATCAAGATGGTGTTGGCGTTGCGGTGTGGGGTGTTGCCGAGGACGTTGCATGTGGATGAGCCGTCGTCGCAGGTGGATTGGTCGGCGGGTGCGGTGGAGCTGCTGACTGAGGAGCGGGTGTGGCCGGAGGTGGGGCGTCCGCGTCGGGCTGGGGTGTCGGGGTTCGGGGTGAGTGGGACGAATGCGCATGTGATTTTGGAGCAGGCTCCGGAGGTGGCCATTGACCTGGCGCCGGTGGTGGGGGCTCCGGGTGGTGTGGTGCCGTTGGTGGTGTCGGGGCGTGGTGGTGCGGGGTTGCGGGGACAGGCGCGGCGGTTGCTGGAGTACGTGCAGGCTCATCCGCAGTTGCGTGTTGGGGAGTTGGGCGCGGGGTTGGCTGTTGGCCGGGCGGCGTTGTCGGACCGTGCGGTGGTGGTGGCTGGGGATCGGGGTGAGGTGTTGGCGGGGCTGGCGGCGGTGGCGGAGGGCGGCGGGGCGGGAAGGGCGGATGTTCGGGGTCGGGTGGTGTTTGTTTTTCCTGGTCAGGGGGCGCAGTGGGTGGGTATGGGGGCTGAGTTGTTGGAGTCGTGTGGGGTGTTTGCGGAGGCTTTGGGGGAGTGTGCTGGGGTGTTGGATCCGTTGACGGGGTGGTCGTTGGTGGATGTGGTGCGGGGTGTG
>NZ_JAGFNO010000094.1:0-5943 GCF_017592595.1 Streptomyces sp. NEAU-YJ-81 | reverse complement strand
AGTTGTCGTCGCGTCCACACCTGCGGACGACCCGGCTTGATGCCCCGCGGCAGCAGCGGCTCAAGCCGGGCCCACTGGCCGCTCGTCAGATCCCCACGTCCCACAAGACATGATCATCAACGAACAAGATCAACTTTCGCAACAGACCCTAGTCGAGATGTTCCCCGCCAGCTTGCGCTACACCGCCTCGTCCATCGGCTACAACCTCGCCTACATGGTCTTTGGCGGCACCGCCCCCTACCTCGCCACCCTGCTCATCAGCCAGACGGGATCACGGCTGGCTCCCGCGTACTACATCGTGGGTGTCGCCGCCATCGCCCTCGTCATCGTCGCCCTCGCCCTCCGCGAAACGGCCCCGCGCGCCACACCGCCCCGCGAAGCCGTCCTCAGCGATTCCCAGAGCGCGACCGTTTAACGCCCCGTCCCCGGCAGCGCCCGTCCTCGCGCGCCAGAGTCGGCCCGCAGGCAACGAACCAGGGCGCCTACGGAGCCGTGGGACCAGATGGCCATCGGACTGTCGGCACGGCCGGCGAGGGTGAACCGATCCCTCGCGATGACGGGCAACACCAAAGGAGTACTCCACCAGCATGACCACCACCCCCCACCACTGGCTCGCAGCCGTGTCACCCGACCGAGCCGAGGCATTGGCGCTCCTCAGCGAGATGATCAAGATCGACACCCGCACACAGACAACAGGAGAAAGCGTCCTGGCGCGCACGCTGGTCGAGCGCATGCGCGCCCATGGCCTGGAGAGCGAACTACAGGAAGTGTCCCCTGGCCGGTTCAACGCCATCGGCCGCCTGCCCGGGTCAGGCGGCGGAAAGAGCCTGATGTTCAACGGCCATCTCGACACCAACCCCCCGACCGAGGGCTGGACCGTGGACCCGTGGGGCGGACACGTCGATGACGAATTCATCTACGGCCTGGGCGTATCCAACATGAAGGCCGGCTGCGCGTCCTACCTCATCGCCGTTGAAGAACTCCTTCGCTCCAAAATCCGCCTGCGCGGCGACATCATCCTGACCTTCGTCGTCGGCGAACTACAGGGCGGCATCGGCACCCTGCGGGCGATCGAGTCGGGCCTCCGAGCCGACTACTTCATCAACTGCGAACCAACCGACCTGGCAGCCATGACCCTGCACGCCGGCTCACTCAAATTCACCATCGAACTGACCGGCATCACCCGACACATGTCCAAACGCGAGGAGGCCATAGACGCCATCACCGCCGCATGCTCACTGATCCCCGCGATCAACACGATGACCTTCAGCGGCGCCTCGACCACCGCATACCAATCGGTCAACCGCGCACACGTCGGTGCGATCCGCGGCGGACTGGGCCGCGAAACCGTCGACTCACGCCCACCCCAGGTCGCCGACGTCGTTACGCTCCTCGGCGCAGCACGCTACGCCCCAAGCCAGGACGTGACGAGTGTCCTGAAGGACATCCGGACCGTCGCCGCCGACGTCTGCCGCGCCTACCCCGGACTGCAGATCACGGTCACAGAGAGCCGGAACGCCACCGGATTCCCCGACTTCCCGCCGTTCGAGACCGATCCCGCATCGCCACTGGTGCTGGCGGTCAACGACGCCTTCGCCGCAGTCCGCCGACACCCCCAGCCCACCGGCGCCGTCCGCCCCTACTGCTTCTACGGCACAGACGCGGCCCATCTGCAGCACCGGGCCAACATGCAGGGCGTCGTCTGCGGTCCAGGCGGACGCTACAACACCATGCCCGACGAGCGCGTCGACATCGCCGACTATCTCGACGCCATCCGCATCCACCTGCACACCATGCAACAACTGTGCGGCTGACACCCCGTACGACCTTGGCCACGCTGCCGCGAACCGGCAGCCCAAAAGGTGGCGTGCCTTCCTGGGAGGCCGTTAAGTCACAGCGGCCTGAAGGGCAGTGGGCAGTCCGTGCTGATCGGCCCGGAACGCCGAGCCGGTGATCTGGGCTGCCCCACAGCTGGCGTCTCATCCGACAGCGACCCGACATCGGCCGTGAGATTCCCACACGGAATCGGATCCCACACTGGGTGTTAGGCGCCAAGCGCTTGTGTCCGGCGACACCGCTATGACCTGCGGCTTCCTGGGATGGCTCAGAGCCCTGGCCGCCCAGCTGGTCTCACGATGGTGCCCGAGCCCTCGTCGGGCTGCGTGGTGTGCCGGTCCAGCATGTTCCTGATTGTGGTGACTGAGATGCCGGTATCTGTAGAGATCCGTGCCAGGCTCTGACGGAGCTCTTGCCGGCGGTGCAGGATCTCAGGCAGGCGGTGGTCGTAGGCGGGGCGTCCGCCGCTTCGTCGGATCGAGACGCCGTGCTTGGACAGGGCGATGCGAACGGTTGCCCGGCTGACCTGCCCTCGGTCGGCGATGGCGTCCAACGACAGACCAGCGTCTTCGTAGGCCGTGGGTCTGGAGCGTTGGAGCCGGCGGGAAAGCGCCCCGAGGCGCGGCCCCGGCCGATGCTGCCGGCGACCTCGGCATCAGTGCCGACTCGGCAGCCGTCTCCTGCCGGCCGCCGGGCTCTGGATTCAGCGGGCGGGTGTGTAGGTGATGCGGGCCTCGTGGCAGCCGTCGGCGAGAGTGATGAGAGCGGCAGCTCTCGGCCGGGCTCGCCACCGCGGTCTGCCCCAGCGTGGCGGGAACGGCCGCGCTCTGGACGGCCTGCCCAGCCTGGTGGCCTTGCTATGGGGGAGGCAGCAGGCTGTCAGGCGGTGCCGGTCTGGTCGACCTGTCACAGTGCATCGGACAGCTCGCCGGGGTCAACGAATCGGGTGCGGGTGGGGTGCGGGGGCTGAGCCACGTGGCGGAGATGGTGGAGGTGGTGAGGGTCGAGAGCCGTCCCGTACGCTCGCCGGGCCTCGGCCTCCCCGGCCGCCGTACGGCGCAGTATGGCAAGAGCGGATCGCCGGTACTCGGCTACTGCAGCCTCGAGCCCGCGTAACCTTCACGCAGTATGGGTCGGTGGGGCTGGGCGGACGGCGAGCAGGGCGGCGTCGTCATTGGTGTCGGCGGCCAGCCCATTGAGCAGTTCGTCGCAGAAGGTCTCCAGTGGCTCGCGGCAGAGTGCGGCGGTGTGCTGGCGTAGCCGGGTGAGCCCGTGGTCGAGTGATTCGCCGCGGCGTTCGATCAGTCCGTCGGTGTACAGCAGGACGGTGGAGTGAGCGGGCAGTTCATCGAAGGCGGTCGGGCGCTGGTGCGCGGGGTCGACGCCGATCATCAGTCCCGCGCCTGTTTCGAGGTAGCGGGTGTCGCCGTCGGCGGTGATCAGCAGGGGAGGCAGGTGTCCGGCGGAGGCGTGGTGCAGCCCCCAGAGGCCGCCCTGCTGGGGGCCTTTGACCAGGGCGTAGATGCATGTCGCGGTCGCCTCCTGGTACAGGGTGTGGATGGTGAGGTCCAGGCGGCGCAGGACCTCACCGGGGGGCTCTTGGCGGTCCACGGCGATTCCGCGCAGCATGTTGCGCAGGGCGCTCATGGCAATCGCCGCTTGCAGGTCGTGGCCGGTGACGTCGCCGATGACCAGGACGGTATCGCCCTGTGGCAGGACGAAGGCGTCGTACCAGTCGCCGCCCACCTGCGCGATGGCCTGCGCGGGGGTATAGCGGGCGGCGATCTGAAGATGGTCGACCTGCGGCAACTCGGGCAGCAGGTCGCGTTGGAAGCGCTCGGCGATGCGCTGGGTCTGCTGGTGCAGCCGCGCGTTGTCCACCTGCAGCGCCAGGCTGCGGACCAAGGCCTCGATGAACGGGAGATCGTTCTTGGTGAAGGGGTGGTCGGCATCGGTGCGGGCCACGGTCAAGGCGCCGAGGACCTCGCGCCGGGCCCGCAGCGGGGTGATGATGGCGCTACGGGCGGCCAGTTGCTCGAATAGCTCCAGCTGCCGGGCGTGCAGCGGGTTCGCTGCCCGGTTCGGCGAGGGGATGTCGGCGAACAGCAGCGGGCCTGCCCCGCGCAGTACCCGCGGCAGCGGCCCGGCGGCATCCTGCGGCACCGGCGGAAGCAGTCCTTCGTAACCACCGGGAGCCAGCACCTCGGGGGTGCGGTGGGAAACGACAGCCCGCTCCAGCCGGCCGCGTTCGTCCAGCAGGTCGACCACGCACCAGTCCCCCAGCCGCCCGGTCAGCACCCGGCACGCTCGTCGCAGTCCCTCCAGCAGGTCCAGCGTGCTCGCCAGCGCCGTTCCGGCATCCGCCAGCAGAGTAAGCCGACCCAGCAGAGCCTTCTTGTCCTTCTCATCACCCATGCCCTACCGTTCCCCGGGCCACGGCCCCCGCGACGGCAGTCAGCCTGTTGTCCACCCTGTCGGGCGAGCAGCTGGCTGCGCAGGTGAGAACGGGTACCGGTTGTCAAGGAGTCCGGCGACCTTGGCCGCCACCGCGTGATTCACCCGGTCCGGCTCCGCGGGTGTGAGGCAGCAGTGCGCCTCACTCGAGGACCTCTTCCCATCGGCCGGCCGACGGCCGCACGGTTCGCCAGGGGGAGGCCACGGTGCGGTGGGAGGCGGTCAGGCCGGGCGGGCCTACGACCTCAGCAACCCCGGCGCGCCGGACACGCTGGCACGTCGAGAGCTGAGGGTCGTGCTGGCCTATGCCCGGCAGCGGCGCCCCGATGCGGGCAGCGGATCAGGGATCAGCGGACAGGACGTTCACCGCATGGTGCGGCTCTATCGGAAAATGCCGGGTGCGCAACCTCTACACCGCGGCGCGGTCGTGGGTCTGGAGCGGCCATCGCGGCCCCGTTGCCGCATCCCGGCACCATACGTACTGGCGCTCGGGTTCCACGGTCATGCCGAAGTCGCACAGGGTCGGCCGTCCCTCGGCCAGCCACCAGTCCCAGGCAGGTTCCAACTCGTCGGCCAGGCGCCGCGGCCCGCCCTGATAGGCGATGGCCTCCCCGTCGGGGGTGTGGTGAGCGTGGCCCAGGAGGCGATGCCGTCGTGGATCCATACGTTCACGCCGTCGTCGTCCACGCCCGTGATGATCTGCACCTCGGGGAGGTGGATCCGCAGGGCGAACAGCAGATGCGCGTCGTCCTTCAGCGGGCGCAGGTCCCGTGCGAAGAGCCGTTCGTCGTCGGCGGGGCCGGTGCCGCGCACGTGCGGCCAGCTGCTCGCGGGCGGGCATGAACATCGCCAGCCCCTGCATCCACCCCACCGCCGAGCGGTCGTCGGCAACGGTCAGCGCGACGTGCCCCAGCCGCCCCCACGGGGTGACGATCCGGCCGCCCGGCCGCGTCTGCTCCACCCACGCCCAGGTCACCTGATCGACGGCGTAGGTGGAGATCACCCGGTCTACGGCGCGCCGGGCGGCCAACCATCGGCGCCGTCGGCGGCCACGACCGCCGCGTCGATGCCGACCGTGTCGAGGCGTTCCTTGGCCTGCTGGGCCAGCTCGTCGTCCACCTCGACGCTGACCACGCGTCCGGGGCCCACGCGCCACGTGAGGAGGGCCGCGTTCCAGCCCGTCCCGGCCCCCAGTTCGAGGACGCGGTGTCCGGGGTCGAGCATGAGGTAGTCGAGCATGTCCACCACGATGGACGGACACGACAGGCTGGATGAGGGGGCGCCGTCGGTGATCTGGGTGACGGCCGCGTCGTAGGGCCGGCCGTATACCTCGGCGCCCCATCAGTCGGGGTCGGTGCCGCGGTCGAGCGGCTGGTAGGTGTGGCCGTCCCAGTGCCAGAGCCGGTCCGGGGCGAAGGCGTGCCGTGGTGTGTCTCGGCGATGACCTGCCGTGTCCAGGGCGAGCGGGCGGGCCACAGCCCCAGTTGGTCCATGGCCTCGTCTAGGGTCTGTTGCGAAAGTTGATCTTGTTCGTTGATGATCATGTCTTGTGGGACGTGGGGATCTGACGAGCGGCCAGTGGGCCCGGCTTGAGCCGCTGCTGCCGCGGGGCATCAAGCCGGGTCGTCCGCAGGTGTGGACGCGACGACAACT
>NZ_JAGFNO010000093.1:0-6290 GCF_017592595.1 Streptomyces sp. NEAU-YJ-81 | reverse complement strand
GCTCCGAGAGCAGGCCGTCCACGTCGTCGCGATCGACGGTCAGGTCCTCGGCGAAGTGCCGGTCGCCGGTGGCGTCGGGCACGTACTTCACACAGACAACGATCCTCAAGCTCACGCCGGCTCTCCTTACTGTTCGTGGATGTCCGCGCTGCCCCACCGGAGCACCTGAATGAGAGTATGGCACTCAATACCCTCAGTAAAGGTACTCAGTGTCGCTCTCGCCGTGCGCTGATGCTACGTTCCCTTCATGGCGGACGTACGCGACGAAGGCGGGGCGACCGCGGCGGTGAGCGGGCCCGGGCCGTCCGGCAAAGTACCCATGCGCGAGGTGCTCATCGAGGCCGCGTTCCAGCTCTTCGTGGAGCATGGCTTCGAGCGGACCACGGTGGACGACATCGTGGCGCGGGCCGGAGTGGGGCGCCGGTCGTTCTTCCGCTACTTCCCGTCCAAGGAAGACGTCGTCTTCCCCGACCATGAGCGCTGCCTGACCGAGATGAGCGCCTTCCTCGCGACGAGCACCGACGGCGAACCGCTCGACGTGATCTGTGACGCGGCCCGCCTCGTCATGCGGATGTACGCCGCGAACCCTGAGTTCTCCGTGCAGCGCTATCGGCTCACCCGCGAGGTGCCCAGCCTGCGCGGCTACGAGCTGTCCGTGGTGCACCGCTACGAGCGCACCCTGGCCCACTACCTCCGGCAACGCTACGCGGGAGACCCGAACGGAGCGCTGCGGGCCGAAGTGCAGGCCGCGGCCATCGTCGCCGCGCACAACAACGGGCTGCGGACCTGGCTGCGAAGCGGGGGGCACGGCGATGGCGCGAAGGCGGTGGATCAGTCGCTGGCGTTCGTCCGGCAGACGTGGGGCAGTGCCCGCGAATCCGCGGCGAGCGGCGCCGCCCCCGCGCCGGAGAGCGAGGAGGACGATGTGGTCGTCATCGTCGCACCGCGGAAGGCTCCCCTGTGGCGCGTGGTGCAGAAGATCGAGAAGACGTTGGGGGACGACTAGCCACCGGCGTGGCACTCAGCGCCTTGAGAGGGTACTCAGTGCCATACCGTGACCATGTCCCGGGTTCATGAGGGCGGCGCCGCCGACCCGCCCGGTGCCGCCCGCGTGTACCGATGCACCCCGTCGGCGAATGCCACCGTCGCCCGCCCCCGCAGCACCAGGACATCCAGGTGCGCGGCCGTCTCATTGATCGCGAGCATCTGGTTGAAGGCGCTCAACTCCGCGAACGGCACGGCACGGCGCGTCCAGGCGAGCTCACGCGCCACCGCGTGGGCGTCGAGTGTGTTCTCGCCCAGCGCCGCCAGGCTTCTGGCCAGCCGTTCGTCGTGGTGGGCGAGCAGTTCGGCGACCCGGGTGTGGGTGCTGTCGGCCACCGGCCCGTGCGCGGGCAGCAGGCGGGCGTCGGCGTAGCGGGTCATCAGCCGCAGCGAGTCCAGGTAGTCGGCGAGCGGACGCCCGCCGGGCTCGGCGAGCTCGAACCCGATGGACGGGGTGATATGCGGCAGGACGTGGTCCCCGGAGAACACCAGCCCCCGCTCTTCGTCCAGGAAGACCACATGGCCCTTGGTGTGTCCGGGGGTGGGGACGACACGCAGCTCGCGCTCGCCGAAGCGCAGGGTCTCCGCACCCAGCCAGCGATCGGGTGCCTCCCACATACTCGCGTCGTAGCCGCCGTGCTCCATCGCCTCGATACGGTCGGCGAGGTCCCCGGCTCCCGCCGCGCGCAGGGTCCGCAGCGCGCCCACGGGCTGGTCGCTGCGCAGCCGGTCGAGCATCTCCAGGCCCGGCCGTTCCCCCGCGCCGAGGTAGACGCGCGAGCCCAGCAGCCGGCGCAGTTCCACCGCCTGTGTGTAGTGGTCGCGGTGGATGTGGGTGACCAGGATGTGGCTGATGTCCCCGGGGTCGCGGTCGATGGCGGCCAGGGCGTCCTCGAGCACCTTGCGCGCCTCGGGGATCGCCCAGCCCCCGTCGATCATGACGATGCCGTCGTCGGCCAGGTCCTCCAGGAGATAGACGTTGACGGCGCGCAGCCCGTCGCCCGGAAGTGGCAGCGGCACGCGGTGCACCCCGGGCTGTACGGTCTGGATTCCGGCCGCCGCCCAGGGAGCCTGGTCGAACCGTGGCGTCATGATCCTCCTTCGCGGGTGTGCAGCCTGATGGCCAGGTCCCGGGCTCCGCCCCGGTCGAGCTTGCCGACCTTCGTCTGGGGCAGCTCCTCGACGTCGTAGACGTACTCGGGCCACTTGGTCTTGGACAGACCGACGCTCTCGAGATGGCCGGTCACCTCGGCCAGCTCGACGCCGCCGCCGTCCTCGGCGACGACGAGCAGCGCCACGCGTTCGCCGAGGACATCGTCGGGGACCGGCGCGACACAGGCTCTGGCCACGCGTGGATGGCTGGCGACCGCGCGCTCGATCTCGGTGATGTCGATGTTGCGGCCACCGCGGATGATGATGTCCTTCTCGCGGCCCATGATGCTGAGGGTGCCGTCCTCGTGGACCATCAGCAGGTCGCCGGTGGGCAGATAGCCGTCCTCCGTCAGCGCCGGCGGATCGGTCCTGCCCTCGCGGGCGTACCCGAGGAAGAGGGAAGGGCCGCGGACCTGCGCCCGGCCGGTCACTCCCGGGCCGGCCGTTTGACCGTCGGTGGTGAGCGCGCGCACGTCCGTCCCCGGGAAGGGGCGGCCGTCCCTGCCGAGCCGGATCTCCTCGGGGTCGTCGGGGCTCGGCGTGGTGTGGCCCAGGCACTCGGACATGCCGAAGACGCGGAGGATCTTGGTGCCCAGGGACTGTTCGGCCCGGGCCAGGGCTCCGCGGTCCATGGGCCCGCCGCCGACAGTGATCGACCGGACGCCCCGGAGGACGCCGGAGCCGGCCGCTTCGGTGCCCATCTGCAGCGCCATGGTCGGTACGCACATGGTCCAGCGGACACCGGCCTCCGCCATCCGCCGCAGTGCGACCGCCCTGTCCCACTTCCCGGTCAGAACGAGCGGTCCGCGCAGCACGAGGGAGAGATAGACCCCGAAGCAGTACGCGGCCGTGGACGACAGCGGCACGATCGCGGCGATGGCGTCGCCCGGCGACAGGCCGTTGACGTTGATGGTGCTCGTGGCGGCGTAGCGCAGGGCCTGCTCGGACTGGACGACGCCTTTGGGGCGCCCGGTCGATCCGGAGGTCAGGCCGATGAAGGCGCCGCCGGACCATCGCGACACCTCGCGTTTGTCGGGTGCGGACCGGCAGGTCCAGCCGTCGAGCACCGTCCGCGCCGGGTCCGGCAGCCGGGTGGGCACCGCCCAGTCGTCCATCGCCGAGGGCTCGGCGACGACGGCGTCCGGGCGGATGTCCTCCCATGCGGCGGTGAACTCGGCGGGTGTGGTGTGCCGATTGACCACCGCGATGACCCCGCCCCGCAGCCCCACGGCAAGGGTGGCGGCGACGGTGCGCCATGAGTTGTCCGCCTGGACCAGGACGGTGCCGACCGGGCCGTCGGGCTCGCCCGCGGACAGCGCTCCGGCCAGCCGTAGGGCCTCGTCGAGCAGCTGCCGGGCCGTATGGCTGCCGGTGTCGTCGATCACGGCGATGAAGTCGGCCTCTTCCGCCTTCTGCTGGAACTCCCGCACTACCTGTCGCATCCTGCCCCTCGTTGCGCTGTGCCGAACTCCGTTTGCCGAACGCTGTGGTGCTTGAACTGCCACTGGACCGGGCCGGGCGGCCCGGCATCCTCAGGCGGCGAACATCTCCGCCTCGTGCCCCATGACCGCGATCCGGCGGCCCTTCATGTCGCCGACCTGGGCGACGGCCTCGGCCCACTCGGGGCTCGCGAGGGCCTTCTTCAGATCCTCCTGGGAGTCGAAGCCGAGCACGGAGATCCCGTCCCAGCCCTCGGAACGCGGCTCCAGAGCGGTGTCGATGTCGGTGTGGCGCCAGGCGCGCAGCCCGGGCAGGCGGTAGGTCAGCTCCGCGTGGTCGCCACGCCACCAGGTGATGAACTGCTCATGCGTCCACTCCGGGGGCCGGGCTGCCAGCAGGACGAGGTTGTACATGACGGTGCTCCGCACGGGGTCGAGGGGATGGGGATGGTGAGCGGGTCCCGATACCGGTCAGGTGAAGCGGATCTCGGATGAGCGCCCGATCAGCAGGCGCCGCAGTCGGCCTTCGCCGTTCACCTGCCCGGCGGCGACGAAGCTGGCCTCGGGGACGCCCGCGCGTCGTACCTCGCCCAGGAAGAGCTCCTCCTGGCCGAGCGTGGTCGCCGACAGCAGATGGTGGGTGCGGGTGCCCTTCTCACGCTGTTCGAGGTAGCCCACCAGGGCGGCGCGGTCGCCGGCGAAGTCGGTGGCGTTGCCGTCGCCGGTGGAGAACAGGATGGACAGCGAGAAGTCGTCGCTGATCAGGTCGAGGATCCGGGACGGCTCGTCTCCGTCCAGTATCTCGAACCACGCGGTGAGGAAGGGGGCCGCGGCCGGGGTGTCCGTCATGCCCGGCTCCCGTCGTCCGCCCAGTCGACCAGTTCGAATGAGGTGGTGAAGAAGGACTGGTACCGCGACAGGAGCCCGCCGGGCGAGATCACCGCGGCGGAGAGGAAGGAGCCGGTGTACCGCCCGCCCTCTGTCACCACCCCGTACACGGTCTCGACGTCGCCGTCCCGGCTGTGGCGCAGGATCTCATGCGACCGGTTCTTGGGGTTCCGGCCGGCGATGTAGGCGGCGAAGTCCTCCTTGGATTTGCCGGTGACCTCACTGCCCGGCAGGGCGATGAGGAAGCGGAAGTCGGATTCGAGCAGGTCCAGCGTCCGTTCCGGATGATCGCTGTCCATACTGGCCATATACGTGCGCAACGTCATGACTGCGCCCTTTCGATTGGTGGCCGAGCGCTCCCGGGGACCCGGGGCCACCACGGCGGCCCCCAGATCAACCTGAGTTCAGTTCAATTCAAGTTGGATGCTAATCCCGGGGAAACACGGCTGACAAGAGCCCGTAGCACGCGAAACGGCCCCCGGCGGATATCCGCCGGGGGCCGGAAGCGACAGGGGGCCGCTCAGGGGGTCACGTGGCCACCATACGTACGCAGGCGCCCTCGATCAGTTCGCTGACCTCCGACAGCGGCGTCGGCCCCGAGGGCCGGTACCACCGCCAGACGCTCACGATCAGGCCGAGCACGCCCGAGCCCAGCAGTTGCGCGTCCCGGAGCGGGAAGGCGCCCATGGACATGCCCCGGACCAGCAGGTTCGTCCAGTTCCGCTCGACGAGCTGGACCAGCTTGCGGGCCTCGACGCGCTCGGCCTCCTCCCGCTTGGACTTGCGCGTACCGGAGAGCAGATCCATGTGGTTGTGCAGGATCCGCATCTGCAGGACCTCTTGGTCCGAGACGTCGTAGGCCGCGCGGACGGCCGCCCGGAGCGCCTCGGTGGGGTCCTCGACGCCCTCGGTCGCCTCCGTGAACTTGTCGTGGGACCGCTGGAGCTCCAGCCGCATGATGGTCAGCAGGCAGTGCGCCTTGGACTCGAAGTAGTGGTACAGCGCCGTCTGCCCGATGCCGACCCGCTCCGCCACAGTGGACCACTTCGTGGCCTCGAACCCCGTCTCGCCGAAGCAGTCGACGGCGGCCGCCAGAATGGCGGCGCGCTTGGACCGCGGTCCCGCTTCCGGTTCAACGATTCTCGTCGCCATGCCTCGTCTCCTGGCTGCAGCCCACCGTGTCCGTACCCGAGAGTAGCCGCAAGCTGAACTCAGTTGCCAATCGACGTGAACAGACCCGGGTCAAAGGCGCTCCAGCACGGTCGCGTTCGCCATGCCGCCGCCTTCGCACATCGTCTGCAGACCGTAGCGCCCCCCGGTCCTGCGCAGTTGGTGGACGAGCGTGGTCATCAGCCGGGCGCCGGTGGCGCCGAGCGGATGCCCGAGCGCGATGGCGCCGCCGAAGGCGTTGACCCGCTCCGGGTCGGCGCCGATCTCCTTCTGCCAGGCGAGGACGACGGAGGCGAACGCCTCGTTGATCTCCACCAGATCGATGTCGCCGATCGACAGCCCGGCCCGGTCCAGGACCTTCTCGGTGGCGGGGATGGGACCGGTCAGCATGTGGATCGGATCGGAGCCGACGACGGCCATGGTGTGCACCCGCGCGAGCGGGGTCAGGCCGTGGCGGCTCACCGCCTCCTCGGAGGCGATCAGCAGGGCGGCGGCTCCGTCGGAGATCTGGCTGGAGACGGCGGCGGTCAGCCGGCCGTCCTCGGTGAGGGTCTTCAGCCCGGCCATCTTCTCCAGCGTGGTGTCGGCGCGCGGCCC
>NZ_JAGFNO010000092.1:0-6456 GCF_017592595.1 Streptomyces sp. NEAU-YJ-81 | reverse complement strand
CCCTCCCCCAACCCCGTCGTCGTAATGCGCACCCCCGCCCCGGCACCCAGCCGAAACCTCGCACCGGCCGCCACCCACCACCCCCGCGTCCGCAACCCGTTCACGACCGCCGCCTCGTCCCGCACCGGCACCCACACATTCATCCCGCTCGCCCCGTGCGCGGCGACCCCCCGAGCCGACAGAGCGGCCAGCAGGGCCTCCCGCCGCCGCGCGTAGGCGGTCCGCGCCGCGGCCACCAGGCTCTGCGCCTCGGGGTCGGTCATCAGTCGCGTCACCGTCTCCTGCAGCACATGGCTGACCCAGCCCGAGGTCAGCACCATCCGGCCGTCATGCCGCGCCAGCGTCGTACGGTCGCAGGCGAGCGCACCCCACCGCAGGTCCGTCCCCAGGTGCTTGGAGACCGTGCGCACCTGCGCCCAGCGCGCCAGGCCGCCCGTGGCGAGGCTGTGCAGCGGTACTCCCGCGATGTCCGCCGCGTGGTCGTCCTCGATCACCAGTACCTCGGACGGCGCCGCGCCCAGCACCTCCAGCAGCGCCTCCCGGCGCCCCGCCGAGAACCAGCCGCCGTAAGGGTTCTGCGCGCGCGGGCTGCAGACCAGCGCACGCGCCCCGGACCGCAGCGCCGCCCGCAGCGCGTCCGGCCGGATCCCCTCGTCGTCCACGGCCACCGGCACGGTACGCAGCCCCAGCGCCGGGACGAGGTCCAGCAGGTGGTGGTAGCCGGGGTCCTCCATCGCCACCGCGTCACCCGGCCTGAGCTCGACCGACAGCAGCCGGGCCACGCAGTCCAGCGCGCCATGGGCGAAGCTGACGTGCTCGGCCGGCACGCCATCGCGTTCGTACCAGGCGCGGGCCAGGTCCTCCAGACCGGCCAGCCGGGGCTGGGCGCGGTGCGACCGGACTCCGGGGGAGAGGCGGGCGGCCGGGAGCAGCGCGGGGAGGAAGGCCGGATCGGGGTGACCGCCCGCCAGATCGCGCACCCCCTCCGGCACCGGCGGCGGGCGCCGCGAGGCGACCGCGGGTGTCGGGGCGACCACCGTGCCGCCCCGCCCGTGGGTCACCACGATTCCGCGCCGCCGCAGCTCCTTGTAGGCGGTCGCGACGGTGCCGGGGCTGATGCCCAGCCGCTCCGCCAGCCGGCGCACCGGAGGCAGCCCGGTGCCGGGCGCCAACGCCCCCTCCACCACGCCCTTTTCGACGGACGCGGCAATCCCCTTGGCCGACGCACCGGTGATCTCATATTGTGTCGCCACAGAAAATATTCTGTATCAATACAAAATCGAATGTCAAGGGGGACCAGAGTGGGCAAGCCAACGTGGCGCACCGCGCTGAGCGACCGCATCCCCGGCGGCCGGGACGGCCGGCGCATGCTGACCGTCACCTTCGTCGACCGGATCGGCTCGGGCCTGTGGGGCGCGACCGCGACGCTCTACTTCACCTACGCCGCCGGGCTCGGCACCGCCGAAATCGGCGTGCTGCTCGCCGTGTCAGGAAGCGTGGGCATCGCCGGGCCGCCCCTCGGCGGCCTCCTCGCCGACCGCGTCCCGCTGCGCCCGCTCCTGATCATCGTCCAACTGGTCCGCGCCGTCGCCTCACTCGCCCTCCTCACCACCACCGACCTCGGGCTCCTGCTCGCCATCACCTCGGTGGGCAGCCTCGGCGACCGCGCGGCCTCCGTACTGACCAAGCTGTACGCGACCCGCGTCGCGGGCCCCGAGCGCGTCCGCTACCAGGCCATCAGCCGCACCGCCATGAACGTGGGCTGGGCCGTCGGCGGCCTCGCGGCGGCAGCGGCACTCACCGGCGGTACGGTCACGGTCTACCGCTGGCTCCTCATCGGCGACGCGCTCTCCTTCCTCGCCTCGGCGCTGTTCACGCTCGGCTGCGCCGAACCGCCCTCGGCCGCCCGCATCGCGGCCAAGTCCACTTCCGCACCCGGGGAACCCGCAGCATCCGCACCCGGCGAACCCACGCCCGACGACACCGCACCCACCGAATCCGCACCCAGCGACCCCGCACCCGCACCCGGGAAGACCACCGCCCCCAACCCCTGGCGCGACCGCCGCTATCTCACCTACACCGCCAGCGAGGCCGTCCTCTTCCTCGACGACTCCGTCTTCAAGATCGGCCTGCCGCTGTGGGCCGTGACGGCCACCAGCGCACCGCATCAACTCGTCCCCCTGCTGCTCGTCCTGAACAACGTGCTCGTGGTGCTCTTCCAGGTCCCGTTCGCCCGCTTCGGGGCCACCCCGCACACCGCACGCACCTCGCTGTGGCCGTTGGCCGGCGCGTTCCTCCTCGGCGGGGCCGCGCTGGCCGCCTCGACCGTCGGCGCGCCCTGGCTCGCGGCCGTCACGCTGGTGCTGGCCGCCACCGCCTTCACCGTCGCGGAGATGCTGCACGCCACGATCTCCTGGGAGCTGTCCGTCGTCCTCGCCCCGCCCACCGCACAGGGCGCCTACCTCGGCGTGCACGGCCTGGCCCAGGCCGTCCAGCGCAGCGCGGGGCCACTCGCGGTGACGGCGGCGATCGCGGCGGGCCCCCTCGGCTGGCTCGGCCTCGGCGCCGGGCTCGCCGCGATGTGCGGCGCCCAGCACCACCTGGTAAGGGACCGCGGCGACGGAGCGTTGTCAGTGGCCACGGTTACGGTGAGTGAGCACTGAACATCCGCGCTGAGGGGGAGTCATGGCGCACACCGGACAGCGGAGCGAGGACTGGAGCCGCCCCGGCAGGCACCGGGGCAAGCACGGCAAGCCGAAGCCACATCCGAAGACGACGAAGCCGAAGACAACGAATCCGAAGACAGCGAAGGCGAATACGAGGACGCGGCACCGGACGAGGAGCCAGACCGTCCGTCGCGCCCTGCGCAGAGAGGTGCCCAGCACGGTGGCCCTGCTCGCCGACGAGCGGGACTTCGCGGCCATGCGGCACTACGCATCGTTCGCCTTCGACGACCACGGTGCGTATCTACGGCAGATGGAAGGACTGCTGAAGGCGCTCGCGGCCAAGGGCGTCCACACCACCGTCGCCCTCTTCGACCCCGTCGCCTACGAGGAATTCTGCGCGGACACCCGGCTCGACCCGGACACCCCCGCGAGCCGCACTCGCTATACGGCGGAGCTGGCCGCCGCGGGCGGCACCGTCATCTATGAGGGCCAGCCGATCGACCGCCTGGTTCCACGGCTCATCGGTGTGGCCGACGAGCAGGCCACCTGGGAGTACGCCACGGCGCTGCTCTCCCGCGCCGGCCACCGCGGGGAGTGCCGCGACGACACCACCGCCCGCGCCGCGTTCGACCGCGCCGGGGCCGCGTTGCGCAAGGTCGTCGAGGCGGCCGGGCCAGGCGTCCACCATCTGGTCTGCAGCGTCCCGGCGGACGGCACCTCGCTGGTCGCCGTGCTCCACGCCGACGCCCGGGAAGCGGGCCCGCCGAAGCTGCCCGAGCCCTCGGGGCTGGTCTTCCGCACCGTCTTGGCCTGCGGCTTCGCCCTGCGCAGCCCCGGCGGCCTGGTGCTGCGCACCATCGTGGCGGACACTCCCGAGACGGTCCGCGGCTGGGCGCTGCACGACGGCTGGCTGCGCCCGCTGAGCGAGGCGGAGGTGTTCACCGCGTACTGCACCGACGCCGAGACGGGTGAACCCATCCCACCGGAGCACGGCGTCGAATACCGGGCGGGCATCCCGCTCGGCAGCCCGGAATGACCGAAGGCGTCCCGCCACACGGCGGGACGCCTTCACCGACAGCTCACCGGCTCACGGTCACGAGCTCACCGGCTCATTCGCCGGACAGCACCGCCTGCGCCGCCCGGCGGGCATCCTCGGCGGTGTCCGCCGCGCGCGCCGCGGAGGCGGCCCGCTCGCACTGCGCGAGCGTGTGCTTGGCCAGCGTCGCGCGCACATACGGAATGGAGGCCGCACCCATGGAGAGGCTGGTGACCCCCAGACCGGCCAGCACACACGCCAGCAGCGGATCGGAGGCAGCCTCACCGCAGACACCACAGCTCTTGCCCTCGGCCTGCGCGGCCTCCGCCGACGCCGCCACCAGGTCGAGCAGCGCGGGCTGCCACGGGTCCTGCAGCCGCGAGACCGCACCCACCTGACGGTCGGCCGCGAAGGTGTACTGCGCCAGGTCGTTGGTGCCCAGCGACAGGAACTCGACCTCCTGAAGGATCGAGCGCGCCCGCAGCGCGGCGGACGGAATCTCCACCATCGCGCCGAACTTGGCCCGCAGCCCCGCCTCACGGCACGCGTCCGCGAACGCCTTGGCGTCCAGCCTGTCGGCCACCATCGGGGCCATGACCTCGAGATAGACCGGCAGCCCCTCCGACGCCTTGGCCAGCGCCGTGAGCTGCGTCCGCAGCACCTCGGGGTGGTCGAGCAGGGTACGCAGACCGCGGACACCCAGCGCCGGGTTGGGCTCATCGGCCGGGGTGAGGAAGGCCAGCGGCTTGTCCGCGCCCGCGTCCAGGACCCGCACCACCACCCGGCCCTCGGGGAACGCCTCCAGCACCTGGCGGTACGCCTCGACCTGCTTCTCCTCCGACGGCGCCTGGGTGCTGTCGTCGAGGAAGAGGAACTCGGTGCGGAACAGCCCCACACCCTCGGCGCCCGCCTCGACCGCCGCCGGCACATCGGCCGGTCCGCCGACGTTCGCCAGCAGCGGCACCTTGTGCCCGTCCGACGTCGCACCCGGACCGGAGGAGGCGGCCAGCGCGGCCCGGCGCTCCTCGGCGGCCCGCGTCAGCTCGGCCCGCTTCTCCTCGCTCGGGGACACGAAGATCTCACCCGTGCTGCCGTCCACGGCGATCAGGGTTCCCTCGACCAGATCCCCGGCACCGGGCAGCGCGACCACGGCCGGCACCCCCAGGGCACGGGCGAGGATCGCGCTGTGGCTCGTCGGCCCGCCCTCCTCGGTCACGAACCCCAGCACCAGCGTCGGGTCGAGCAGCGCGGTGTCGGCGGGAGCGAGGTCCCGCGCGATCAGCACATACGGCTCATCACTGTCCGGCACACCCGGCATCGGCACACCCAGCAGCCGCGCCACGATCCGGTTCCGCACATCATCGAGGTCGGCCACCCGGCCCGCCAGATAGTCCCCGGCCCCCGCGAGCAGCGCCCGGTAGGCGGCGAAGGCGTCGTACACCGCGCGCTCGGCGGTGCTGCCCACGGCGATACGCCGCTCGACATCGGCCATCAGCTCCGGGTCCTGCGCCATCATGGCCTGCGCCTCGAGCACGGCCTGGGCCTCGCCGCCCGCCAGATTGCCGCGCGCGACCAGATCGGCCGCCACGGCCTCCACGGCCTGGCGCGCTCGCCCCTGCTCACGCGGCGCCTCATCGGCCGGAATCTGCCTCGCCGGCGGCTCCAGGACCGCCGTCCCCATATGGCGCACCTCGCCGATGGCCACCCCGTGGCTCACGCCGACGCCTCGCAGCGTTGTCTCCATGTCACCCGTCCCCGGTCGATACGGCGGAACCCCGCCATGGTGGATGTCGTACCAGCAGTGCGCGCCACCCGGCCCCGGTCCCCACCGGCCGCCGAGCGTACGCGCGGCTCACCAGTTGAAGAGCGTGTCGCCCGGCTTCACGTCGACGTCCTCCTTGACGTCGGACAGGGCATCGGCCGTGGCCTCGAGCGCCACGATCGGGCAGATCGGCGACTTGCCCGCGGCCACGGCGGTGGCCGGGTCCCAGCGCACGATCGCGTCGCCCCGCTTGACGGTGTCTCCCTTGTTGATGAGTACCTCGAAGCCCTCACCGTTCAATTGCACGGTGTCGATGCCGAGGTGGGTGAGCACACCGTGTCCCTCCCCGTCCACGACGACGAACGCGTGCGGGTGCAGAGAGACGACGATGCCGTCGACCGGAGCCACGGCCACAACGGGCTCGAGCACCGGGTCGATCGCCGTGCCCGGACCGACCATGGCGCCGGAGAACACCGGATCGGGAACCGCTTCGAGTCCGATCACGCGGCCGGTGACCGGTGAGGTCACGCTGGTCATGGGGGCCTCCCGGGGTGAAGAATCATCACGCGCCGTCACCGTCTGTCCCGGACAGCGCACTGCCCAGAAGAGTAAGTCATAGGAACTTCGGATTCCGCACACGTGGCGCTGGCAGAGTGGACGCTCGGGCCTGGAATCGATTTGCCACGGCCGCGCGAGGCGCTGTACTGTCGTACTCCTGCCCACCGGATGAAGCACTGCGGTCATCTGCGTGTACATCCAGGTTCAGGGCGGCGCCATCAGCTACTTGATCCAAATCTCGGATCCGCTTTCGCATGCCTTGCGAAAGACACCGGTTCGGAGAGCGGGAAATGGTCTGATAGCGTGTGAAACACCGAAGGGAAGCGCCCGGAGAGACCGGTGAAACGGTTTCAAAGGAAGCGTCCGTTCCTTGAGAACTCAACAGCGTGCCAAAAGTCAACGCCAGATATGTTGATACCCCGTCCATCTCGGAC
>NZ_JAGFNO010000091.1:0-6467 GCF_017592595.1 Streptomyces sp. NEAU-YJ-81 | reverse complement strand
CGATCAAGTCGAACATGGGTCATACGCAGGCTGCTGCCGGTGTTGCGGGGATCATCAAGATTGTGATGGCGATGCGGCATGGTGTGTTGCCGCGGACGTTGCATGCGCAGGAGCCGTCGCCGCATATCGATTGGTCGGCGGGTGCGGTTTCGTTGTTGCAGGAGTCGGTGGAGTGGCCGGAGGCGGGTCGTCCCCGGCGGGCGGCGGTCTCGTCGTTCGGCTTCAGCGGCACCAACGCGCACACCATCATCGAACAGGCCCCTGAGCTCGAACCGGCGGAGGCTCCGACCGCCCCGGTCGCCCAGCCGTCCGTTCTGCCGTGGGTGCTCTCCGGCAAGAACACCGACGCGCTGCGCGCCCAGGCCGGACGGCTGCTCGCCGACGTCGAGGGGCGGCCGGAGCTGTCGCTGACCGACCTGGCGTACTCGCTCGCGACCACGCGGGCCGCGCTGGACCACCGTGCGGTGGTCGTCGGCGGTGACCGGGCCGGGCTGGTCTCGGGTCTGGAGGCGCTGGCGCGTGGCGAGTCGGCGGCCGGGCTCACCGAAGGCGCGGTGGCGGACGGCAAGGTGGCGTTCCTGTTCACCGGGCAGGGCAGCCAGCGGCTCGGCATGGGCCGTGAGCTGTACGACGCCTACCCGGCGTTCGCCGAGGCGTTCGACGCGGTCTGCGATGAGCTGGACGGGCACCTTGAACGGCCGCTGAAGACGGTGCTGTTCGGGGAGGATGCCGAGGCGCTGGACCAGACCGGGTTCACTCAGCCCGCGCTGTTCGCGGTCGAGGTGGCGCTGTTCCGGCTGGTGGAGACCTGGGTTCTGAAGGCGGACTTCCTGTCGGGTCACTCGATCGGTGAGCTGGCTGCCGCCCATGTGGCGGGTGTCCTCTCCCTCGCGGACGCGGCGAAGCTGGTGGCCGCCCGTGGCCGCCTGATGCAGGAACTGCCCGCCGGTGGCGCGATGATCGCCATCCAGGCGGCCGAGGACGAGGTCACGCCGCTGCTCACCGACCGCGTGAGCATCGCCGCCCTCAACGGGCCCACCTCCATCGTCATCGCGGGTGACGAGGACGCGGCCGAGCGGATCGCGGCGGGCTTCGAGGCGCAGGGCCGTAAGACCAAGCGCCTCACGGTCAGCCACGCGTTCCACTCGCCGCGTATGGACGGCATGTTGGACGCCTTCCGTGAGGTGGCCGAGGGGCTGACCTACGAGGCCCCGCGCATCCCGATCGTCTCCAACCTCACCGGTTCCGTCGTCTCCGCCGAGGAGATCACGACCGCCGACTTCTGGGTGCGCCACGTCCGCGAGGCTGTCCGCTTCCTCGACGGCGTCCGGACGATGGAAGCCCAGGGCGTCACCACCTACCTCGAACTCGGCCCCGACGGTGTCCTCACCGCCATGGCCCAGGACTGTGTGACCGGCGAGGACGCCGCGTTCGCCGCCGCGCTGCGCAAGGACCGCACTGAGGCCGAGACCCTGACGGCCGCCATCGCCCGTGCCCATGTGCGCGGTGTGGCAGTCGACTGGGCGGCGTTCTTCGCGGGGACCGGCGCCCAGCGCACCGAGCTGCCGACGTACCCCTTCCAGCGCGAGCGCTACTGGCTGGAGGCTCCCGCCGGAGCCGTGGGCGACGTGGTCTCGGCCGGTCTCGGCTCGGCCGATCACCCGCTGCTGGGCGCGGCGGTGGATCTGCCCGACTCCGAGGGCTTCCTCTTCACGGGCCGGCTCTCGCTCCGTACGCACCCCTGGCTGGCCGATCACGCCGTCATGGACACCGTGATGCTGCCCGGTACGGCCCTGGTCGAGTTGGCGGTACGCGCCGGTGACCAGGTCGGCTGCGATCTGCTGGACGAGCTGACCCTCGAAGCGCCGCTGATCCTTCCGGAGCGCGGCGGAGTGCAGCTTCGGGTCGCCGTGGACGAGCCCGACGGCCCCGACGGGCGCCGCGCGCTGACCGTCTACTCGCGGCTGGAGGACGCCGCCGACGAGCCGTGGATCCGGCACGCCTCCGGTGTGCTCACGGTCTCCGACTCCTCCTCCGCCGTCACCACCGGCACGGCGGAATGGCCCCCGGCCGCCACCGGGACCACCGACGACCTCGAACCGCTCGACGTGGAAGGGCTGTACGACGGCTTCGCCGCGCTCGGCCTCGTCTACGGACCGGTGTTCCAGGGGCTGCGGGCCGCCTGGCGGCGCGGGGACGAGGTGTTCGCCGAGGTGGCGCTCGACGAGGACCGGCAGGGCGAGGCCCGTGCGTACGGGCTGCACCCGGCGCTGCTGGACGCCGCGCTGCACACGGTGGCGCTCGGCGGGTTCTTCCCGGCCGAGGAGGCGGGCCGGGCCCGGCTGCCGTTCTCGTGGGACGCCGTACGGCTGCACGCGGTCGGTGCGACCGCGCTGCGGGTGCGGGTCTCCCCGGCCGGGCAGGGCGCGGTGGCGCTGGAGATCACCGACGAGGCCGGTGCCCCGGTGGCGTCGGTCGGCTCGCTGGCGCTGCGACCGCTGGACGCCGAGCAGTTCGCGGCCGCCCGTACCGCACACCACGAGGCGCTGTTCCGTCTCGACTGGGCCGCGCTGCCCGTGCCCGCCGAGCCGCGGCGGCCGGAGGACACAGCTCTGTGGGCCGTCCTGGACGGCACCGGCGGCGACCTGAAGATCACGGCCGCGCTGACGGACGCGGACACCGGTATCGAGGCCGAGACCTACGCGGGGCTCTCCGCGCTCGCCGAGGCGGTGGAGGCCGAGGGGATCGCGCCCGATGTGGTCCTCGTGCCGTGCCTGCCCGACCTGGGCACGCCCGGGGACACCGCGGGCGCCGCGCACACCGTCGTCCGGCGGACGCTGGCGCTGGTCCAGGAGTGGATCGCCGACGAGCGGTTCGCCGACTCCCGGCTGGTTCTCCTCACCCGTGGCGCGGTGGCCGTGACCACCGGCGACGACACCGGGGCCGAAGGGGCCGAAGGGACCGAGGGCGTGGACGACCTGACCCACGCCGCCGCCTGGGGCCTGGTGCGGTCGGCGCAGGCCGAGCACCCGGGCCGCTTCGTCCTGGTCGATGTCCAAGGCGACGTCGATGTCCACGGAGACAGTGCCGCCAACGGCTGGCTCCTCGCCCTGGTCGCAGGGTTGCGGACGGACGAGCCACAACTGGCCGTCCGCGCCGGGACCGTCCACGCACCGCGCCTCGCCCGGGTGGCGGCCCTGGACGAGGCGGCCGTGCCCGGACTCGACCCGACGGGCACCGTGCTGATCACCGGCGCGTCCGGCACCCTGGGCGGGCAGTTGGCCCGCCATCTGGTGACCGAGCGCGGCGCCCGGAGGCTGCTGCTGACCAGCCGCCGTGGCGCGGAGGCGGCGGGCGCCGCCGAACTGGCCGCCGAGCTGGGCGCGTTGGGCGCCGAGGTCACCTGGGCGGCATGCGACGCGGCCGACCGGGACGCGCTCGCCGGCCTCCTGGCGGACATCCCCGCCGACCACCCCCTCACCGCCGTGATCCACGCGGCGGGCGTCCTGGACGACGGGATCATCGAATCCCTCACCCCGGAGCGCGTCGAGCGGGTGCTGCGGCCCAAGGTGGACGCGGCGTGGAACCTCCACGAGCTGACCCGCGACAGCGACCTCTCCGCGTTCGTCCTGTTCTCCTCGGCGGCCGGTGTCTTCGGCAACCCGGGGCAGGGCAACTACGCGGCGGCCAACACCTTCCTGGACGCACTCGCCCAGCACCGCCGCGCCCAGGGCCTGCCCGCCGTCTCCCTGGCCTTTGGCCTGTGGGAGGACGACGGCGGCATGGCCGCGACCCTCGCCGACGCCGACCGGCAGCGGATGAGCCGCGGCAGCATGGGCGCGCTGAGCAACGCCGAGGGCCTGGCCCTGTTCGACGTGGCCGCCCTCGCCGGACACGCGGTGCTGATCCCCGCCGCCCTGGACATCGCCGCCCTGCGCGCCCAGTCCACGGCCGGGGTCGCCCCGCTGCTGCGCGGGCTGATCCGCACCCCCGTACGGCGGGCCGCGGCCGGTGGCGGCGGGGCGGACGAGGCGGCGGGCATCGCCGAGCGGCTCGCGGGCATGTCCGCGGCCGAACGGGACCGCTTCCTGCTCAACCTGGTCTGCGGCCAGGTGGCCACCGTGCTCGGCTACGGCAGCGCGGCGGCGATCGAACCCGGCGCGGCCTTCAAGGAGCTGGGCTTCGACTCGCTCACCGCCGTCGAACTCCGCAACCGGCTCGGCGCGGCCACCGGGCTCCGGCTGCCCGCCACGCTGATCTTCGACTACCCGACCCCCGACGCCCTGACCGACCATCTGCGTGCGGAACTCCCGCACGGGGACGGCGGCGGCCCGTCGGTGTTCGGCGAACTCGACCGTCTGGAAGCCGCCCTGGCGGTGGCCGCCGACGACAGCGTCACCCGCTCCAGGATCACCATGCGCCTCCAGGCGCTCCTGGCGAAGTGGAACGACGCCCAGGAAGCGACCGCAGACGGCGACACCGACGACCACGACCTCGAATCCGCGACCGACGATGAGCTCTTCGATCTGCTCGACGACGAACTCGGCTCCTCCTGAACGGGAGCGTTCTGAACACATGAGCACCCCCTCCCTCTTCGCAAGGAGCCGACGCAATGGTGAATAACGAGGACAAGCTCCGGGATTACCTCAAGCGGGCCACCGCCGACCTGCGTCAGGCCCGCCGACAGCTTCGCGAGGTCGAGGAGCGGCACCAGGAGCCGATCGCGATCGTCGCGATGAGCTGCCGCTACCCGGGCGGTGTCCGCACCCCCGAGGAGCTGTGGCGGCTCGTCGTGGGCGGCGAGGACGCGATCTCCGGCTTCCCCACGGACCGCGGCTGGGACATCGAGTCGCTCTATGACGCCGACCCCGACCAGGCGGGCGCCAGCTATGTGAACGAGGGCGGATTCCTCTACGACGCGGGCGGCTTCGACCCCACGCTCTTCGGGATCTCGCCGCGCGAGGCCATGGCGATGGACCCGCAGCAGCGGCTGCTGCTGGAGACGTCCTGGGAGGCGTTCGAGCGGGCAGGGGTCGACCCGACCGGGTTGCGCGGCAGCCGGACCGGTGTCTTCGCGGGCGTGATGTACCACGACTACACCTCGCGGCTCGACTCCGTGCCCGAGGGCGTCGAGGGCTTCCTCGGCACCGGAAGCTCCGGCTCCATCGCCTCGGGCCGGGTGTCGTACACCTTCGGTCTGGAGGGCCCGGCGGTCACCGTCGACACGGCGTGCTCGTCGTCGCTGGTCACCCTGCACATGGCGGTCCAGGCGCTGCGCAACGGCGAATGCTCGCTCGCGCTCGCGGGCGGTGTCACGGTGATGGCCACCCCGTCGACGTTCACCGAGTTCAGCCGGCAGCGCGGGCTCGCCGCTGACGGCCGCTGCAAGCCCTTCGCCGCCGCCGCGGACGGCACCGGCTGGGGCGAGGGCGTCGGCATGCTGCTGGTCGAGCGGCTGTCGGACGCGCGGAAGAACGGCCACCCGGTGCTCGCCATCGTCCGCGGCAGCGCCATCAACCAGGACGGCGCCTCCAACGGTCTGACCGCGCCCAACGGCCCGTCCCAGCAGCGCGTCATCCACCAGGCGCTCACCAACGGCCGCCTCTCCGCGGCCGATGTCGACGCCGTCGAAGCACACGGCACCGGTACGACACTCGGCGACCCGATCGAGGCACAGGCGCTGCTCGCCACCTACGGCCAGGAGCACACCGAGGACCAGCCGCTGCTGCTCGGCTCGATCAAGTCCAACATCGGGCACACCCAGGCCGCGGCCGGTGTCGCGGGCATCATCAAGATGGTCATGGCCATCCGCCATGGCGTCCTGCCGAGGACTCTGCACATCGACGAGCCGACCCCGCATGTCGACTGGTCGGCGGGCGCGGTGTCGCTGCTCGCCGAGACCACCCCCTGGCCGGAGACCGACCACCCGCGCCGGGCCGCGGTGTCCTCCTTCGGCTTCAGCGGCACCAACGCGCACACCATCCTGGAGCAGGCCCCCGCCGAGGAGACCGAGGAGGCCGAGGAAGCCACCGAGCAACCGACCCCGTCGTCGAAGCGGCTGGACGTGGTGCCGTGGGCGGTGTCGGGCAAGAGCGCGGCGGCGCTGCGCGACCAGGCGCAGCGGCTGCTGGCGCACCTCGAGGCCGACCCCGGGCCGAGCCCGGTCGACGTGGGCCTCTCGCTGACCACCACCCGGGCCCAGCTCGACCACCGCGCCGTGGTGCGCGGCCACGACCGCGCCGATCTGCTGGCCGGGCTCACCGCCCTGGCCGAGGGCGGTATGGCGGCGTGCGTCGCACAGGGCTCCGTCGTCGGCGGCCGGACGGCGTTCGTGTTCCCGGGGCAGGGGTCGCAGTGGGCCGGTATGGCGGTGGGGCTGATGGACGCCTCGCCGGTGTTCGCCGCGCGGATCGAGGAGTGTGCCGCGGCGCTGGCGGAGTTCACCGACTGGTCGTTGGTGGATGTGC
>NZ_JAGFNO010000090.1:0-6717 GCF_017592595.1 Streptomyces sp. NEAU-YJ-81 | reverse complement strand
ATGTGGAGTGGTCGGCGGGTGCGGTGGAGTTGTTGACGGATGCGGTGGTGTGGCCGGATACGGGCCGTCCGCGGCGTGCGGGTGTGTCGTCCTTCGGTATCAGCGGCACCAACGCACACGTCATCCTGGAACACGCCCCCGAGGAGACGCCCGTCGCCGAGCCGGTGACCGAGGGCCCCGAGGAGTCGGTGCTGGTGCCGTGGGTGGTGTCGGCGAAGTCCGAGGGTGCGTTGCGGGCACAGGCGGAGCGGTTGCTGCCGTACGCGCGGAGTCAGGCCGGGGCGGAGGCGCCCGTGGCCGATGTGGCGCTGTCGTTGGCCACGACACGGTCGGTGTTCGAGCACCGGGCGGTGGTCCTGGCCGCTGACCGTAAGGGCTTCGCCGCCGGGCTGGGCGCGCTGGTGGATGGCGTACCGGTGGCGGGTGTGGTGCGGGGTCCGGTGGTGCCGGGGAAGCTCGCGGTGTTGTTCTCGGGTCAGGGTAGTCAGCGGGTCGGGATGGGCCGGGAGTTGTATGAGGCGTTCCCGGTGTTCGCGGAGGCGTTTGATGAGGTGTGTGGGTATTTCGAGGGGGTGTTGGAGCGTTCGCTGCGGGAGGTGATCAGCGGGGATGCGTTGGGGTTGGATGAGACGGTGTTTGCGCAGTGTGGGTTGTTTGCGGTGGAGGTGGGGCTGTTTCGGTTGGTGGAGTCGTGGGGTGTGCGGCCGGATTTTGTGGCGGGGCATTCGATTGGTGAGTTGGTGGCTGCTCATGTGGCGGGTGTGTTGTCGCTTGGGGATGCGTGTGTGTTGGTGGCGGCTCGTGGGCGGTTGATGCAGGGGTTGCCGTCGGGTGGGGTGATGGTGTCGGTGCAGGCCGCCGAGGTGGATGTGTTGCCGTTGCTGGCGGGTCGTGAGGCCGAGGTGAGTGTGGCGGCGGTCAACGGTCCGCGTTCGACGGTGATCTCCGGTGCCGAGGAGGCGGTGATGGAGGTCGCCGGGCATCTTGAGGTCCAGGGCGTCAAGACGAAGCGGCTGCGTGTTTCGCACGCTTTCCACTCGCCGTTGATGGAGCCGATGCTGGCCGAGTTCCGGCAGGTGGCCGAGGGGCTGTCGTATGCGCCTCCGCGTATTCCCGTCGTGTCGAATGTGACGGGCGCGGTCGCTGATGCCGAGGCGCTGTGCTCGGCCGCGTACTGGGTACGGCACGTCCGCGAGGCGGTGCGGTTCGCGGACGGGGTGCGGAGTCTGGCGGACGTGGGAGTCACCACCTTCCTGGAGCTCGGCCCGGACGAGGTCCTGTCCACGATGGGCGAGCAGTGCCTGCCCGATGAGACAGCTGACGTCGCCGTCTTCCTACCGGCCGCACGCTCCGGCCGCAGCGAGGTCGAGACCGCGCTGACGCTCGCCGCCGTGGCCCATGTACGGGGTGCGCCGGTGGACTGGATGCCCGTGCTCGCGGCCACCGCCGGACGGCCGGCGCGGCGCGTGGAGCTGCCGACGTATGCCTTCCAACGCAAGCGCTACTGGGTTGAGACAGCGGCGGCGCCGGGAGCCCAGCACGGCACGGCAGACGCCCGCGAGTCCGCCGACGCCGACTTCTGGGACGCGGTGGAACGCGAGGACCTGTCGGCGCTCGCGGGCACGCTGGCCGTCGAGAACGAGGCCGATGCGGGTGAGTCGCTCGCGGCGGTGCTGCCGGTCCTGTCGTCGTGGCGGCGTCGTAGCCGTGAGCGGTCACAGGTCGACGCGTGGCGCTACCGGATCGCATGGTCGCCGGTCTCGGAGGCGGCGGGTGCGCTGACGGGATCCTGGCTGGTGGCGGTGCCCGCTGGGCTGGCCGGCGACGCATGGGTCGCGGACTGCGTGGCCGGCTTGGCCGCGCGGGGCGCGCTGCCCGTGGTCGTCGAGCTGGAGGATGCGGACGCCGACCGTGAGGCGGTGGCGGCGCGGTTGCGCGAGGCTCTGGGTGCGGACCGGGCCGCCGATGTCACGGGGGTGCTGTCGCTGCTGGCCCTGGCGGAGGGACGGCATGGTGAGCACAGGGCGGTGCCGTTGGGTCTGGCGTTGACGTTGTCCCTGCTTCAGGGGATCGGGGACGCGGGTGTGGGTGGCCGCGTGTGGTGTGTGACGCGGGGTGCGGTGGCGACAGGCGGTGTGGAGAGTCCGTCGAGTGTGGAGCAGGCGGCGGTGTGGGGCCTGGGCCGGGTCGCCGGACTGGAGGCCCCGGAGCGATGGGGCGGCCTAGTCGACTTGCCGCAGACGCTGGACGGCCGGGCTCTGGAGCGACTGACCGCCGCCATCAGCGGTGCCACCGGTGAGGATGAGCTGGCGGTGCGGGCGTCGGGTGTGTTCGCCCGCCGTGTGGTTCGTGCCGCGGTGGGTGCGCAGGGCGGGGAGGTGTGGACGCCGTCGGGGACGGTGCTGGTGACCGGTGGTACGGGTGCGCTGGGCGCCCATGTGGCGCGGTGGCTGGCGCGGGCCGGTGCGGAGCACCTGCTGCTGCTCTCGCGGCGTGGTCCGGCGGCTGAAGGTGTGGACAAGTTGCGGGCACAGCTGGCGGAGTTGGGTGCTCGGGTGACGGTCGCGGCGTGTGATGTGGGCGACCGGCAGGCGCTGGCCGGAGTGTTGGCCGGGGTGCCCGAGGAGTTCCCGCTGACAGCGGTGGTGCATGCGGCGGGTGTGCTGGATGACGGTGTGCTGGATGGGTTGTCGGTGGAGCGGTTCGATGGTGTGTTGCGGGCGAAGTCGGAGGCGGCGTGGCATCTGCATGAGCTGACGCGCGAGCTGGACCTTTCGGCGTTTGTGCTGTTCTCCTCGTTCTCCGCGACGGTGGGCGGAGCCGGACAGGGCAACTACGCGGCGGCGAACGCCTTCCTGGACGCGCTCGCCGAACACCGCCGGGCCGAGGGCCTGCCCGCCACCTCCGTGGCCTGGGGGCCGTGGGCCGACGGTGGCATGGCCGCCCAGGACGCGGCCGTCAGCGGCCGTATGGAGCGGTTCGGCCTTCCCGCGATGGAACCCGAGCTGGCCGTCACAGCGATGGCGCGGGCCGTCAACCAGTCCGACACCTGCCCGGTCATCACGGACATCGACTGGCCGCGGTTCACAGCCGGTGTCGACGGCACCCGGCTCGGTCTCCTCTTCGGCGACATCGCCGAGGTCAGGGCGGTACGGCAGGCCGCCGACGCCACCTTGGACGGGCAGGCCGCCGGCACACACCGGCCGGCGCTCGCCACGACCCTCGCGGAGCTCCCGGCGACGGAGCGCGAACCCGCCCTGCTCGACCTGGTGCGTACGCAGACGGCGGCCGTCCTCGGATACGCCACGCACGAGGGCATCGACGGTGAGCGTGGCTTCTTCGACATGGGCCTTGATTCGCTGACCGCCGTGGAGCTGCGCAACCGGCTGAACGCGGCCACCGGGCTGCGGCTGCGGCCGACGGCCCTGTTCGACTACGGATCGCCGTCGGCGCTGGCCCGCCATCTCAAGGGTGAGCTGGTCGAGGACGAGGCCGCCCCGGAGAAGTCGTTGCCCGCCGAGATCGACCGACTCGAATCCGTCCTCTCGGCCATGGAGCAGGACGACATCGCCCGGACGAAGGCGATCGTCCGGCTCCAGTCGGTGCTGGCCAAGCTGAGCGAACCCGTCAGCGGCGGCGGGAGCGCCGTACGGGACGACGTCGCCAACGACGACGACCTGGAAAGCGCATCGGTGGACGAGCTCTTCGACGTCATCGACAGAGAACTCGGAGACGCCTGACATGAACGAGAACCACCTGGTTTCTTCGAGGGGGCAGGACCAAGTGTCAAACGAAGAGAAGCTCGTTGAGTACCTCAAGCGCGTCATGGCTGATCTCCGGCAGACGCAGCGACGGCTCCGCGATGTCGAGGAGAAGTCCCGGGAGCCGATCGCGATTGTGGCGATGAGCTGCCGGTTCCCCGGCGGTGTGCGGTCCCCGGAGGAGCTGTGGGAGCTGCTGGCCGGTGGCGAGGACGCCGTGAGCGCGTTCCCGGAGGACCGGGGCTGGGACCTGGCGGAGCTGTACGACCCCGACCCCGACCGCTCCGGCACCTCGTACGTCAAGGAGGGCGCGTTCCTCTCCGACGCGGGCGCCTTCGATCCCACCTTCTTCGGCATCTCGCCGCGTGAGGCGCTGGCGATGGACCCGCAGCAGCGGCTGCTGCTGGAGACGTCCTGGGAGGCCATGGAGCGGGCCGGTGTCACCCCGGCGTCGTTGCGCGGCACCAAGGCCGGTGTCTTCGTGGGCACCAACGGTCAGGACTACACCGTCGCGCTGCGGCAGGCCCCGAAGGGTGTCGAGGGCTTCCTGGCCACCAGCGGTGCGGCCAGCGTGATGTCGGGTCGGCTCTCTTACACCTTCGGCTTCGAAGGGCCCGCGGTGACGGTGGACACCGCCTGCTCATCGTCTCTGGTGGCACTGCATCTCGCGGTGCAGTCCCTGCGGCAGGGGGAGTGCCCGCTCGCCCTCGCCGGTGGCGTGACCGTGATGTCCACGCCCGGTCTCTTCGTGGAGTTCAGCCGTCAGCGGGGTCTTGCGCCGGACGGCCGGTGCAAGGCGTTCGCGGCGGCCGCGGACGGTACGGGCTGGGGCGAGGGTGTGGGCATGCTGCTGCTGGAGCGGCTGTCGGACGCGCGGCGCAACGGTCACCCGGTGCTGGCGGTGGTACGCGGCTCCGCCGTCAACCAGGACGGCAGCAGCAGTGGACTGACCGTGCCCAACGGCATTTCCCAGCAACGCGTTATTCTCCAGGCCCTGACCAACGCGCGGTTGTCGGCCGCCGAGGTGGACGCGGTCGAGGCACACGGCACGGGTACGACGCTGGGCGACCCGATCGAGGCGCAGGCGCTGCTGGCCACCTACGGCCAGGACCGCGCGGACGGTAGGCCGCTGCTGCTGGGGTCGGTGAAGTCCAACATCGGCCATACGCAGGCGGCGGCGGGTGTGGCCGGCGTGATGAAGATGGTGCTGGCCATGCAACACGGTGCGCTGCCGAAAACGCTGCACGTCGATGAGCCGACGCCGCACGTGGAGTGGTCGGCCGGCGCGGTCGAGCTGCTGGCCGAGAAGGTCGCATGGCCGGAGAACGGTGGGCCGCGCCGGGCCGGTGTGTCGGCCTTCGGCGTCAGCGGCACCAACGCCCATGTCGTCCTCGAGCAGGCGCCGGTGGGCGATGAGGATGACGCGGCGGACGAGGGCACGGGCGGGGGCCCCTCTGCCACGGTCGGTGCGATGTCCGTCGAGCGTGCGGTGGTGCCGTGGGTGCTGTCGGCCCGCTCCGAGGCGGCCTTGCGATCGCAGGCGGATCGGCTGGCGTCGTACATGGAGGAGCGGACAGAGCTGTCGGCTGGGGACGTCGGGTGGTCGCTGGCGACGGCTCGTACCGTTTTCGAGCATCGTGCGGTGGTGTTGGCCGGTGACCGAGGTGGCTTGGTTGGCGGTGTGGCCGCGCTGGCGGAGGGCCGGGATGCTCCGGGGTTGGTGCGGGGTGGGGTTGTGGGTGCTGATGGTCGTGCGGTGTTGGTGTTTCCGGGGCAGGGGGCGCAGTGGGTGGGGATGGCGGCGGGGTTGTTGGAGTCTTCGCCGGTGTTTGCGGAGCGGGTTGGTGAGTGTGGGGCGGCGTTGGCGCCGTTTGTGGACTGGTCGTTGGTGGATGTGCTTGGCGATGCGGGTGCGTTGGAGCGGGTGGATGTGGTGCAGCCGGTGTTGTGGGCTGTGATGGTGTCGTTGGCGGAGTTGTGGCGTTCGTACGGGGTGGAGCCTGTGGCGGTGGTGGGGCATTCGCAGGGTGAGATTGCGGCGGCGTGTGTGGCGGGTGCGTTGTCGTTGGAGGACGCGGCGCGGGTGGTGGCGTTGCGGAGCAAGGCGTTGCGGGCGTTGTCGGGGCGTGGCGGCATGGTGTCGGTGTCACTGCCGGTGGGGGAGGTACGGGAGCGGCTGGCGGCGTGGGGTGAGCGGTTGTCGGTGGCGGCGGTGAACGGGCCTTCGGCGGTTGTTGTCTCGGGTGACGCGGACGCGTTGGACGAGCTGCTGGCGGTGTGCGAGGGCGGGGAGATCCGGGCGCGTCGCATTCCCGTGGACTACGCCTCGCACTGTGCCCATGTCGAAGCTATCGAGGGCGAGTTGCTGCGGGAGCTCGCGGGGATCAGCCCGCGCTCGTCGTCGGTGCCGTTTTATTCGACGGTGACCGGTGGCGTGCTCGATACGGCGGGGCTGGACGCCGGGTACTGGTACCGGAATCTGCGTCAGACGGTGCGCTTCGATGAGACCGTCCGCACCCTGCTGGCCGACGGCTTCGATACGTTCATCGAGGCCAGTGCCCACCCCGTCCTGACGATGGGTGTGGAGCAGACGGCCGAGGATCACGGCACCCGTGTCACCGCCGTCGGTTCACTGCGCCGTGACGAGGGTGGCCTGGACCGTTTCCTGACCTCCGTGTCCGAGGCGTATGTCGGCGGTGCTTCTGTCGACTGGTCCACGGTGTTCCGCGGGACGGGCGCTCGGCAGGTGGAATTGCCGACCTATGCCTTCCAGCATCAGCACTACTGGATCAAGACTCCTCCGTCGGGCGTCGGCGATGTGACATCCGCTGGTCTGGGTTCGGCTGATCATCCGTTGTTGGGTGCGGTGGTGGGGTTGGCGGGTGTGGATGGGGTGTTGTTGACGGGTCGGTTGTCGTTGGTTTCGCATGGGTGGTTGGCTGATCATGTGGTGTTG
>NZ_JAGFNO010000009.1:154796-330227 GCF_017592595.1 Streptomyces sp. NEAU-YJ-81 | reverse complement strand
GGCGATCCATACGTCGTCGTGGCCGGTCAGTAGCTCGTGTGCCTGGTCGGCGGGGGTGGTCAGGGAGACCATGCCGCCGTGTCCGGCGAGTTCCTCCGCGATGAGGCGGCTGCGGAGGGCGATGAGTCGGGCGCCGTCGTCGAGGGTGAGGGCACCGGCTACGCATGCGGCGGCGATCTCGCCTTGTGAGTGGCCGATGACGGCGGAGGGCTCGATGCCGAGTGAACGCCACACCTGGGCGAGGGAGACCATGACGGCCCAGAGGGCGGGCTGGACCACGTCCACCCGTTCCAGCGCGGTGTCGTCGGAGGTCTCGCGTAGGACGTCGAGGAGGTCCCAGTCGATGTGCGGGGCGAGGGCCTGGGCGCACTGGTCGATGGTTTCGGCGAACGCCGGTGTGGTGGTGAGGAGTTCGGCGGCCATGCCGACCCACTGCGAACCCTGCCCCGGAAAGACGAAGACCGCGCCGGAGGGCGGTTCTGCCGGGGCCACGCCGCTGACTACGTGGGGGGCGGGTTCGCCGGTGGCGATGGCGTCCAGTCCGGCCAGGAAGGTGTCCCGGTCGGCGGCCACGACCACCGCCCGGTGTTCGAGCGCGGCGCGGTGTTGGGCGAGGGTCCAGCCGATGTCGGCGGGATGCCGGTCGCTGGTGGTGGCGAAGGCGCGCAGTTGTGCTGCCTGTGCTCGTAGCGCGGGCTCGGAGCGTGCGGAGATCACCCACGGCAGCGCGCCCTCGGTGGGTGCGGATTCGGTCGTGGTCTCTGCGTGTGGTGCCGCTTCGAGGATGACGTGTGCGTTGGTGCCGCTGACTCCGAACGAGGACACCGCCGCGCGGCGTGCTCGTTCGGCCTCGGGCCAGGGCGTGTTCGCGGTCACCAGCGTCACCGCGCCGGAGGCCCAGTCCACATGCGGGGTCGGCTCGTCCACATGCAGGGTGCGCGGCACCACGTCGTTGCGCATGGCCAGGACCATCTTGATCACACCGGCCATGCCCGCCGCGGCCTGGGTGTGGCCGATGTTGGATTTCACCGAGCCCAGCAGTGCGGGGCGTTCGGCGGGCCGGTCCTGGCCGTAGGTGGCGAGCAGGGCCTGTGCCTCGATCGGATCGCCGAGCGCTGTGCCCGTTCCGTGCGCCTCGATCACATCCACCTCGGACGAAGCCACGCTCGCGTCGGCCAGCGCGTCCCGGATCACTCGCCGTTGGGCGGGGCCGTTGGGCGCGGTGAGGCCGTTGGAGGCGCCGTCCTGGTTGACCGCCGAGCCGCGGATCACGCCGAGCACCTGGTGGCCGTTGCGGCGGGCGTCGGAGAGCCGTTCCACCAGCAGCAGCCCCACGCCCTCCGCCGCGCCCATGCCGTCCGCGGCGGCGGCGAACGCCTTGCACCGGCCGTCCCGGGCCAGCCCCTGCTGCCTGCTGAACTCGGTGAACAGATCCGGTGTGGACATCACGGCGACACCGCCGACGACCGCCATCCCGCAGTCGCCGTTGCGCAGCGCCCGCACTCCCAGATGCAGCGCCACCAGCGAGGAGGAACACGCGGTGTCCACGGTGAGGGCCGGGCCGGTCAGCCCGAAGGTGTAGGCGATACGGCCCGAGACGACGCTGCCCGCGACACCGGTCATGGCATGGCCCTCGACCTCCTCCGGGATCGCGGGCAGCCTGCTGCCGTAGTCATGGAAGCTGGCGCCGATGAACACCCCGGTCCGGCTGCCGCGCAGCGACTCCGGATCGATGCCCGATCGCTCGAACAGCTCCCAGGAGGTCTCCAGCAGCAGCCGCTGCTGGGGGTCCATGGCAAGCGCCTCACGTGGTGAGATGCCGAAGAAGCCGGCGTCGAACTCGCCCGCGTCATGGAGGAATCCGCCCTCGGCGGTGTACGAGGTGCCCGGCCGTTCGCCGTCCGGGTCGGCCAGCGCCGCCAGATCCCAGCCACGGTCGGCCGGGAACCCGGAAATGGCGTCCCCGCCTCCCTCGACGAGCTCCCACAGCGCCTCGGGCGAGGCCACTCCGCCGGGGTAGCGGCAGCTCATTCCGACGATCGCCACCGGCTCACCGGCCGCCGACTCCGCCGCCCGCAGTTGCGCCCGCGTCTCCTTGAGCTCCGCGGTGACCCGGGTCAGATAGTGGCGGAGCTTGTGCACATCGTCCATGTCGGTGCTCCATGCGAAGAGTCGGCGGTGAGAGGTGAGTAGGCGGGACAGACCGGCTGGTGAGCGGGCGGGGCGGAACGGGGTCAGGAGATCCCGAATTCCTTCTCGATGTAGTCGAAGAGCTCGTCGTTGGTGGCCGCTTCGAGGTCCTCGGACGCCACCGGTTCCTCGACGGCGTTCGCGGTGTCCACGGTGTCCACGGCGGACCGGAGCAGCCGGCGCAGTCGGTCGGCGATCTCGGAGCGGGCGGGGGCGTCGCTCGGCAGCGTCCCCAATAGCCGTTCCAAACGGTCGAGTTCGGCCGTGCCATCGCTCGTGGCCGCTTCGACGGCGCCATCCGGGCCGCTGGTATCGGGCGCGGTGCCGGGGAAGAGCTGTGTGCTCAGATAGCCGACGAGTTCGGCCACCGTCGGGAAGTCGAAGATCAGGGTGGCGGGCAGTGGGAGCCCCGTGACGCTCCCGAGCCGGTTGCGCAGCTCCACCGCGGTGACCGAGTCCAGACCGAGCTCCAGGAACGGCCGCCTGGTGCCCACGGCCTCGGCCGAGTCATGGCCGAGGACGGCGGCCACCTGGCCGCGTACGGCATCGAGGAGCCGCCGTTCGCGTTCCTCGGGCTTCGCGTCGGCGAGCCGGTCGCGCAGGGACGCCACCGTACCGCCACCGGGGGCCTCGGCCCCCGCACCGTCGGCCGGGCCGAGTGCTCGCCGGGCCTCGGGGATCTCATCGAGCAGATGGCTGGGGCGGGCGGCGGTGTAGGCGTGGGCGAAGCGGTCCCAGTCGACATCGGCGATGACCAGGGCCGTCTCGCCGTCCGCCAGCGCCGCCTCCAGCGCGCGGATCGCCGACTCCGGCGGCAGCAGCGGTACGCCATGGCGCAGCCGCAGCTCGGTCACCGCGTCCCGTTCGGCCATACCGCCCCGCGCCCAGGAACCCCAGGCCACGGAGGTGGCCACCAGCCCCCGCGAGCGGCGGTGGCGGGCCAGGGCGTCCACATAGGCGTTGCCGGGCGCGTAGTTGCCCTGGCCCACCATGCCCACGGTGCCCGCCAGGGAGGAGAACAGCACGAACGCGGACAGCTCCAGGTCCCGGGTCAGCTCATGCAGCCGCCACGCCGCATCGGCCTTGACCCGCAGCACGCGGTCCACCTGCTCGGGGGTGAGGGCGGAGATGGCGGCGTCGTCCAGGACGGCCGCCGTGTGGAACACCGAGGTCAGCGGGTACGCGGCCGGAATCGACGCCACGAGCGCGCGGAGTGCGGCGGCGTCCCCGACGTCGCAGGCCGCCACCGTCGCCTTGGCTCCCGATGCGGTCAGCTCCGCCACCAGCTCGGCCGCTCCCGGCGCGGTGTCGCCCCGGCGGCTGACGAGCAGCAGATGCTCGGCGCCACGGGCCGCGAGCCGACGGGCCACCTGGCTGCCGAGGGCCCCGGTGCCACCGGTGATCAGGACCGTACCGGGGCCGGGGGCCCAGCCGTCGTCGAGCACATCGCCGAGGCGTGGCGCCCTGACGATACGGCGTCCGAGGATCCCGGCGGCGCGGACCGCCACCTGGTCCTCGTGGGTACCGGCGGCCAGCACGGCGCACAACCGGGCCGTCGTCCGTTCGTCCAGCTCCTGGGGCAGATCCACCAACCCGCCCCAGCGAGTGGCGAGTTCCTGTGCCGCCACCCGCCCCAGACCCCACACCAGCGCCTGCGCCGGGCCCATCAGCGGATCGTGGCCGCCGACGGACACCGCGCCCTGGGTGACACACCACAGCGGCGCGAACAGACCCGCCGCCTCCAGGCCCTGGATCAGCCGCAGAGTGCGGTGCAGCCCGACGGCCTCGTCACGGGCGAGCAACGAGAGCACACCGACGACGGGCGCCGTGGTGTGCGGGGCGAGCGCGGCGATGGTGTCGGCCCAGCGGCGCGGATCGTCGGGCGCCACGACCACCGTCTCCACCATGGCCCCGTGCCGGTTCAGGGCCGTGGCGACCGCCTCATGCAGCGCCCCGCCCTTCTGCTCGGGCGCGAGGACCACGAGCCACGTGCCGGACAGCGCGGGCGCGGTGGTGTCGGGCAGCGGCCTCCAGTCCTCGCGATACCGCCACGCATCCATCGTGGACGCCGCGCTCTGCCGTCGACGCCACGCCGACAGCGCGGGGAGCAGGGTCGTCAACTCCGCCTGTGACTCCTCCAACCGCAGGGTCCGCGCCAGCCCCTCCAGGTCCTCGCGCTCCACGACCTCCCAGAAACCCGCGTGCGCATCCGGGCCCGCGGTGTCGCGGTGCCGGTGCGGGGCCGCGGTGTCCAGCCAGTAGTGGTGGCGTTGGAAGGGGTAGGTGGGGAGGTTGGTGGGGGTGTGGGGGGTGAGCACCGTTCGCCAGTTGGGTGTGAGGCCGTGGGTCCAGAGGGTGGCGAGGGTGGTGAGGAGTTGCTGGACGCCACCGTGGTTGCGGCGGAGGGTGCCGGTGGCGTGGGTGCCGGTTTCCTGGATGGCGGTGGTGAGGACGGGGTGGGGGCTGGTTTCGAGGTAGAGGGTGTGTCCGTCGGTGGCGAGGGTGTGGACGGTGTCGTGGAAGCGGACGGGTTGGCGGAGGTTGCGGTACCAGTACTCGGCGTTGAGGGTTGCGCCGTCGATGGGGGTGGCGGTGACGGTGGAGTACATGGGGATGTCGCCGGTGCGGGGGGTGATGGGTGCGGCGAGCCGGAGGAGCTGCTCCCGGATGCGTTCGATGTGAGGGGTGTGGGAGGCGTAGTCGACGGCGATCGCTCGGGCCCGGATCCCGGTGGCTTCCGCTTGTGCCATGACGTCGGTGAGTGCGGTGGGGGTTCCGGCGATGACGGTGGAGGTGGGTCCGTTGACGGTGGCGATCCATACGTCGTCGTGGCCGGTCAGTAGCTCGTGTGCCTGGTCGGCGGGGGTGGTCAGGGAGACCATGCCGCCGTGTCCGGCGAGTTCCTCCGCGATGAGGCGGCTGCGGAGGGCGATGAGTCGGGCGCCGTCGTCGAGGGTGAGGGCACCGGCTACGCATGCGGCGGCGATCTCGCCTTGTGAGTGGCCGATGACGGCGGAGGGCTCGATGCCGAGTGAACGCCACACCTGGGCGAGGGAGACCATGACGGCCCAGAGGGCGGGCTGGACCACGTCCACCCGTTCCAGCGCGGTGTCGTCGGAGGTCTCGCGTAGGACGTCGAGGAGGTCCCAGTCGATGTGCGGGGCGAGGGCCTGGGCGCACTGGTCGATGGTTTCGGCGAACGCCGGTGTGGTGGTGAGGAGTTCGGCGGCCATGCCGACCCACTGCGAACCCTGCCCCGGAAAGACGAAGACCGCGCCGGAGGGCGGTTCTGCCGGGGCCACGCCGCTGACTACGTGGGGGGCGGGTTCGCCGGTGGCGATGGCGTCCAGTCCGGCCAGGAAGGTGTCCCGGTCGGCGGCCACGACCACCGCCCGGTGTTCGAGCGCGGCGCGGTGTTGGGCGAGGGTCCAGCCGATGTCGGCGGGATGCCGGTCGCTGGTGGTGGCGAAGGCGCGCAGTTGTGCTGCCTGTGCTCGTAGCGCGGGCTCGGAGCGTGCGGAGATCACCCACGGCAGCGCGCCCTCGGTGGGTGCGGATTCGGTCGTGGTCTCTGCGTGTGGTGCCGCTTCGAGGATGACGTGTGCGTTGGTGCCGCTGACTCCGAACGAGGACACCGCCGCGCGGCGTGCTCGTTCGGCCTCGGGCCAGGGCGTGTTCGCGGTCACCAGCGTCACCGCGCCGGAGGCCCAGTCCACATGCGGGGTCGGCTCGTCCACATGCAGGGTGCGTGGAACGACGCCGTGGCGCAGGGCCAGCACCATCTTGATGATGCCCGCGACCCCGGCCGCCGCGCCGGCGTGGCCGACATGGGCCTTCATCGAGCCCAGCAGCGCGGGCCGGTCGGCGGATCGGGCCTGGCCGTAGGTGGCGAGCAGGGCCTGGGCCTCGATGGGGTCGCCCAGCGCCGTACCGGTCCCGTGTGCCTCGATCACATCCACGTCGGAGGGCGTCAGGCGTGCGTTCGCCAACGCCTGCTGGATGACCGCCTGTTGGGCGGGGCCGTTGGGTGCGGTGAGGCCGTTGGAGGCGCCGTCCTGGTTGACCGCCGAGCCACGGATGACGGCCAGCACCTGGTGGCCGTTGCGGCGGGCCTCCGACAGCCGTTCGACCAGCAGTACGCCCGCGCCCTCCGCCCACGCGGTGCCGTCCGCCGCCGCCGCGAAGGGCTTGCAGCGGCCGTCGGGGGCGAGCCCGCGCTGATGGCTGAACTCGGAGAACACACCCGGTGTGGAGATCACCGAGACGCCGCCCACGAGCGCCATCCCGCAGTCGCCGTTGCGCAGCGCCTGCACGGCCAGATGCAGCGCCACCAGCGAGGACGAACACGCCGTGTCCACCGTGACGGCCGGGCCGGTCAGCCCGAGGCTGTAGGCGACCCGGCCGGATGCCACGCTTCCCGCGGCCCCGGTGAAGAGATAGCCCTCGGCGCCCTTGGTGTCGGCGCCCTCACCGCCATAGCCGTGCGGTACGAGGCCGATGAACACCCCGGTGTGACTGCCGCGCAGCGACAGCGGGTCGATGCCCGCGTGCTCCAGAGCTTCCCAGGAGGTCTCCAGCAGCAGCCGCTGCTGAGGGTCCATCGCCATCGCCTCGCGCGGTGAGATGCCGAAGAAGGCGGCGTCGAAGTCGGCGGCGTCCGGGAGGAATCCGCCCTGGTGGACATAGCTGCTGCCGGGGCGTTCGGGGTCGGGGTGATACAGCGCGTCGAGATCCCAGCCGCGGTCCGCCGGGAAGGGGGAGAGCGTGTCCTGGTCGGACATCAGCAGCCGCCACAGGTCCTCGGGCGACCGTACGCCCGCGGGGAAACGGCAGCTCGTCGCCACGATCGCGATCGGCTCGTCCATGGCGGCGGCCCCCGGCACCACGGCGCCCGTCGCGTACGGGTCCGCTCCGGCGGTGTCCCGGCCCGTGATCCGGTCCAGCACATGTTCGGCCAGCGCCAGGGGCGTCGGATGGTCGAAGACGACGGATGGGGCGAGTGCCGCACCCGTCGCCGTGGCCAGCCGGTTCCGTAGTTCCACGGCGGTCAGTGAGTCGAAGCCGAGCTCCCGGAAGACCTTCCGCGTCTCCACCTCACCCACCGACGACAGCCCCAGCACGGCGGCCGCGTGGCGGCGCACCTCGTCGAGCGCCACCCGCAGCCGCGGCGCGCCCTCGGCCGCGTCGGCCACCCGGCGTGCGAAGCCGTCGAGCGCCTCGGGTCCTTCGGCCGCCTCGGGCCCCTCGGTCCCCACGGCGGACGGCAGATCGACCCGCACGGTGGAGGCGGGGCCGATGGGCGCGAGCCAGTAGCGCTCGCGCTGGAAGGCGTAGGTGGGCAGATCGACGGGTGCGGCGGCGCCGGATGCGAACACCGCCGTCCAGTCGGGGTCCACACCATGGGCCCACAGGGTGGCGAGCGCGCCGAGGAGTTGCCGGACGCCCCCGTGGTCACGGCGCAGGGTGCCGGTGGCGAGGACGGGCCGGTCGGCGGCGTGGCCGGTTTCCTCGACGGCGGTGGTCAGGACCGGATGCGCGCTGGACTCCAGGAAGAGGGTGTGGCCGTCTCCCAGCAGGGCTTGGAGGGTGTGGTGGAGACGGACGGGTTGGCGGAGGTTGAGGTACCAGTACTCGGCGTCGAGGGTTGTGCCGTTGACGGGGGTGGCGGTGACGGTGGAGTACATGGGGATGTCGCCGGTGCGGGGGGTGATGGGTGCGGCGAGCTGGAGGAGCTGTTCCCGGATGCGTTCGACGTGGGGCGTGTGGGAGGCGTAGTCGACGGCGACCGCTCGGGCCCGGACCCCGGTGGCTTCTGCTTGTGCCATGACGTCGGCGAGCCCGGTGGGGCTTCCGGCGACGACGGTGGAGGTGGGCCCGTTGACGGCGGCGATCCATACGTCATCGCGGCCGGTCAGCAGCTCATGCGCCTGGTCGGTGGAGGTGGCGAGGGAGACCATGCCGCCGAGCCCGGCCAGTTCCCGGGCGATGAGGCGGCTGCGCAACGCCACGAGCCGTGCGCCGTCCTCCAGGGAAAGCACACCGGCCACGCACGCGGCCGCGATCTCGCCCTGAGAGTGGCCCACGACGGCGGAGGGCCCGACGCCGAGCGAACGCCACACCTGGGCGAGGGACACCATCACGGCCCAGAGGGCGGGCTGGACCACATCCACCCGTTCCAGCGCCGCGCCATCCCCGGTCTCCCGCAGCACATCGAGCAGATCCCAGCCGATATGCGGGGCCAGGGCCTGAGCACAGCGGTCGATGGATTCGGCGAACACCGGTGAGGCATCCAGCAGTTCAGCGGCCATGCCGACCCACTGCGACCCCTGCCCCGGAAAGACGAACACCGGACCAGCAGCGCCCTCCGACGCACCCTGCACCGCGCCGCCGATCACCTGACCCGCGGGCTCACCGGAGGCGATCGCGTCCAGCCCGGCCAGGAAGTCGTCCCGGTCTCCGGCCACCACCACCGCACGGTGTTCCAGGGCCGCCCGCTGTGTCGCCAGCGCCCACCCGACGTCCGACGGCATGGCGTCGGAGGCGGCGGCAAACTCCCGTAGCCGGGCCGCCTGCGCCCGCAACGCGGCGGGCGTCCGGCCCGACACCACCCATGGCAGCACACCATCCGTCCGCATGGCCGCCGCCGAAGTGGCGGGACGGGCAGCGGGGGAGGGGACGGGGGCCGGTGGGGGCTCTTCCAGGACCACATGGGCGTTGGTCCCGCTGATGCCGAACGACGAGACCCCGGCCCGCCGTGCCCGTCCGGCTTCCGGCCACGGACGCCCCTCGGTCACCAGCTCCACACCGCCGGAGGCCCAGTCGACATGCGGGGTCGGCTCGTCCACATGCAGCGTGGCGGGGACGACCCCGTGCCGCATCGCCATGACCGACTTGATGACGCCCGCGACCCCGGCCGCCGCCTGCGTATGGCCGATGTTGGACTTCACCGAGCCCAGCAGTACGGGCCGATCGGCGGGCCGGTTCTGGCCGTACGTGGCGAGCAGCGCCTGTGCCTCGATCGGATCGCCGAGCGCCGTGCCCGTGCCGTGTGCCTCGATCAGATCCACATCGGAGGGCGACAGGCCCGCGTCCGCCAGCGCCTGCCGGACCACCTGCTCCTGTGAGAGGCCGTTGGGCGCGGTGAGGCCGTTGGAGGCGCCGTCCTGGTTGACCGCCGTGCCACGGATCACCCCGAGCACCCGATGGCCGTTGCGGCGGGCGTCGGACAGCCGCTCCACCAGCAGCATGCCGACGCCCTCCGCCATTCCGGTGCCATCGGCCCCGGCCGCGAACGCCTTGCACCGGCCGTCGCGGGACAGCCCGCCCTGGCGGCTGAACTCGGTGAAGATTCCCGGGGTGTTGAGGACCGTCACCCCGCCGGCCAGGGCCAGTGAGGATTCGCCCCGCCGCAGCGATTGCACCGCGAGATGCAGGGCCACCAGCGAGGACGAGCAGGCGGTGTCCAGGGTGATGGCGGGCCCGGTGAGCCCGAGCAGATAGGCGATGCGGCCTGAGGCGACACTCGCGGTCTTGCCGGTGAGGAGATAGCCGTCCACCGCCTCCGGCGCCTCGTGCAGCCGTGGCCCGTACTCCTGGTCCATGGCGCCGACGAACACACCGGTACGGCTGGCGCGCAGCGCGCCCGGGGTGATGCCCGCGCGCTCCAGCAGCTCCCAGGAGGTCTCCAGCAGCAGCCGTTGCTGAGGGTCCATCGCCAGGGCTTCGCGCGGGGAGATGCCGAAGAAGCGGGCGTCGAAGTCGGTGGCCCCGTCGATGAATCCACCGCTGCGGGCGAAGCTGCTGCCGGCGCCCTCGGTGGCGTGCAGCCGTTCGAGGTCCCAGCCCCGGTCGTCCGGGAACGGCGAGATGGCGTCCCGTCCGTCCGCCACCAGCCGCCACAGGTCCTCCGGGGACCGCACACCACCGGGGAGGCGGCAGCTCATCGCGATGATGGCGATCGGCTCGTCCTCGCCGGTGGCCGCGGCCGGTTCGGAGCGTTCGGAGGGTGCCCCGGAGGGCGCGGGCCCGGCGGCGGACGTGGACGTGGTGGCGGCGAGGTGTTCCGCGAGTCTGGCCGGGGTCGGGTGGCTGAAGAGCGCGGCGGGGGAGAGGCGGGTGCCCAGTGCGGTGTTGATGCGGTTGCACAGATCGCTGAGCGAGATCGAGTCGAAGCCGAGGTCCTTGAAGGTCCGCCCGGTGTCGAGCTCGGCCGCCGTCGTATGTCCGAGGACGGCGGTGGCCTGGGCCCGCACCTGATGGGCCACATCGAGGCCCTGGGCGAGGTCCGGGGCAAGTTCCTGGGCCAGGTCCGTGGCCGCCGTGGCGGCCACGGTGTCGAACCAGTGGCGGCGCCGCTGGAAGGCCCGGCCGGGCAGCTCGGCCCGGCGGGCGCCGGTCCCGGCGAACACCGTCGCCCAGTCGGGGGCGGCCCCGTGCACCCAGAGCTGGGCCAGCGAGAGGAGCAGTCGCCGGGTGTCGCCCTCGCCCCGGCGCAGGGTGCCGACGGCGAGGCCGCCCGTGTCCTGGACGGCGGTGGCGAGGACCGGGTGCGAACTGCTCTCCAGGAAGAGGGAGTTGCCGTCGGTGATCAGGTGCTGGACGGTGTCGTGGAAGCGGACCTGTTCGCGGAGGTTGCGGTACCAGTACGCGGCGTCCAGCGCCTCGCCCGCGATGGGGGCGGCGGTGACGGTCGAGTACATCGGCACGTCCCCGGCGCGCGGGGCGATCGGCGCCGCGAGCCGCAGGAACTCCTCGCGGATCGCCTCGACATGCGGGGTGTGCGAGGCATACGCCGTGGCCACCGCGCGGTGGCGCAGCCCGGCGGCCTCCGCGCTGGCCATGACCTCGGCCAGCCCCTCCAGGCTGCCCCCGACCACCGTCGCGCCGGGGCCGTTGACCGCGGCGATCCATACGTCGTCCCGGCCCGCGAACAGCTCGGCCGCCCGCTCCGCCGACGCGCCGATGGACGCGAGACCGCCCCCGCCGATCAGCGCCCCGGCGAGTCGGCTGCGCACGGCGATCAGCCGGGCGCCGTCCTCCAGCGACAGCGCTCCGGCCGCGCAGGCGGCCGCGATCTCGCCCTGTGAGTGGCCCACCACCGCCGACGGGACGACGCCGAGCGAACGCCACACCCGCGTCAGCGAGACCATCACGGCCCAGAGCGCGGGCTGCAGCACTTCCGCCCGCTCCAGCGCGGCGCCGTCCTCGGTCTCCCGCAGAACGTCGAGGAGGTCCCAGTCGGTGTGCGGGGCCATTGCCCGGGCGCACCGGTCGATGGATGCGGCGAACACGGGCGAGACGTCGAGCAGTTCGGCGGCCATGCCCACCCACTGCGATCCTTGACCCGGAAAGACGAACACCGGACCCGCGGTCGACTCGCTCGCAGCCACCCCATTGACCACATGGGCGGAGGGCTCACCGGAAGCCAGCGCGTCCAGCCCGGCCAGGAACCCGTCGCGGTCCCCGGCCACCACCACGGCACGGTGTTCCAGCGCCGTTCGGTGCTCCGCGAGCGACCAAGCGATGTCGACGGGGGAGACCTCACCGTCCGCCGCGAACTCCCGTAGCCGCGCCGCCTGCGCCCGTACTCCGGCAGCCGACCGACCCGAGACCACCCACGGCAGCACCGCACCGGCCAGGGCACCCGGGACCCGGCCGCGGGCGCCCCCGTCACCGCCCCGCACACCCGGGACACCGCCCCGGACGCCCGCGCCCCCGGCCTCGCCACCCTCCGCGAGCCGCCCCACCGGGGCCCGCTCCACGATCACATGGGCGTTGGTCCCGCCGACGCCGAAGGACGACACCCCGGCGATCAGCGGCGCATCCGGGCGCGGCCACGCCGACAGCGCGGTCTGCACCCGCAGATTCCACTCCTCCAGCGGAATCGCGGGGTTGGGGGTGCGGAAGTTGAGGCTGGGCGGGAGATGCGCCGCCTTGAGGCAGAGCAGGACCTTGATCAGGCCGGTGATCCCCGCGGCCCCTTCCAGATGGCCCACGTTCGTCTTGGCGGACCCCACCAGCAGCGGGCGGTCCTTCGTGCGTGCGGCGCCGACCACCTCGGCCAGCGCCGCCGCCTCGATGGGGTCGCCGACGGCCGTGCCGGTGCCGTGCAGTTCGACGTACTGCACCTCGTCGGGGCCGACCCCGGCCGCGGCGTACGCCCGGCGCAGCACCTCCTCCTGGGCGGTCCGGCTGGGGGTGGTGAGACTGTCCCCGCCGCCGTCGTTGTTGACCGCGCCGCCGCGCAGCACCCCATGGATCCGGTCGCCGTCGGCGAGCGCGCGGGCGAGGGGTTTGAGCAGCACCAGACCGCCGCCCTCGCCTCGGACGAAGCCGTTGGCCCGGGCGTCGAAGGTGAAACACCGGCCGTCCGGGGAGAGCCCACCGAAGCGTGCGGCGCTGAGCGCGCCGTCGTACGCGAGATTGAGGTGGACACCGCCCGCGAGAGCGGTGTCGCATTCGCCGTTGCGCAGGCTCTGGCAGGCCGTGTGCACCGCGACCAGCGAGGACGACTGGCCCGAGTCCACCACCATGCTGGGGCCGCGGGTGCGCAGCAGATAGGAGAGCCGGTTGGCGATCATGCCGCGCTGGAGACCGGTCAGGGTGTGATGGGTGACCGCGGAATCGCCGTGCCGCCGCAGCAACGTGGCGTAGTCGTCGTTGATGGCGCCGACGAACACCCCTGTCCGCCCTTGCGCGATCCGGGCCGGGGTGAGGCCCGCGTCTTCCAGGGTTTCCCAGCCGAGTTCGAGCATCAGCCGCTGCTGGGGGTCCATGGCGGCGGCCTCGCGCGGCGATATACCGAAGAAGTCGGCGTCGAAGTGGTCCGCCCGGTCCAGGAAGGCGCCGAATTCCATCCCCGCTTCGGCTTCGGGCCCGGACCCGCCGCCGGATTGATGTGGCGTCCATCGATCTTCCGGTACGGAAGTCACCGTGTCCGCGCCGTCGCTGAGCAGCCGCCAGAATTCCTCGGGCGTCCGGGCTCCGGGTAAACGACAAGAGAAACCGATGACCGCTACCGAATCATGGACATGGTGATGCCATGGCGAATCGGCGACTGTGGACAACTAGGTACACTCCCCCGTGACCTGGTGACCTGACGTATTTATCGCACCGTGCAATCCGGCCTTGATCGATGACGTGATGACTCGATGGAACGGCGGAACGCGAATAATCCATTGACATGACGGCTGGATGGTGGTCATGGCACGACAAAGATCAACTGTCGTGAAGGTACCTCAGCGTCCGAGAGACGCGCAAGCATGTTCGGGAACCCTGTTGAGGAGCCATGTTCCGCTGCCGATAGGGCCGTTGGTGGCGACCGTTCGCTTTCAACGAAAGAAAATGGATGGCGCCCTCGCGCGGGGATGGGCTACGGTTTCCCCGTTCCGTGTTGGCCCGTGTTGCTACGCGTTGAGGAAAGCAGGAGGTGAGGACATTGATGACGGTCACGGTGGCGAGCGCCGCTCGCGTTCAGGAGTTCCTCGTTTCCACCCCTGCGGCCTCCGGCTGACACCTCTTCGGAGGCCGCTCTTCGAAGGGTTTCCTCCGTGTTCAACACTTCCCCTGACTCCGCGTCTTCGCACGCTCTCACCGCCTATGGCTGGGACGACGGCTGGGCGGACGCGTTCGCCCCGTACGCCGCGCAGGACCTGATGCCCGGGCGGGTGCTCCGCGTGGACCGTGGCCTGTGCGATCTCGTCACGCCCCTGGGCACCGTACGGGCGGACACCGAGCTGGTGACGCCGCGCGATCCGATGCGGATCGTGTGCACCGGCGACTGGGCCGCCGTGGACGCCGAGGGCGATCCGCGCTACGTCCGGACGCTGCTGACGCGCCGTACCGCCCTCGTACGGTCCACCTCGTCGAAGCGCTCGGACGGCCAGGTGCTGGCGGCCAACGCCGACCACGCCGTCATCGCCGTCTCCCTCGCCGCCGAACTCGACCTGGGCCGGGTGGAGCGGTTCACCGCGCTGGCCTGGGAGAGCGGCGCCCAGCCGCTGCTCGTCCTCACCAAGGCCGATCTGGTGCCCGACCCGGACACCCTGGGCCATCTGGTGTCCGACACCGAGACGGCGGCGCCCGGTGTGCGGGTGCTGCCGGTCAGCTCCGCCACGGGGGAGGGGCTGGAGGAGCTCGGCGCCCTGCTCGCCCCCGGCACCTCGGTACTGCTCGGCCAGTCCGGCGCGGGCAAGTCCACGCTGGCGAACGCGCTGGTGGGCGCGGTCGTCCAGGACGTACGCGCCATCCGCGACAGCGACGGCAAGGGGCGGCACACCACGACCACCCGCGATCTGCTGCCCCTGCCCTCGGGCGGGGTGCTGATCGACACCCCGGGGCTGCGCGGGGTGGGGATGTGGGACGCCGAGGGCGGTGTCGCACAGGCGTTCGCCGAGATCGCGGAGCTCGCCGAGCGGTGCCGCTTCCCCGACTGCGCACACGAGGTCGAGCCGGGGTGCGCGGTGCTCGCCGCGATCGACGACGGATCGCTGCCGGAGCGGCGGCTGGAGAGCTACCGCAAGCTGCTGCGGGAGAACGAGCGGCTCGCGGCCCGTACGGACGCGCGGCTGCGAGCCGAGATGCGGCGGGACTGGAAGCAGCGGCAGGCGCTCGGCCGCCACATGATGGAGCGCAAGCGCGGACCGATGCGCAAGCCGTAGCGGTACGCCCTGGGGCGCGCCCCGGGGGGGCCGGGGGCAGGTGCCGTCGGGTTACGTCGGTGGGGTGACGCCGGTCGGGTTACCCCATCTGGTCGGCCCGGGCGTCCGGACGCCCAGGCCGGGCGGCTCATCGGCACCGGTCAGCTCACGGCCCGGGTCGTGGGGTCAGCTCACGGTCCGGCTCGTGGCCCCCGGCACGTCCTCCAGCCCCCAGCTGTACACCCAGCGCGGATGGATCCGGATGACCTCGTCGCTCGCATAGGCGCCGAGGTCATGCGGCCCCACGCGCCGCTCCGCCTCCCCGCGGATCTCCACCCCGCACACCATCCACGGCTGCTCGCTCACCAGGCTGTCGACGACCAGCGCCACCTTCGGATGCGTGCCGGTGTTGCGCCACTTCTTCGTCCTGCCCATGGCGAAGCCGCCGATGTCGACCGTGCCGTCCTCGTTGAGGAAGAACGCCACCGGGTTCGCCTGCGGCTGGCCGTCCGCGTCCACGGTGGCCAACCGGCCGATCCGCTGCGATCTGAGGTAGCCGGCCTCGGGTTCCGTGAAAACAGTCATGCGATCACTGTCACGTGCACTGTCGCGCGTCCGCGACCGGTGCGCATGAGCCGCGGGACCCGCACCACCTGCGCCAAGAGCGCTCGACCGAAACGCCGATTCGGGTGGCTGTGCGCGGTAACTCGACGCCACGATGACCCTGAGACGGTGATACGGAACGAGAGAGCGAGCTGCGATGAACCAGGCCAGGGACGAGTACGACGTCATCGTGCTGGGCGCGGGCCCGGTCGGCGAGAATGTGGCCGACCGGACCCGCGCGGCCGGGCTCTCCACGGCGATCGTGGAGCGTGAGCTGGTCGGCGGTGAGTGTTCGTACTGGGCCTGCGTCCCCAGTAAGGCGCTGCTGCGCCCGGTGCTCGCGCGGGCCGAGGCGCGCCAGGTGCCGGGGCTGCGGCAGGCGGTCGGCGGAGCGCTGGCCGCGGCCGATGTCTTCGCGTACCGCGACAAGCAGGTCGGCAACTGGAAGGACGACGGTGCGCTCCCCTGGCTGGAGTCGGCCGGAATCGACTTGGTGCGCGGCCACGGGCGGCTGGTCGGGCCGCAGCGGGTCGCGGTGATGCCGCCGGACGGATCCGGCGGCGATGAGCGGATCCTCACCGCCCGGCACGCCGTGGCCGTCTGCACCGGAACCCGGGCCTCGCTGCCCGACCTGCCCGGGATCGCCGACGTCCAGCCCTGGACCAGCCGGGAGGCCACCAGCTCCTCCTCGGTGCCGGAGAGGCTGATCATCGTGGGCGGCGGTGTGGTGGCCTGCGAGATGGCCACGGCCTGGAACGGCCTCGGCTCGCGCGTCACCGTGCTGGTGCGCGGCTCCGGGCTGCTGGAGCGGATCGAGCCGTTCGCGGGCGAGCTGGTGGCCGAGACGCTGAGGCAGGCCGGGGCCGAGATCCGCACCGGTACGTCGGTGAAGGGCCTCGCCCGGCCGGGTGGGACGGACGGACCGGTCACGGTGACCCTGGAGAGCGGGGAACGGCTCGAGGCGGACGAGGTGCTGTTCGCCACCGGGCGCACCCCGCACACCGATGACCTGGGCCTGGAGACGGTGGGCCTCGAACCGGGCGGCTGGCTGACGGTCGACGAGACCTGCCGGGTGCGGGACGTACCGGGCGGCTGGCTGTACGGGGTGGGCGACGTCAACCACCAGGCGCTCCTCACCCACCAGGGTAAATACCAGGCGCGGATCGCGGGCGCGGCGATCGGGGCACGCGCGCGGGGCGTCGCGCGGCTGGACACGGACCGCTGGGGCGAGTACGCGACCACCGCGGACGAGGCGGCCGTTCCGCAGGTCGTCTTCACCGACCCGGAGGTCGCCGCGGTCGGGCTGACCGCCGAGCAGGCCGAGGCCGAGGGCCGCAGCATCCGTGTCGTCGACGTCGACATGGGTCAGGTCGAGGGCGCGGTGCTGTACGCGGACGGTTACCGCGGCCAGGCCCGTATGGTCGTCGACCTGGACCGGGGCCATCCGATCGGCATCACGTTCGTCGGGCCCGGGGTCAGCGAACTGCTCCACTCGGCGACGATCGCCATTGCGGGCGAGGTCCCCATCGAGCGGCTGTGGCATGCGGTGCCGTCGTTCCCCACGATCAGCGAGGTCTGGCTGCGGCTCCTGGAGGCGTACCGGGGCTGAGGGCTGAGGGCTGAGGCGTGGGCCGCTTTGGGCCCACTGGGGCCCAGGGCAGGGCACGTGGGCCCGGGTCACACGGGGGTCTCCTTGGGCCTGGGGCGCGAGGGGCCGCATCGCGTTCGGGGTGCGTGGGATCGCCGTGGGCCCGGCCCCTCGCGGGCCGGGCGCGCGGATTGCGTTCCGCCTCCCGCCCCTTCCTGGTCTGTTTTTTGGGCTCCGCCCGATGTCCCCGAGGGCGTGTCCAGCGGGCTTGAGCGGCTCTTGGGCGGGCCTCGTGCCGGTCATCGCGTGGTGTTCCCGTGGAGCCTCCCTGTGGACAATGTGGGGATGAGCCAGCAGGGCGACCGACGCCGTCATGAGGACGACTGGTGGGGCGAGTTGTACGACCCACGGCGTGCCGACGCGGGGCCCGCCGCGGCCTCGGACTCCGTGGACGACCGGTTCGATTCGGCCTCCCGCACGCTCGCCGGCGCCGAGGACGCCGGTAACCAGAGACCGGCCGCGGGCGCCCCCTGGGGCCCGCGGACGGGGGAACCGGGCGACGCCGCCCCGGGCTCCGACGCCGACACGGGAGGTGGCCCGCAGGGGTGGCGATCTCCCGCCGACGAGGAGCCCGGTGCCGCATCGCCTTTCCGGGAAGGGGCGGGGCCTGGCCCCGCGCGCGGGGACGACGCGGGCTCCGGAGCGGCCCCGCCCTCTCGGGGCGGCCCGGGTTCCGGTGACGCAACGCAGGGTGGCAACGCGGGTTCCGGTGCGGTGCCGGGGCGTACGGGCTCGGGTGCCGCTTGGGGTGGCGAGGGCTCGGGTGCGGCATGGGGCGGCGCGGGTTCGGGGTCCGCGCAGGGCGACGAGGGCCCCGGCGCCGCATTGCCCTCCCAGGGCCGTGCTGGGTCCGGTGCAGCAGAGGGCCGCGCGGGAGCCGGTGACCCACAGGGTGACGCGGGTTCAGGGGGCGTACCGGGACGCACCGGTTCAGGGGACGGACCCGGACGCGCGGGCCCGGGGAAGGTACCCGACCGCACGGGCTCAGGGAGCGCACCCGGACGCTCCGGCCCCGGAGCCGCACCCGGCCGCATCGGTTCAGGGGACGCGGCCGGACGCTCCGGTCCGGGGAGTGCACCCGGACGTGCGGGGGCTTCCGTCCCGCCGCCGCCATCGCCGCCATCGCCGCCTCCACCGCCTGCACGTGGCGCCCGGGCGTCCGTTCCGCCCCGGCCCGACATTCACCCCGACCCCTCCCGGCCCTGGCGGTCCGCGGCGGCGTCGTACGTCGGCGACGAGCCGCCCACGTACGAGGCCGAGCCGACCACGCTTCCCGTCGTCGACCCCGAGGAGCTCCGGGACCTGGTCCCCGACACCGTGCTGGAGGGCGCCCGCTACGGCACGCTGACGCTCCGGGCGGCCTCGCTGCGCGGCGACTCGGCCCGTTACCGGGGCGAGCCGCGGCGGGACGCGCTGCTCGCGGTGCGGTTCGGGATCGGGGACAGCGCCCTCGTCCTGGTGGCCATGGCGAGCGGGCAGCCCGCGGCGCCGGGGGCGCACCGGGTGGCACGCGAGCTGTGCGAGTGGATCGCCGCGGCGGTCGGCCGCAATCAGGCCCGGCTGACGGAGGACATCCACACCGCCAACCGCGGCGCCCTCAGCTCCGGGCTGCACCGGCTCACCGACCGTGCCTACGGGCGGCTGCGCGCCGGCGCGACCGTACGCGGCCTCGCTCCCGCCGACCACACCGCGTCGGTGCGCTGTCTGCTGCTTCCGGCGCATCCGGCCTGCCGTACCCGGGTGTTCTTCGGCGTCGGCGACGGCGGGCTGTTCCGGCTGCGGGACGGCGTCTGGCAGGACCTGGAACCGGCCGGGGGCGAGCGGGACACCGTGGACGGCCCCGTCCTCGGCTACGGCAGCGGTCGCCCCACCGCCCAGCAACCGCCCCAACCGCCCCTCCCGCCCCAACCGCCTTATGCGCAGGCCGATCCCTCATCCGCCAACCCCAGCCCCGAGCCCGACCCCAACCCCAACCCCGATCCCGCCCACGAACCCTTCCGTTTCCGCGCCTCCGTCGCCCGACCGGGCGACACCCTTCTGGTGTGCAGCGCGGGCCTCGCCGAACCCCTGCGCGGCGAGGCAGCCCTCGCCGACCGCTTGGCCGAACGCTGGGACACCGCGGAGGCGCCGGGCCTCGCCGCGTTCCTCGCCGACGCCCAGACCGGGGTGAAGGGTTACGCCGACGACCGTACGGCGGCCGCCGTCTGGGAGGCGTAAGCGCGCCGTCCATGGGTTGATGGACGAAAGGTGACCGGACGAGCGTCACCGATCCCGCCGACCCGGGACGAAAGGGATGAGGGCGTGCGATGGCCAAGCAGACCGTGGCGGAGCAATACGTGGACATCCTGGTGCGCGCCGGCGTGCGGCGGATGTACGGGGTGGTCGGCGACAGCCTCAACCCCGTGGTGGACGCGATCCGCCGCAACGCCGCGATCGAGTGGATCCAGGTGCGGCACGAGGAGACCGCCGCCTTCGCCGCCGGTGCCGAGGCGCAGCTCACCGGGTCCCTCGCCGCCTGCGCGGGCTCCTGCGGCCCCGGGCATGTCCATCTGCTCAACGGGCTCTACGACGCCCACCGCTCCATGGCCCCGGTCATCGCCCTCGCCTCGCACATCCCCAGCAGCGAGATCGGCACCAGCTACTTCCAGGAGACCCACCCCGAGCGGCTGTTCCAGGAGTGCAGCCACTACTGCGAGATGATCTCCAACCCCCAGCAGATGCCGCGTGTGCTGCAGACCGCCGTCCAGCACGCGATCGGCCGCAGCGGGGTCAGCGTGGTCGCCCTCCCCGGCGACATCGCCGCCCGCCCGGCGCCCGAGCGCGCCGAGGAGCACGCCCTGGTGACCTCCCGGCCCACCGTTCGCCCGGGCGACGCGGAGATCGACCGGCTGGCCCGTATGGTCAACGAGGCGGAGCGGGTGACGCTCTTCTGCGGCCGGGGCTGCGCCGGGGCGCATGACGAGGTGATGGCCTTCGCCGAGCTGGTGAAGGCTCCGGTGGGGCACGCCCTGCGCGGCAAGGAATGGATCCAGTACGACAATCCGTACGACGTCGGCATGAGCGGTCTGCTCGGCTACGGCGCGGCGTACGAGGCCACCCACGAATGCGATCTGCTGATCCTGCTGGGCACCGACTTCCCGTACGGCGCCTTCCTGCCCGACGATGTGCGGACCGTGCAGGTGGACGTCCGCGCCGAACATCTGGGCCGCCGCTCCAAGCTGGACCTGGCCGTCTGGGGCGATGTCCGCGAGACGCTGAGCTGTCTGACGCCGAAGGTGCGCCCGAAGACCGACCGCCGCTTCCTGGACCGCATGCTGAAGAAGCACGCCGACGCGCTGGACGGCGTGGTCAAGGCGTACACCCGCAGGGTGGACAAGCACATCCCGATCCACCCGGAGTACGTGGCCTCGGTGCTGGACGAGGAGGCCGCCGACGACGCGATCTTCACCGTGGACACGGGGATGTGCAATGTGTGGGCGGCGCGCTATCTGTCCCCCAACGGCCGCCGCCGGGTGATCGGCTCCTTCACCCATGGCTCGATGGCCAACGCGCTGCCGCAGGCGATCGGCGCCCAGTTCCTGGACCGCCGCCGCCAGGTGGTCTCGATGTCCGGCGACGGCGGATTCACCATGCTGATGGGCGACTTCCTCACCCTCGTCCAGTACGACCTGCCGGTGAAGGTGATCCTCTTCAACAACTCCGCGCTGGGCATGGTCGAGTTGGAGATGCTGGTCTCGGGCCTGCCCGCGCACGGCACCGGCTACCGCAACCCCGACTTCGCCCAGATCGCCCGCGCCGCCGGGGCGTACGGCGAGCGGGTGGAGAAGCCCAAACACCTGCGGTCCGCGCTGCGCGCCGCACTGCGCCACAAGGGGCCCGCGCTCCTGGACATCGTCACGGACCCCAACGCGCTGTCCATCCCGCCCAAGATCAAGGCGGAGATGGTGACCGGCTTCGCGCTCTCGGCCAGCAAGATGGTGCTGGAAGGGGGCGTCGGCAGGATGGTCCAGATGGCCCGCTCGAACCTCCGCAACGTGCCGCGCCCGTGACGCACACCAGGCTCCGGAGGCTGTCAGGTCTCGAGCGCTGGGAGGAGCGGCTCCGCCCGTCGCCGGATTTCCTCCGCCTCCGGGACGTGCCGGTAGCGCTCCAGGCGGGCGCACATGTCCTGTGCGGCTTCGCTGACCTTGACCGACCGGATCCCGTCCGCGCAGTCCAGGAATACCGTCCAGGTGGACAAGGCGGCGTCGAGATCGCCTTGCCGAAGGTGGACCTGCCCAAGGTCGGCCAGGACGATCGCACGGCTGCGGCGGCGATCGAGCCCGTGGATTTCCAGGGACTGGTGCAGGTGATCGGTCCCGCCGTCGAGGTCACCGAGCCGGGCGAGGATCATGCCGGAGTGGTGGGCCCAGCGGCCGATGCTGAAATGTGAGGCCCACGACTCGCCGGGCGGTACACCCGGGGTCTTCTCGATCGCGGTCTGGGAAGCCGCGAGCGCCCTGACAGCCAAGCGGCGGTCGCCGTCCAGCGCGGCGGCTTCCGCCAGAGTGGTCTGGTAGTACGACACCGCGCGCGGGTCGTCCAGCGACTTGGCCTGCTCGACGCACGTTTCTGACAGGCGCAGGGCCACGGCCCCGAACTTCGGGCCGAGACCGATGGCTTGTACGGCCAACCCGCGGAGGGCGGTCGCTGACAGCTCTGGGTCGCCGGCCTCGGCCGCGAGCGCATAGGCGTGTGCGTAGTAACGCTGGGCTGCGCCCTGGTTTCCTTCGTCCTGGGCCATCCATCCGGCCAGGTGCACGAGCTGTGAGGTCGCGGCGAACAGAGCCCGGCCGGTTGGCTCCGTGTAGGTGCCGTTCAGCCATGGGCCGACGTCTTCTGTCAGGTAGCGCACGGCCAGATGCCGGGCATGGCCGCCGCCGAGCTCGGCCGCCGTGTCGCCCAGAGCCTTGGTCACCTGCCGGACCGCGGTGACTTCGCCACTGCCGACCCGCACGCCACCCGCGCGGTTGATCCGGCGTGTGATGCTCTCCGGGTCCGGGAGGTTCAGAGCGCCCAGGGCGTATGCGCTCGTAGCGGCCAGGAAGTTCCGCCGAAACACGTCGCTCCTTCCCAACTCGATGACTGACGCCACGGTATCCGTGCGTACCTGGCCAGTACCGGCACATTCGGCGGTCTGCAGCAAGTCTGCGTCCAGATCGAGTACTTGAACAATGTACGGCCACCAGTAGGTCGGTCGCCGTTGGCCGGCGATCCATCGCCGCACCGACTGCCGGTCGAGACCCGTTGAGCCCCGCTCCTCGGCGATCCCTAACTCACGAGCGAGTTTGGCCGGGCCCCACCCGCGCATCCGGCACGCCTCGCGGATCAGTTCGCCAATCTCCAGTGCGCCGAGCACTACGCCCTCCCTGGCCCCCTGATGCGGCCTGCCTGGCCTACACCGGCCTACACCTGGCCTACAGCCTGGCACCTCCTCGCGCTGTGTATCTGCTCGTTTACTGAACATCACCAAAATGATGACAAGGCGTCAGAAGGGTCGGTGACCGCTCCTTGCCTGGAAGACACCGCGCCGACGTGCGCTCACGCCCCGGAGTCGCCGTGGCCGTCCTCGGATTGCTCGGCCTCACGCCACCGGCCGTAATCCTCGCTCCTCAGACGGTCGTCACCGCCGTTCGGCCGCCTGCGGCGGTTACGCCCGACACGCCAGACCCAAGGGAAGCCCACCATGAGTGATGCGACCGTGCCGCCCCGTCTCCGCGTCGTCATCGGCGCCGACAAGGCCGGCCATCCGTATATGAGCGTCCTCGCCAACGACCTGCGCGAAAACGCACTTGTTGCATCTGTCATCGACACCAGTAGGGACCGCCCCGACGCCGCAACCTACCCGGACATCGCCCGCGCGGCGGCGCAACTGGTGGCCGACGGCAGCGCCGACCGGGCGCTCCTGGTGTGCCATACCGGCCTGGGTATGGCCATCGCCGCGAACAAGGTTCCGGGCATTCGGGCTGTCACCGCCCACGATTCGCTGTCCGTGCGGGCCTCCGTGGAGTCCAACAACGCCCAGGTCCTCGCTCTCGGTCAGGGCGTCATCGGCCTCGCGGCCGCGCGCCGACTGGTGGCCGCATGGCTGACCTATCGGTTCGCGGCCACCTCCACGGCCGCCGCGAAGGTCGACGCGATCACCGTGTATGAGAACCGCACCCGCCGCCATCTGCTCTGACGACCGAGAGACGCAACGAATGCCCACCAATCCCACCACCGTCCCCCGTTCCACTGCCGCCTTGCGTTGGCCGGTCGAGCCGGCCATGGGTGGTTGGTACACGGCCGCCGAGCGCATGGCCGTCGAGTTCGTGTTCGACGATGCCGCCGACTGGCGCATGGGGTGGAAGTCCGCCCCGTACACCCAGCGCTTCGAGGACGCCTTCAGCGCCCATACCGGCGCCGACCACGCCGTGGCGTTCAACTCCGGCGGCACCGCGCTGGAAATGGTCTTGCACTACCTTGATCTCGAGCCTGGGGATGAGGTGATCTCTTGCGCTATCAACTTCGTCGGCCCGCATATCGCTGTCATCGGCCAGGGCGGGCGCCTGGTCCTCGCTGAGCCCGACCCGATCACTCTCAACCTGGACCCGGCCGATACCGAACGCGTCATCACGTCACAGACGCGGGCGATTGTGGTCACGCACTGGAACGGCGCCGCCGCTGACCTGCGGCCCTTCCTGGATCTCGCCGACCGGCATCCTCACCCGGTCCATGGGCCGCCGGTCGTGATCGTGGATGCGGCGCGCGCCTGTGGCGGCCGTACCCCGTCGGGCGCGGTCGTGGGCGCCGAGGGCTGGGCCACGGTCTTCAGCTTCGAGTCGAAGAAGTTGATGACCACCTTGGGTCAGGGCGGCATGGTCACCACCAACGACCCCGCGCTGGCCGAGCGGCTGCGCTGGCTCCGCACCTACGGCGGGCGGGAGCACTGGGGCACCAACCAGATGATGACCAAGGCCCAGGCTGCGGTGGGCCTGGTCCAGCTCTCCCGACTGGACGAGATGAATTACGCACGTATCCGCCGCGCCCACCAGCGCACCCGGCACCTGGCCGACGTCGAGGAGCTGACTCTGCCCCCGACCCTCAACGGACGCACGCACCTGTACTACCGGCACAACCTGCTCGTGCCCGACGCCTGGGCCGGTGAGGGCCGCGACCTGCTCATGAACGCCCTGGCCGACCGGTACGGGATCGGCAGCGTCATCAGCGATCCGCCGACCTACCTCGGACACCGCCTCATCAGCGAGCACATCGGCGCACAGCGCTGCCCCCGCGCGGAACAGCTCGCGGCCCGGCTGCTGTGCCCTTGCCTGCACCCTCGCATGAGCGAAGCCGACGAGACGGCCATCTGCGACGCCATCCGCCAGGCGACTGTGCACACCGCCCGCGCCCACGGCGCATCCCACTGAGAGGAGAGCTCCATGACACTGCTGAGCAAGGAGATCGACGCCATCCATGAGGGTGAAACGCAACTGTCCGGCCCGTACCCGCCCAAGAACCCGCACGAGCTGTTGCGGATGGTGTTCCTCTTCCCCTTCAGCCACGCCTACAGCCTGATGTGCGGCGGTCCGATGGGCCTGTACGACCTGGTCAATCGCAGCCCGGGCATCCCCGCCGTGGCCGAGCGCGCCCCCCAATACGACTGCCTCGTCCGTGACGGGAACCGGCTCACCACGCCCGACGGCGAGCCGTACCGCAGCATCGAATCCCCGCTGCCGGTCAGCGAAGCCGACGTGGTGGGCCTGTCCATGGTCAACTCCGGAGATCTCCACAGTGCCCTGCGCCTGCTGGACCTGGCAGGGATCCCCCGCCGCGCAGTGGAGCGGATCCCCGGCGTGCACCCCCTCGTCGTCGGCGGCAACATTGGCCTGGCGAACCCTGAGCCGATGGCCGACTTCGTTGATGTCATCGCGCTCGGCGAAGCCGAGCGCTCCCTGCCCGCACTGCTGCGCATCGTCCACGCCCATGACAGCAAGCCGACTGAGCGGGCAGGTCTGCTGGAGCAGCTCGCCCGCGTCCCTGGCCTGTACGTGCCGTCCCTGTACGAGCCCTCATTCCTGCCCGGTGGCGGCATCAGCGGCATCACCCCCAGGACACCGGCAGTCCCGGGACGCGTGCAAAGGCAGTACCTCACTCTCGCGGAGCTGCACAACGCGCACTTCACCTACCCGATCACCGACGGCACCGCCGCGGGGATTCATCCGGTTGTCGGCTGCCGACACAGCTGCGCGTTCTGCAACCTCGGCATTCCCCCGTTTCGGCAGGCCCCGCTCGGCATGCTCACCGACTACATTGACCGGCTCGAGCAGCTCAAGGTCCGAACGATCATCATCAGTGCTCCGACCTTCACCCAGTACAAGCACCGCCGTGAATTGCTGGAGCACATCCGCGCCTACGCCGACCGCGCCGCCGCCGAGGGGGACAAGGTCACCACGATCATCGGCTCCATCCGGGCCGACGAGATCAGCGCCGACTACCTGGACGCCGTGACCGAACTCGGCGACTTCGGACACCTGTTCACCGAGCTGAACCTCTCCCAAGCGCGCGGCATCATCACCATCGCACCCGAGTGGGCCGCCCCCGACCTCGTGGCCCTCTATGGCAAGACGCAGACACCCGAACGCGTCGACAAGGCCATCGAGCTGTGCAGCGCCAACCGGAGCATCAACACGGTCATGCTGTATTTCATCATCGGGGCTCCTGGCGAACGCGAAGACGACCGGCTCGCTGTTGCCGACTACGCCCACCGCATTCGTCGGCTCCTCGGCCGCCCCGACGGCACCGTGATCGTCAAGCTGCACCAGTTCATGCCCAAGCCAGGCACACCGACCCAGCGTCTGCGTATGACCGACCCTGACGCCGTGAAGGCATACGGCGACCAGATCAGCGACCGACTGCGCACTCTGGTCGGGAACGAGGACTTCGAGCGGTACTACCGGGTGGTGTACGGCGAGACCAGCCGCATGCGCCTGGAAGTCGTCTGCTCGCGTGGGGACCGCCGCGTCGGCCACGTCCTCGAAGACCTCTACGACGCAGGCACTGACCTGAAGACCCTCACCAAAGCCCAGCTCACCGAGGCCATGACCCGCCACGGCCTCGACTACGACCGGCACCTGCGGCACATGGACGACGCCGTGCTCCCCTGGCAGCTCCTCGACCACGTCGACCGCCAGGCCGAACGACTGCTCACCAACGTCCTCACGACCAGGGAAGCCCAGTGAGCCCGACAGCCTTCCCGCTCCATCCTGGCAAGCACGAGCTTCCGGCCGTGCTGGATCCGGCCGAGCACGCCGCCCGCGTGCGGGCCCGGCACCCCGGCGCCACACTCAAGCACTTTGTCGGCATCGTCATCGTCTACCAGACCCAGGTCATGGAGTACGCGCACAAGCGCTACCGCCCCCGCCCGCTCAACCGGTGGATCCGCGGCGACCTTCGCATGTTCGACCACCACGGCCACACGTTCGGGCTCTGTGGCGGTTTCGGCGTCGGCGCCCCGGCTGCCGCCCTCATCCTCGAACAACTCATCACACTCGGCGCCACCCGCTTCGTCACCGTCGGCACCGCTGCCGCGCTCAGTCCCGACTTACTGCCGGGGACTCTCGTGGTCTGCCGGGAAGCCCTCCGCGACGAGGGCGTGTCCCGCCACTACCTCCCTCCGACGGCTTCCATCCGGCCCTCGTCGAGCCTCACCGACCACCTGGTCCGCACGATTCGCACCCCGGCCCGCAGCGGACCGACATGGACCACCGACGCCCCCTACCGGGAGACGGAAGCCGAAGTCGCCCAATACGGTGCCTTGGGGGTGCTTACCGCCGACATGGAAGCCGCCGCCGTCTTCGCCGTTGCCGCGTACCGTGCGGTCCACGCGGCGGCCGTCTTCGCCGTCGCGGACACGCTCGTCAACCGGCGCCCCCACGACACGCAGGCCACTCAAGGAGCCCTCCGCGCCGCTCTCCCAGCAGCCTTCACCGCCCTACTCGCCGCGTCCACGGCACCGCGCCGGGCACAGTAGGCTACGCGAGCAGACAGTGACGACATGATGACGGTCACCTGAATAGGAGGTGACCCGTATGCAGTGAGGACCCTTCTGTGACCGCTGGTGCCCCGCGCCCCAAGGTCGGCGCGGTGGTGCTGACCATGAACGACCGGCCCGAGGAGTTCCCTCGGGCCATGGCCTCCCTGCTGGCCCAGCAGGGCGTCGATCTCGACGTGGTGGTCGTCGGCAACGGCTGCCGCCCTGCCCAGGTCCCCGCCGGGGTGCGCACCGTCGAACTGCTGGAGAACGTCGGGATCCCCGAGGGCCGCAACGTCGGCGCCGCCGCAGTCACCGACGACCGCGACTACCTGTTCTTCTTCGACAACGACGCGGTCCTCCCGTCCACCGACGCGCTGGCCCGGCTCGCCGCCGAACTCGACCGCGACGCCCGGATCGCGTACGTACAGCCCCGCATCACCGACCCCGACAACGGCGTCACCCAGCGCCGCTGGGTGCCCCGATTGCGGGCCTCCGACCCCGCTCGGCCCGGCACAGTGACCGTCATGGCCGAAGGCGTCGTCCTCATCCGACGCTCCGCCTTCCAGACCGCCGGGGGATGGCCCGGCCACTTCTTCCTCTTCCATGAAGGCATCGACCTGGCCTGGCGACTGTGGAACCGCGGCTACACCGGCCGGTACCTGCCTGCCGTCACCGTCCACCACCCGGCGACCAACCCGGCCCGCCATGCCACCTTCTACCGGCTCAACGCCCGCAACCGTGTCTGGCTCGCCCGGCGGAACCTCCCCCGCGTCCTCATTCCCCTGAACCTGACCACCTGGCTTGCCTTGACCCTGTGGCGATTCCGGGACCGCGCAGCCCTGCGCGCCTCCCTGAGTGGGTTACGCGAAGGGCTGCGCGGTGGCCACGGCACCCGGGCGCCCATGAGCTGGCGGACGGTCGCCGAGCTGACTCGCTCCGGACGACCGCCCGTCGTGTAGCCGTCAGGCCACCGCTCCTTTCTCAGCCGCTCACCGGCCGCAGCCGCAGCGTGAGGATCTGGTGCGGGCGCAGGGCCAGGGTCAGCCCGCCCGGGCCCGTGGCCGCCTCGTGCAGCGGACGCTCCAGCAGATCCGTCACATCCGCCCCGAGCACCGGGAAGCCGGTGACCAGCGTGCCCGCCGCCCGGCCGCCGTGGGACTCGTACAGCCGCACCACCACATCCCCGCTGCGGTCCTCGGCGAGCTTGACCGACTCGACCGTGATCGCGGGGTTGTCCACCGACACCAGCGGCGCCCGCTCGGCCGGTCCGGCGGGCAGGGCGCGCAGCGGCAGGTTGAGGGCGAGCCCCTCGGAGACCGCCTCGGCGACGCCCGCGCCCGGCAGCAGGGCGTAGCGGAAGCGGTGGACGCCCAGGTCGGTCTCCGGGTCGGGGCTGTGCGGGGCGCGCAGCAGGGTGAGCCGCACGGTGGTGCCCAGTACCTCGCCGTCGTCCGTGTCGTGCGCCGTACGGGTCACATCGTGGCCGTACGTGGAGTCGTTGAGCACCGCCGCCCCGTAGCCGGGCTCGGCGACCCGCAGCCAGCGGTGCGCGCAGATCTCGAACCGGGCCGCGTCCCAACTGGTGTTGGTGTGGGTGGCGCGGTCCACATGGCCGAACTGGATCTCCGCGGTGGACACCTGGGCGTGGATGTCCAGCGGGAACGCCGCCTTGAGGACCTTCTCGGACTCCTGCCAGTCCACCTCCGTGGCGATGTCGAGGCGCCGGTCGCCCGCGGCCAGCGTCAGTTCCTGGGTGATGCGCGAGGCGCCGAAGGACCGTATGACCCGGACCGTGGCGCGCAGCGGACCGGACTCGATCAGCTCGACGGACTCGGCGTCGGTCAGATCGGTGTGGCTGCGGCGGTAGTGCCGGTCGATGTCCCAGGCGTCCCAGTGGTTGGGGTGGTCGGGGTGGAGCTGGAGGAGGTTGCCGCGGGCGCCGGGGGCCAGCACCTCACGGCTCGCGTCCAGGTCCAGCACCGAGGTGAGCAGCCCCTCGGCGTCGATGGTCACCCGCAGCCGGTCGTTGTCGAGGACGATGGACTGACCGTCGCTCAGCGCGGTCACCGGCGGTGCCCCATGGGGTGCGCCGGTGGTGGTGGCCGCCGCCTGCGGGGCGGCGCCCAGCGGTGCCGCGCCCAGCCCGGCGACCCGCACCGCGACCGCCGTACGGCCGTCGCCCAGCGGCTGGACCGGGGCCCCGGACGGCAGGGCGGCCGCCGTCTCCGCGTCCAGGACGGCGATCTCCTCGCGCTCGTACGGCGAGGCGTTGAGCACGGCGGGCCCGTCACCGCCCAGCGCCGCAACCGCCTCCGCGACGATCCCCGCCAGCTCGGCGCGCACCTGCTCATAGCTGTCCCGCGCCTCGCGGTGCACCCAGGCGATCGACGAGCCGGGCAGGATGTCGTGGAACTGGTGCAGCAGCACCGTCTTCCAGATCCGGTCCAGGTCGTCGTACGGATAGGCGTAGCCGGGCGCGTGCAGCGCGGCGGCCGTGGCCCACAGCTCGGCCTCCCGCAGCAGATGCTCACTGCGCCGGTTGCCCTGCTTGGTCTTGGCCTGGGTGGTGTACGTGGCCCGGTGCAGCTCCAGATACAGCTCGCCCGACCACACCGGCGCCTTGGCCCCGTACTCCCGCTCGGCCTCCGTGAAGAACGCCGAAGGTGGCTGGATCTCGACGGTCGGCGAGCCCTCCAGGGAGGCGAGCCGCCGCGCCTTTTCCATCATCTCGCGGGTCGGGCCGCCACCGCCGTCGCCGAAGCCGAAGGGCACCAGCGAGCGGGTCGCCAGCCCCTTGTCGGCGAAGTTCCGCTCGGCGTGGGCGAGTTCGGAGGCGCTGAACTGGGCGTTGTAGGTGTCCACCGGCGGGAAGTGGGTGAAGACCCGGGTGCCGTCGATGCCCTCCCACCAGAAGGTGTGGTGCGGCATCTTGTTGACCTGGTTCCACGACAGCTTCTGGGTGAGGAACCACTTCACTCCCGCCAGCTTGGCGAGCTGCGGGAAGGCGGCCGTGTAGCCGAAGGAGTCCGGCAGCCAGATCTCCTCGGTGTCCACCCCCAGCTCCTCCAGGAAGAACCGCTTGCCGTGCACGATCTGCCGGGCCAGCGCCTCGCCGCCGGGCATATTGGCGTCCGACTCGACCCACATCGAGCCCACCGGCGCCCAGGTGCCGTCCGCCACCGCCTTCTTGATCCGCTCCCAGATATGCGGCTGATGCTCCTTGACCCAGGCGTACTGCTGCGCCTGTGAGCAGGCGAAGACCAGCTCCGGGTACTCGCCCGCGAGCGCGGTGACATTGGCGAAGGTGCGGGACGCCTTGCGCACCGTCTCGCGCAGCGGCCACAGCCACGCCGAGTCGATATGGGCGTGCCCGGCGGCCGAGACCCGGTGCGCGCTGGAGTGCGCGGGACGGCTGAGCGCGTCGGTCAGCTCGGCGCGGGCGGCGGCCGCGGTGCCGGGGACATCGTGCAGATCGAGCGCGTCCAGCGCGTTCTCCAGGGCGCGCAGGATCTCATGGCGGCGCGGCCGGTCCGCCGGCAGCTCGCCCATCAGCTCCGACAGCACCTCGATGTCCAGGATCAGATGCCAGACGGTCTCGTCGAGGACCGCCAGCTCCGCCGAGGCGAAGCGGTACAGCGGCTCGTCCCCGGCGGTCAGCACATCGCCGAGCCGGGTCGGGATGAAGCCGTCGCGCAGCACGGACGGGTTGGCGGCGGCCTCCAGCAGCAGCCGTACGGGCTCGCCGCCGGCCGCGGGGGCCGCGACCGGGATATGGCGGTTACGCGGATGGATGCCCTTGATCGGCACGCCCTCCGCGTCGTACACCAGCCCCTCGGCCTGGAACCCCGGGGCGTCGTCGGTGAAGCCCGGGTCGATGACGGCCTCCACCCGCCGCCCCGCCCACTCCTGGGGCACGCTGCCCTCCAGCCGGAACCACCAGGTCGACCACGGACTGCCCCAGTCCGTGCCGGTGGTGAACGGCTCGTACGTGCCGGCCAGCGCCTCCGCGACCGGCACCGGCTCACCGGGGGTGCGCCACGCGGAGAGGGTCAGCGGCACCCGGGCCGTGTACTGGGCGGGCCTGATGAACTGGCGCAGCGCGCGGTCCAGGCGGCCCTCCACCAATGGTCGGTCGTCGTGCATCACGGCTCCTCGGCTCGAGCTCGGTGGATCACTCAGCGGATCACTCCCAGCATTTCCCTCGGTGTGTGGATGGCAACACCCGGGCATGCATTTCCGTGAGCGTGTTCGACGACATTCGACGCTGGCCGCCGCCTCGGGGCGGCCGGGGCGGGGGAGGATGAAGCGTCAGCCTGTACGGCCGGGCCGGATGCCCGGGCACGGTCGGCCGGATGCGAGGCCGAAGGCCGCGGAGGCTGCGGAGGCTGTTCCGGTGGAGCGTGGCCCGGTCCTGACCAAACGATTGGCGCACGACGACCTGGCGGTGGTGGCGCAGGTCCGCGCGGAGCTGCGCGAGCTGCTGCGGCACTGGGGCGGGCCCGGCCGGGCCGACCTCGCCGAGCTGCTCACCAGCGAGCTGGTGACCAACGCACTGGTGCACACCGGCCATGGCGCACAGATCACGGCCTCGCTGGGGGACGGGCCGGGCGCGCGCGTCACCGGACGATTACGGGTGGAGGTGCGGGATTTCGTGTCCCGGCACCCGACGCTGCGCGACCGGCCCGCGGAGGACAGCACATCCGGGCGCGGACTGCTGCTGGTGCATACGCTCGCGGACGCCTGGGGCGTGCGGGCGCACGGGGTGGGCAAGGTCTTGTGGTTCGAACTCGAAGCGGAAGGCGTTCCGTAGCCGCGCTCCACGGCGGGTGGCCCGTTGGGCGGGCGCCGTGTTGGGGACGTGCGACGCGTGGCGCGTAGGCCGTGTGGTTACGGAGCCGCCGCGCGGCGGGCGGGGACACCTGTCCCCGCCCCGGCCGCCCGCTCAGCCGAAGGCGCGCTCGATCTGCGCCAGCTTCTCCTCAAGGGAGTCCAGCCGCGGGATCGTGAGCGTGTCGTCCTCGGCCGTGAGGTCGATGGTGTGGGGACGGTCGGCCTCGGAGTCCTTGTCCTTCTCACCGAAGCCGAAGCTGAAATCCCGGTCGCGATCCCGGTTCCGGTCGCGGTCCAGGTCGCCGAGCCCGGCCTCGGCGCCACCCGCGGACCGCAGGGCGGGCCGGGCGGAGGCCGCGGAGAGCTGACCCTGGTCCGGGGCCCCGGCGGTCTCCAGCACCTTCTCGCCTATGGCAGGCTCCGAACTGAGCTGCGCGGGCTGCGCGGCGGCGGTGACCTCCACCTGACGGCCGCCACGACGGCCCCACATCCGGTGCTGCCGGTTGATCGCCCGGATCCGGGCCCGGTCCAGCTTCTCCTGATCGCGCCGGCGGGTGCGGTTGTTCTCCTTCTCGCGCCGGTCCTCGCGGACCTCCTCGACCGCCTCGTCCAGCGTCCGCACGCCCTCGAGCAGCATCAGCGACCATGCGGCGAAGGTCTCGCGCGGAGCACGCAGCCAGCGGACGACGCGGATCTGCGGCAGCGGCCGCGGCACCAGGCCCTGCTCGCGCAGCGCCGCCCGGCGGGTCTGCTTCAGGGCCCGGTCGAAGAGGACCGCCGCCGAGAGCGACATGCCCGCGAAGAACTGCGGGGCGCCCGCGTGGCCCATGCCGCGCGGCGCGTGCACCCAGTTGAACCAGGCCGCCGCACCCGCGAACAGCCACACCAGCATCCGCGAGCCGAGCGCCGCGTCACCGTGGCTGGCCTCCCGCACCGCCAGCACCGAGCAGAACATCGCCGCGCCGTCGAGACCGAACGGCACCAGGTACTCCCAGCCGTTGGTCAGCGCGAGGTTCTCCCGCCCGAAGCCCACCAGGCCCTGGAAGGAGAGCGCTGCGGCCACCCCGGCGCAGCAGAACAGCAGGATATAGGCGGCCATCCCGTAGATGGCCTCCTTACGGCGCCGACGCTCTTCGCTGCGCTCCCAGGAGTCGGTGATGACGCTCTCGTCCTTCTTCCGTCGGCCGCGCGCGAGGACAACCGCCGCCCCCACGACGCCGGCGAGCGCCACGACGACTGGCAGAACCAGCGATATGTCGGTCAGTCTCATCCGGTGCCCCTTGATTGGCTTCCATGAAGTTCTGGCCGCAGTGCGGCCTACCGCGCGCGACATCCTGGCGGAGTCCTGCCGGGCCTCGAGCGGTTTTGGGACAAGAGGCCGCCAAGTAGGCGGGGGGACACGCGAATAGGTGCGATGCGATCCGAACACTCGCGCTGTGCAAGCGGCTTGATTCTATTCACGGAACCCGATCGCGGGTAATCCGACCGATCGGCTTGCCGTCGGCGTACGGTCCGTGTACGCGGCGTAACGTTACTGCGACCTTAAATGATGTTTACGGGCTTTGCCCGGGAGCGGCCTCCGCATATCGTTCGATGGGATGTCAGGAGGACCGGAGTGGAGCAGTCCGAAGCACAGGTGGCGATGGAGCCGCCGCCCTCCTGCGGCGCGCCCGCGGCACGCAGGTCTCCGCGCCGCCACTCGGTGCGCGGCCAGATCCTGGACGCCCTGCGGGAGGCGCTGGCCGGCGGTGAGCTGATCCCGGGCGAGGTGTACTCGGCCCCGGTCCTCGCCGAGCGCTTCGGCGTCTCTCCCACCCCCGTACGGGAGGCCATGCAGCAGCTCGCGGGCGAGGGCGCCGTCGAGGTGGTGCCGAACCGGGGCTTCCGGGTCTCCCGCCGCAGCGAGCGCGATCTGGCCGAGCTCGCCGAGGTGCGGGCGCTGCTGGAGGTCCCGGTGATGCTCAGCCTGGCGGAGGCGATCGCGCCCGAGCGCTGGGCCGGGCTGCGGCCCTTCGCGGAGGCGACGGCGGCTGCCGCCATGACGGGCGACCGCGCCGCCTATCTGGAGTCGGACCGCACCTTCCACCAGACCGTGCTCGGGTTGGCCGGAAACCAGCAGCTCGTGATCGTCGCCGACGACCTGCACCGCCGTGCCCAGTGGCCCCTGGCCTGCGGCCGGGCGACCCGCACCGCCGACCTCGTCGCCGACGCGGAGGAGCATATGGCCCTCCTCGACGCCCTGGCCGCCCGCGACCTCGACACGGTCGAATCCCTCACCCGCGCCCACTTCGTCCCGACGGTCTGAGGGCTGTGGGAGCGTAGGCCCCCACACCCCGGCCCGTGGCCACCGTTGCCTTCGCGCCGGGCCGCCCGCCCCAGGGCGCATGCCCCGGGGCGGCCGGTGCGGATCAGTCGGTGGTGTCCGCCGGGGTGAGCTGTTCCGCGAGCCAGACGGGGACGCCGCCCAGGAGGCGGACCAGGCGGGCCGCTTCGGTGCGCAGGCGGGTGGCCTCGTCGGGGTCGGGTTCGACATCGGCCAGGGCGGCCAGGGCCGGGGCGATGCCGACCAGATAGCCCAGCTCCTCACGGATCCGCAGCGACTCGGCGAAGCCGTGGCGCGCTTCCGCCAGATCGCCGTCCGCCTCCGCCATGGCGGCCAGATGGCGCCAGGTGAACGAGCGCAGCAGGGTGTCGCCGTGGGCCGCCGCTCCCGCGTGGGCGCGCTGGAAGGCGGCCAGGGCGCCGGTCGGGTTGTGGGCGAGGTGCTGGGAGATCAGCCCGCGCCGGAAGTCCAGCAACGGCCGGATCGGGGAGCCCGGTGAGAGCAGCGCGGCGGCGCGGCCGAGTGCGGTCCGCGCCTCGTCGGCCCGGTCCCGCACCCCGACCAGCGTGGACGCGTACGCCAGATAGCCGCGTTCGCACGCGGTCGCGCCCCGCTCGGTGTCGGTGAGCGCGAGCGCCTCCGCCGTCCGCAGGGCGTCATCGGCCGCGTCCCAGCCCGCGGAGGTGTACATGCACCGTTCGATCAGGACGGCGCTGCGCTTGAGCGCGGCGGCGGCGTCGTCCACCGCATGCGGGGTGAGCAGTTCGGCGGCGTCTTTCCAGCAGCCGCGCGAACGCAGCCGCCACACCGCCGTGTCGAGTGGGTCGTCCACGAGCGGGTCGAACCCGCGCCCCGCCTGTACCTCGGAATGAGGATCGGACGATCCAGGTGGTGACATGGCGGTGTCCGCCACATTGCCCTCCCCAAGCGCGCCATCGAGCCGGAAGCTGTGGGCGAATCTCAGCATGAATGCGCGCGCCCGGCCAAGAGGTTGGTGTGAATCAATTCACAAACCCCTGGCAAGAGTGATGGCGCGTTGTCACGCGCCCGGGCGTGTCCCCGGGCCACGGCCACGCCCCGCCGGGCGTCAGCTCATGCGCAGCGCCAGGAAGAAGTCCAGCTTGTCCTCCAGGCGTGACAGCTCGCGCCCGGTCAGCTGCTCGATCCGGCCGATCCGGTAGCGCAGCGTGTTGACGTGCAGATGCAGCCGGGAGGCGCAGCGCGTCCAGGAGCCGTCGCAGTCCAGGAACGCCTCCAGGGTCGGGATCAGCTCGGCCCGGTGGCGCCGGTCGTACTCGCGCAGCGGGTCCAGCAGCCGGGCGGTGAAGGCGCGCCGCACATCGTCCGGGACGAAGGGGAGCAGCAGTACGTGCGAGGCCAGCTCCTGGTGCCCGGCCGCGCAGACCCGCCCGGGGCGTGCGGCGGCGACGCGCCGGGCGTGCCGGGCCTCCTCCAGGGCGCCGCGCAGCCCGTCGGCGGAGTGGACGGCGGCGCTGACGCCGAGGGTCAGCCGACCGTCGCCGTCCAGACCGCGGGAGAGCGGCTCCCGGACGGCGGTGAGCAGCGCGTCGGCCTGCAGCCCCTCCGTGGCGTGGTCCATGCCGCCGCCCTCCGACGGGCCGTCGGTGAGCGCCGGGAGGGGGACGAGTGCCACCGCCTCGTCCCCGGTGTGGGCCACGGCGATCCGGTCCGACAGCTCCGGCCCGGGCGCGGCCGGATCGACCAGGATCTCCTCCAGCAGCGACTGGGCGGCCCGGGCGCCGAGGACGGCCCCGCCCTCACGCGTGAAGCCGTCTCGCGTGGCGCCGTCCCGCATGGAGCCGTCCCGCATGGAGCCCTCTCGCGCGGTGCCCTCGCGCGCCCCGCCGTCCGCGCCGTGCTCCGCCTCCGCCGTGACGCCCCACTCCACCCGGGCCACCACCACCTGCCAGTGCGGCGCCGTGCCGAGCCCCGGCACCAGCACCGGGGCGGCCACCCGCAGCCGGGCCGCGATCTCGGCGGGGGGCGCGCCCGTCTGGACCAGCTCCAGCACCTCCTGGGCGAGCCTGCGCCGCACGGTGCGCGACGCGTTCCGCCGGTCGCGCTCGACCGCGATCAGCTGGGTGACCCCATAGAGCAGATCCAGCCGTTCCTCCGGCCATTCGTCGGCGTCCGCGCCGACCACCAGCAGCCAGTCGGAAAGCACGGTTTCGCGCACCGCCTCGCCCGTGTCACCGCTGCGGATGGGGAAGAGGGAGTACGTCATGCCGTCCGCGGCGGTCATCCGGTGCGGGCCGCGCCGCCCGTGGCGCCGGGCGGCCAGATGCTCGCCCGCAAGCTGGGCGCGAACCGCCGCGGGCGGCTCCGCTGCCGCTCCGGCGGCGGTGGGTCCGGCGATCCGGCGGCCGGTGGGGGAGAGCACCCACGCGGTCAGGTCCAGGTCCGAGCGGAGCAGGTCAAGGGCCACCTCGGGGCCGCCGCCCGCGGGCCCGGACGTCATCAGCCGGCGGTGCCGGTCGACGACCGCCGCCAGATCCCCGGCCCGCTCACCGGAGACCTGGCGCACCACATGCTCGGTGATCGTGGCGAACGCGACGTCCTCGACCACGGAGAACAGCGGCAGCCCATGCCGTCCGCAGGCCAGCACCAGATCCTCGGGCACGGCACCCAGCTCCGCCTCGCCCGCCGCCAGCCCCGCCACCCCGGCCGCCGCGAGGATGCGGACGAACCGCTCGGAGTCCTCCGGCTCACGCCGCCACGCGAGCCCGGTCAGCACGAGTTCACCGCCCGAGAGATAGCGGCTGGGGTCGCGCAGATCGGTGGTCATGACGCCGCGTACGGTACGGTCCAGCTCGCTCTCGCCACCGAGTAGGCGCAGGCCCAGGGTGTCGTTCTCCAGCAGTGCGCGCAGCCGCATGGGATGCCAGCCGATCTTGTTCCGTGTTGCCGGTCGAATACCGCGAGGTTTCGGGGCCCCGCCGTTCGTTCGAATCTACAAGACCCGCCCCCTGGCCAGCCAATTGCTTCATGTCTTCGGTGACTGCACCATGTGGCCCACACCTCGGTCTACTGGCGTTGAGTCGCGTGCAGAGTTCTGGGAGGGGGCTCCCGCCTGCCGACGGCGACGCCGACGATTCGAGAAGAGAGACCCATGGACTTCCTGCGCCCCGCCGGCTGGGAGGAGGCGCTCGCCGCGAAGGCCGAGCACCCCACCGCCGTGCCCATCGCGGGCGGCACCGATGTGATGGTCGAGATCAACTTCGATCACCGGCGGCCCGAGTATCTGCTCGACCTGACCCGCGTCGCCGAACTGGCCGAGTGGGAGGCCACCGACCGTACGGTCCGGCTGGGCGCGGGCGTCCCCTACACCCGGATCATCGAGGAGCTCCGGACCGAGCTGCCGGGGCTGGCGCTCGCCGCGCACACCGTCGGCTCACCGCAGATCCGCAACCGCGGCACCGTCGGCGGCAACCTCGGCGCCGCCTCGCCCGCCGGGGACGCGCATCCCGCGCTGCTGGCGGCCGGGGCCGAGGTGGAGGCGGCCTCGGTGCGCGGCACCCGGCACATCCCCGTCGAGGAGTTCTTCACCGGGGTCAAGCGCCATGCCCTGGAGCCCGATGAGCTGATCCGGGCGGTGCACATCCAGAAGGCGGACGGTCCGCAGCAGTTCTCCAAGGTCGGCACCCGGAACGCCATGGTGATCGCGGTCTGCGCCTTCGCCGTCGCGCTCCATCCGCGCACCCGCACCGTGCGCACCGGCATCGGATCGGCCGCGCCCACGCCCGTACGGGCCCATGAGGCCGAGGAGTTCCTGGGCGCGGCGCTCGAGGAGGGCGGCTTCTGGGACAGCGGCGAGCCCCTCGACCCGTCGATGGCCCGGCGGTTCGCCGAGCTGTGCGCCGGGGCGTGCCGCCCGATCGACGACGTACGCGGCAGCGCCGCCTACCGCCGTCACGCGGTGGGGGTCATGGCGCGCCGCACGCTCGGCTGGACCTGGGAGGCGTATCGCGAGGGAGACGGGAGGGCCGCACAGTGCGTGTGAACATCACGGTCAACGGGCGGCCGTACGAGGCCGATGACGTCTGGGAGGGCGAGTCCCTGCTGTACGTGCTGCGCGAGCGGATGGGGCTTCCCGGTTCGAAGAACGCCTGTGAGCAGGGCGAATGCGGTTCCTGCACGGTCCGCCTCGACGGGGTGCCGGTATGTGCCTGTCTGGTGGCGGCGGGGCAGGCCGAGGGCCGCGAAGTGGTCACCGTCGAGGGACTCGCGGACCACGCCCGGCAGCGGTCGGCGCATGCCGCCGAGGCGGCTGGAGCCGTCTGCCCCGGTGAGCCCGAGGCGGGTCACCCGGGGGCGCCGGGGACGACCCGCCCCGCGAAGCCCGAGGTCGGCCGCGCCGGTGAGCCCGATGCGGCCCGCCGCGCGGGGCCTGATGCGGGTCGTCCCGTGGGGCCTGATGTGACACGTCCCGCGGAGCCCGAGGTCGGTCGCCCCGTGGGGCCCGAGGTCGGTCGCCCCGTGGGGCCCGAGGCCGTCCGCCCCGTGGGGCCCGAGGCCGTCCGCCCCGCGAAGCCCGAGACGGGCCGCGCCGGCGAGCCCGATGCGGCCCGCCGCGCGGGGCCTGATGCGGGCCACCCCGTAGAGCCTGGGGCCGTCCGTCCCAGGCGGCCCGAGCCATCCCGCCCCGGGCAGGTCGCCCCGCTGGCCCCCGTTCAGCAGGCGTTCATCGACGCCGGCGCCGTCCAGTGCGGCTTCTGCACCCCCGGCCTGCTCGTGGCCGCCGATGAGCTGCTGGAGCGCACCCCCGACCCCTCCGACGCCGATATCCGCGAGGCGCTCTCCGGCAACCTCTGCCGCTGCACCGGCTACGAGAAGATCCTCGACGCGGTCCGGCTCGCGGCCGCCCGCACCGGGAAGGCGGTCTGACCATGGCAGCCGACCGCACCGCCAGTGCCCCCACCGCCCTCACCCAGGCCACCGGCGCCACCAGGGGGACGATCGGCGAGTCCACCCTGCGCCCCGACGGCACCCTCAAGGTGACCGGCGAGTTCGCGTACTCCTCCGATCTGTGGCACGAGGACATGCTGTGGGGCTTCACCCTCCGCAGCCCGTACGCCCACGCCGCGATCAGGTCCATCGACACCGCCGAGGCGCTCGCCCTGCCCGGGGTGTACGCCGTCATGACCCATGACGATCTGCCCGCCGAGACCCACTACGGCCTGGAGATCCACGACCAGCCCGTGCTCGCGAAGGACCGGGTCCGCTACCACGGCGAGCCCGTCGCGATCGTCGCCGCCGACCACCCCGAGACCGCCCGCCGCGCCGCCGCCCGGATCGCGGTGGAGTACGAGGAGCTGCCGCTGGTCGTCGACGAGGCCACCGCCACCGCACCGGGCGCGCCGCTGCTCCACCCCGGCCGCCGGGACCACCACGCCGCCCACGCCCCGCACCCGAACATCGTGCACCGCCAGCCCGTCCTGCGCGGCGATGTCGCCGCCGCCCGGGCCCGCGCCGATGTGGTGGTCCGCCGGGACTACGAGGTGGGCATGCAGGACCAGGCGTTCCTCGGCCCGGAGTCGGGGCTCGCGGTGCCCGCCGAGGACGGCGGTGTGGACCTCTACATCGCCACCCAGTGGCTGCATGTCGACCGCGATCAGCTCGCCCCGGTCCTCGGGCTGCCCGCCGGCAAGGTGCGGCTGACGCTGTCGGGGGTGGGCGGGGCGTTCGGCGCGCGCGAGGACCTGTCCATGCAGGCGCACGCCTGTCTGCTGGCGCTGCGCACCGGAAAGCCCGTCAAGATCGTCTACAACCGGTACGAATCCTTTTTCGGCCATGTCCACCGCCACCCCGCCAAGCTCACCTATGAACACGGCGCGAGCCGCGACGGCACGCTGCTCTACGTCCAGTGCCGCATCGTCCTGGACGGCGGGGCGTACGCCTCCTCCTCCCCGGCGGTCGTCGGCAACGCCGCCTCCCTGTCGATCGGCCCCTACGTCGTCGAGAACGTCGACGTCGAGGCCATCGCGCTCTACTCCAACAACCCGCCCTGCGGGGCGATGCGCGGCTTCGGCGCCGTCCAGGCGTGCTTCGCCTACGAGGCGCAGATGGACGCGGTGGCGGCCGAACTCGGCCTGGACCCGGTGGAGTTCCGGCAGCGCAACGCCATGTCCCAGGGGGCCACCATGCCCACAGGACAGCTCGTCGACTCCCCGGCCCCGGTCGCCGAGTTGCTGCGCCGGGTCAAGGCGCTGCCGATGCCGCCCGAGCGCGGGTGGGAGGCGGCGGGCGGCCCCGTGGACGTACGGGCCCTGCCGGGCGGGCTGTCCAACACCACCCACGGCGAGGCCGTGGTGCGCGGGGTGGGCTATGCGGTCGGCATCAAGAACGTCGGCTTCTCCGAGGGCTTCGACGACTACTCCACCGCCCGGATCCGGCTGGAAGTGATCGGTGGCGAGCCGGTCGCCCTGGTGCACACCGCGATGGCCGAGGTCGGCCAGGGCGGCGTCACCGTGCACGCCCAGATCGCCCGCACCGAGCTGGGCGTCGACCGCGTCACCATTCACCCGGCCGACACCCGGGTCGGCTCGGCGGGCTCCACCTCCGCCTCCCGCCAGACGTATATGACGGGCGGCGCCGTCAAGCACACCTGTGAGGCGGTCCGGGAGGAGGTGCTGCGGCGCGGCCGGGAGCGGTTCGGCGCCTCCCACCCCGCCTGGGCGGAGCCCGCCCGGCTGCGGCTGGCGGACGGCAAGGTGGTCACCGACGGCGGTGAGGTGATCGGCGACCTCGCCGGGATCCTGGGCGACGAGGCGATCGACCTGGAGCGGGAGTTCCGGCACCGGCCGACCGAGCCGTTCGACCTACGCACCGGCCAGGGCTTCGGCCATGTGCAGTACTCCTTCTGCGCCCATCGCGCGGTCGTCGAGGTCGACACCGAGCTGGGGCTGGTCAAGGTGGTCGAGCTGGCGGCCGCGCAGGACGTGGGCAAGGCGATCAACCCGCTGTCGGTGGTCGGGCAGATCCAGGGCGGTTCCACGCAGGGGCTCGGGCTCGCGGTGATGGAGGAGATCGTCGTCTCGGCGGACGGGGCGCGGGTCCGCAATCCGTCCTTCACGGACTATCTGATCCCCACCATCCTGGACACCCCCGCCATGCCGGTGGACGTGCTGGAGCTGGCCGACGACAACGCCCCGTACGGGCTGCGCGGCGTCGGCGAGGCGCCCACGCTCTCCTCGACCCCGGCCGTCGTCGCCGCCATCCGCGCGGCGACGGGCCTGCCGCTGAAGCGCGTGCCCGTGCGCCCGGAGCACCTGACGGGTACCTGAGGGCAGATATCGGGAGCCGAGTGTGTTGTTCCGGATATCGATGTGCCGCGTATCGATGCGCCGGCCAAGGAGCTGATCACCATGCTGGACATCGCCGCCGAGCTGCACCGCTGGTGCGAGGAGGGCCGGGACTTCGCCGTCGCCACCGTGGTCTCCGTGGGCGGCAGCGCGCCCCGGCAGCCCGGGGCCGCCCTCGCCGTGGACGCCGAGGGCACGGCGATCGGCAGCGTGTCCGGCGGCTGTGTCGAGGGCGCGGTGTACGAGCTGTGCCAGGAGGCGCTGCGCACCGGCGAGACCGTACGGGAGACCTTCGGTTACTCCGACGAGGACGCCTTCGCGGTCGGCCTGACCTGCGGCGGGGTCATCGATGTCCTGGTCACCCCGGCCCCGGCGGCCGACCGCCGGGTGCGCCCGGTGCTGGCCGCCGCCGCGTCCGCCGCCGTCGACGGCCGGACGACGGCGCTGGCCCGGATCGTGGACGGCCCGCCCGAGCTGCTGGGCCGCGCCCTGCTCGTCCGCCCGGACGACGGCTGGGACGGCACCCTGGGCGGCCACCCCGAGCTGGACCGTACGGCGGCCGCGGAGGCCCGCGCCCTGCTGGACGCCGGGCGCACCGCGACCGTGGTCATCGGCGCAGAGGGAAGCCGCTGCGGGCGGCCCGTCACCCTGCTCGCCGAGGCCAGCGTCCCGCCGCCGCGCATGATCGTCTTCGGGGCGGTCGACTTCGCGAGCGCGCTCGTACGGATCGGGAAGTTCCTGAACTACCACGTCACGGTCTGCGACGCCCGTCCGGTCTTCGCGACCGCGCTCCGCTTCCCGGACGCCGACGAGGTGGTCGTCGACTGGCCGCACCGCTATCTGGAGAAGACCGAGGTGGACGCCCGCACGGTGCTGTGCGTGCTCACCCACGACCCGAAGTTCGACGTGCCGCTGCTGGAGCGGGCGCTGCGGCTGCCCGTGGCGTACGTCGGCGCGATGGGCTCCGCCCGCACCCACCGGGACCGGCTGCGGCGGCTGCGCGAGGCCGGGGTGGGCGAGCCGGAGCTGGCCCTGCTGCGCTCCCCGATCGGGCTCGACCTCGGCGCCCGTACGCCCGAGGAGACCGCGCTGTCCATCGCGGGCGAGATCGTCGCGAACCGGCGGGGCGGCAGCGGAACGCCGCTGACGGGTGCCCGGACCCCGATCCACCACGACACCCGGGCGGCCTCGGACCGGATCGACTCGGTCGCCTGACATCACCTGAGATCACATCAGATCACAGAAGGATCGTCTGACATTAGGCCACTCCTGAGCGGGAAAAACCCTCCGCCACCTGGCGGAGGCTTCCTTTGCCGGGCGCCGGTTTCTGAGTGAGAGTCAGGAATCGACCTTGGTTCTGCCGCCCCCCTGGAGTGCGCACGTGCGTAAGAGACGCAAGATTCTCACTGTGTCGACGGCCGTCGTGGCCGCGGCCACCCTGCCCCTGCTGATCAGCCCCGTGGTGAGCGCGGCCGCGCGGGAGGACGACGACGATTCCTCCCGCATCGCCCGCCTCTACGCCCCGCCCCCCGACCGGGACTCCTACCGCCAGGTGGCCCGGCTCGCCTGGCGGGGCGACTTCCGCGACTCCGCCGGGCTCCTCGCCATGGTGCGGACGCCGCAGGCGGTCTGGTACGGCGACGAGACCCCGGAGCAGATCGAGCGGCTGGTCCGCAGGACGACGCGGAGCGCCGACGTGCGGGGGAAGCTGCCGGTCCTCGCCCTCTACAACATCCCGGGCCGTGACTGCGGCAGCTACTCGAGCGGGGGAGCGGACGGACTCGCCGCGTACGAGGCGTGGATCGACGCCGTCGCCGAGGGCATCGGCGGCCGTAAGGTGCTCATCGTCCTCGAACCCGATTCGCTGGCGCTGCTGCCCTCCGACTGCGCCGACGAATCCAACACCGATCAGACCGCCGTCGAGGAGCAGCCCGCCGAGGAACAACTCGCCGGCGAGCAGCAGACGGCCGTCGAGCAGCAGCCCGCCGCCGAGGCACCGCCCACCGATCTGCCCCCGCTGCCCGACCCCGGCGCGTCAACGGCCCCGCCCGCCGCATCGGACGCCCAGGGCACCGGCCAGGACGCCGCGCAGTCCCCGGACGCCCAGTCCCCCGACCCGCGACTCCCCGCCTCCGAGAGCCCGGCCCCCAAGCCTGCCGAGGCCCAGGAGCCCTCCGGCCTCCTGCCCTCCGCATCTCAGAGCCCCGCCCCCGAGCCCTCCGCCGAGCAGCCGAGCACCCTCCCCGAGCTGCCCCCGCTCCCCACGCCCGACCCCATGACCCCAGGCCCGATGACCCCCGACCCCATGACCCCCGACCTCGAGGACGTGGGCGACCTGGACACCCCGGTGGTGGAGGACCAGGAGACCGCCGCCCGTTATTCCGAGATCAACTACGCGGTCGACGCCCTTACCGCGCTCGGCAATACCTCGGTCTACCTGGACGCAGGCCACGCCGGCTGGCACTCCGTCAGGAGCATCGTGCCCCGTCTCATCAAGGCCGGGATCGACCGCGCCACCGGCTTCGCCCTCAACGTCTCCCACTACCAGACCGACCCCGACAGCGCCTGGTACGGCCGGCTGATCTCCTCCTGCCTCGCCTACGCCGACGAGGGCGGAGACCCCGAGGACTGCGCCGACCAGAGCTGGTCACGGCGGCACGCCCGCCGCTGGCTGCACGCCCACGTACCGGACGACCCGGGCCGCATGAAGCACTTCGTCACCGACACCAGCCGCAACGGCCAGGGCCCTTGGACCCCGAGGGCCGCGACGCATCAGCACAACGACGTGCAGTCATGGTGCAACCCCCCGGCGCGGGGCCTGGGCAGGCGCCCCACCACCCGCACGGGCGACGCACTGCTGGATGCCGCGCTGTGGGTGAAGACGCCGGGCGAGTCGGACGGGCGGTGCCTGCGCGGCACCGACGGGCCCCTGGACCCGGTGCGCGGGAGCGTCAACCCCGACGCGGGGGAGTGGTTCCCCGAGCAGGCGCTGGAACTGGTCCGCTACGCGGAACCGTCGGTCAAGGTCTTCCGCCGGTTCCCCGGTCGCTGACGCTCCGCGGTCAGCCCGCCGGATTGTGCCGGACGAGGGCGTCGACCAGGCCGGACGCGGTGTTCGGGAAGTCCATCGGAACGATCCCGAGCCCGGTCCAGCCCTGAGCCTCGGCGCCCTCCAGGAACGACTTCACCTGCGGGTTGAGCCGGTCCGCGTTGGAGCGGGGCGGCAGCAGGGCGGCGGTGGAGACATAGTTCATGAAGAGCTTGCCGGGCTGAGCCGCCGCCTTGCGGAACTGCGCCTCGATCTTCGGGTACTTGCCGAACGGCTCCGCCATGTAGTCGTCCTGGATGTCGAAGAGCCCCCCGTCGCCGTACCGCACCCCCGGCATGTTGTCCGAGTCGGCGAGCAGCACCACCCTGCCCCGGGCCTGGCCCAGGGTGGGGAGGGTGTTGTCCAGGCGGAACAGCGAGCGCCAGCCCTTGTCGTCCAGATAGATGTCGAAGATCCGGCGGAACTCCGCGGCGCTCTCCTCCGAGTACTCCTGCTTGACCCGCATCAGCACGGTCTCCGACGGATGCGCGGAGAGGAAGGAGCGGCAGGCGCCGAGCACATCGTCGAAGTTGAGGTTCTGGTAGAAGGCGCCGTGGTGGATGGGGAAGGCGTTCTCGAAGGCGCGGCAGCGGACGTCCAGGAAGCGGATGCCGCTGCCGAGCTGGTCGGCGATGGTGGTGTTCTGGCACTCGGTCCACGGGCCGCCGAAACGGGCGCCGGAGTCGTGGGTGCCGGGCAGGGTCAGCCGCTGGACCGGAGTGGCGTCGGCGATGGCCGACAGCCAGTCCTGGGCGGCCGACAGCCGGGGCGGCGCGGCGGCCGTGGCCGTCGCGGTACCGCCGACCGCGGTGACCAGCCCCGCGGTGGACAGCGCGGCCGCGCCCCTGAGGAACCCTCGCCGGTCCATACGCGTACTCCCGTCGCTCGCCTGCCCGTGCCGTGCCGCACGGCATCGAAGCACAAACGAGGGGGAGGGGCTACGGAAAGCGGCTGAATCAGCGATTCATCGAGGAAATCCCTTGAATCGCCGATCCAGCCGGAGAGTTGTGGCGCCGTCAGAGCCAGCCGCGGCGCTTGAAGATGACGTACAGGCTGACGCAGACCACCGCCATCAGCACGACCGCGAACGGGTATCCCCACACCCAGTCCAGCTCGGGCATATGGGTGAAGTTCATCCCGTAAATGGTGCCGACCAGTGTGGGGGCGAACAGAATCGCCGCCCATGCGGAGATCTTCTTGACCTCCTCGTTCTGCTCGAAACCCGCCTCGGCCAGCGCGCGCATCTCGGCGTTCTGCTGCTGGGTCACCAGGGTGGCGTTGACGGCGAGGATGTCGGTGAGGGCCGAGCGGAAGCCGTCCACGCGCTCGCTGGTGTGGGTGACGTGGTCGGCGACGTCCCGCAGATAGCGCTGCAGCTCCTCATCGGTGCCGTATTTGTCGAAACCCGCCATCAGCCCGTGCAACATCCCGACCAGGGGACGGGTGGCGCGCTGGAACTCGACCATTTCGCGGGAGAGTTCATAGATGCGCCGCGACACCTCGGGGTCGCCGCGGAAGACCTCGGTCTCGATCTCGTCGATGTCGTTCTGCACCCCCGCCACCACCGGGGCATAGCCGTCCACGGCCGCGTCGAGGATCGCGTACAGCACCGCCTCGGGGCCCAGCGCCAGCAGCTCGGGGGTGGACTCCATCCGGCCGCGCACCGCGGACAGGTCAGGGGCGGCGCCGTGCCGGACGGTGATGACGAAGTCGGGGCCCACGAAGACATGCAGCTCGCCGAAGTCGACCTCCTCCGGCGCGTCGAGATAGCGGGCGGCGCGCAGCACCACGAAGAGCGTCTCGCCGTAGCGCTCCAGCTTGGGCCGCTGATGGGCCTCCAGCGCGTCCTCGATGGCCAGCTTGTGCAGATCGAACTCCTCGGCGAGTGAGAGCAGCTCCGCCTCGCTCGGCCGGTACAGCCCGATCCACGCCATCGCGCCCGTCTCCTCGCGCAGCCGCCGGTAGGTGGCGGCCAGGGTGCCGGGGGTGCCGACGCGGCGGCCGTCGCGGTACACGGCGGCTTCCACCACGCTGCGCTCGTCCGGCTCACGCGGGGTTCCATCGGCGGCGGTCCGCTGCTCGTCGCGCGGCGGGCCCGGGGGTGCCGGGGCGGGGCGCGGGGCGGCGTCGGCCCGGTTCGCCCCGCCGGGGCGCAGCCAGGGGTACCGCCTCGTGGGGCGGGGGGTGCGGCGGCGCTCGGACATAGGGGGTCCTTTACGGCTAGCGGGCTCGGGCTCGGAGGGGCGCCACCTCCGGGCCGAGCCGGGTGTCGCGCTCAGCGCGTCCGGGCCGGAGCGGCGCCTCGCGGCATACGACTGGGAGGCTCACTGTCCATGGACCTCTCCTCCTGTCGCGAGCACTGACCTCAGTGCAGGATATCGCCCCATATGACCGTGGTGCGTCCCGGGGGAGCGGTGGGCGAGGCAATAGTTGCTTCAGATCAAGCGTTTTTGGCGGGAGCATCGGCCCCGGGCCACGGAAGCCGCCACCGGCGCCCGCACCCGCCGTCTGTTACGGCAAGAGCCCCGCACGGCGAGCCTCGACCACCGCGTGGAGGCGGGTGTTGGCCCCCAACTTCCGCATGGACGACCGCAGATAGCTCTTGACCGTCTCCGGCCGCAACCCCAGCCGCTCCGCCGCCGTCGAATTCGTCGCCCCCGAGGCCACACATGCCAGCACGTCCACCTCGCGCGGCGACAGCTCCACCCCGCTCCCTCCGTTCCGGTGCTCCCGCTGCCTGCCGCGCCCCGACGAGGCCCTGGCCAGCCGGGAGCAGGCGGTGAGTATCTCCTCGCGAAGCTGGGGGTCGGGCACCCGGTGCGCCAGGGCCCGCAGATCGCCGTGGGCCTCGCGCACCTCCTCCCACACCGCCGGGTCGGTCTCCTCCGCCGACGGCTCCCACCGCGGTCCCGGCGGCTGCCCCCGCCGCTGGCGCGCCTCCGTCAGCAGCCGCTGCGCCTCCTCCCGCACCGCCAGCTCCTGCGCCAGTTCGCTCTCCAGTACGCGTTCCAGTTCGCGCGCCGACTCCACGGCCGCGCTCAGCGCCCGGTCGCCGAGCACCAGCGGCTGGCGCAGCGCGCCGTACAGCACCCCGCGCACCCGCCCGCGCACCACCACCGGCACCGCGAGCATCGAGCGCAGCCCCTCCGCGCCCACCGCCGCGTCGTACTCATGGCTGATCGCCCGTGAAGTGGGGTAGTCCGCCACCGAGATCGGCCGGGACATGGTGAGGACCTTGCCGCCGAGGCCGTTGCCGGGTGTGATGGCCAGACCCCGCAGGGAGTTGGTCGTGGTGCCGGCGAGTTCCGAGATCCGGAACTGCCGTGAGCCCGAGAACAGCCCGCCGAACGCGACGGGCAGGCCACCACGCCGGCGCATCCGCTGCAGCGTGCTCCGTACGTCGACGGCCCCGTCCGATCCCGTCACGGCCACCTCCCGCATCCAGCGCCACCCCCGTCCGGGGGTAGTGAGACTCAGATCACCCGTCGCACGATGCTAGCGAGCGGTACGCCATTCAGGAGGACAAGTGACAGCAATGAATCCGGCTCACGACTTCCGCGAGGCACGGGACTTCCTGCTCGACCACCGGGAGGACTACGCGGCGGCGTACCAAGGGTTCGGCTGGCCACGCCCGGAGCGGTTCAACTGGGCCCTGGACTGGTTCGACGGGATCGCCGGACGAAGCGGCGACCGTACCGCCCTGCACATCGTCGAGGAGGACGGCAGCGAGATCCGGCTGACCTTCGAGGAGCTGCGCCGCCGCTCCGACCGGGCCGCGAACTGGCTGCGCGACCGCGGCGTCCGGGCCGGTGACCGCATCGTGGTCATGCTCGGCAACCAGGTCGAGCTGTGGGAGACCGCGCTGGCCGCGATGAAGCTGCGCGCCGTCGTCATCCCCGCCACCCCGCTGCTCGGCCCGCTCGACCTCGCCGACCGCATCGAGCGCGGCCGGGCGGCGCATGTGGTCGTGCGGGGCGCGGACACGGAGAAGTTCGCGGAGGTGCCGGGCGACTACACCCGGATCGCGGTCGGCGGCGCGCCCGAGGGCTGGCTGGCCTACGAGGACGCCGGGACCGCGGGCATCACGGTGGACACCACGGCGGACGGCGCGGGGGACGACGAGCCCTTCGTCCCCGACGGGCCGACCCTCGCCACCGACCCCCTGATGCTGTACTTCACCTCCGGCACCACCGCCCGCCCCAAGCTGGTCGAGCACACCCACATCTCGTATCCCATCGGGCATCTGGCGACGATGTACTGGATCGGGGTCAGGCCGGGCGATGTCCACCTCAACATCTCCTCGCCCGGATGGGCCAAGCACGCCTGGTCCAATCTCTTCGCCCCCTGGAACGCCGAGGCCACCGTCTTCGTCCACAACTACACGCGCTTCGACGCCACCCGCCTGATGGCCGAGATGGACCGCTGCTCCATCACCACCTTCTGCGCCCCGCCCACCGTCTGGCGGATGCTCATCCAGGCCGATCTCACCCAGCTTCGCACCCCGCCCCGGGAGGCCCTTGCCGCGGGCGAGCCGCTCAACCCCGAGGTGATCGAGCATGTGCGGCGCGCCTGGGGGGTGACCATCCGGGACGGCTTCGGCCAGACCGAGACCGCCGTTCAGGTGGCCAACACCCCCGGACAGCCGCTCAAGCCCGGCTCGATGGGACGGCCGACCCCCGGGTTCCGGGTCGTCCTGCTGGATCCGGTGACCGGCCGGCCCGGTGAGGAGGGCGAGATCTGCCTCGACCTCACCGGTCCCGAGGGCCGTCCCGTCGGTCTGATGACCGGCTACGAGGGCGACGGGGAGCGCACCGCCGAGGCCACCGCGGGCGGTTACTACCGCACCGGAGACATCGGATCGCGCGACGCGGACGGCTACATCACCTACATCGGCCGCGCCGACGACGTCTTCAAGGCGTCCGACTACAAGATCTCGCCGTTCGAGCTGGAGAGCGCGCTGCTGGAGCACGAGGCGGTCGCCGAGGCCGCCGTCGTACCGGCCCCCGACCCGGTGCGGCTGGCCGTGCCGAAGGCGTACATCGTGCTGGCGGAGGGCTGGGAGCCCGGCGCGGACACCGCGAAGGCGCTGTTCGCGCACTCCCGGGCGGTGCTCGCGCCGTACAAGCGGATCCGCCGATTGGAGTTCGCCGACCTCCCCAAGACGGTTTCCGGAAAGATTCGCCGGATCGAGCTACGTGAACGCACGGCACAGGGTGGCGGTATCGAGTTTTATGAGGAGATCTGATGACTGACGCTCATATGATGACCCACCCGCACGAACGTGAAGGCGTACGTGACCGTGAAGGCGTACGTGCCCATGAACCCAAGGAGCTCCCATGACCGACCTCACGTCTGACCCACCAAGCCCAGCGGGGCTCTCCTACACCAGCGGAGCCGGGGACCTCCCGCTGCTCGGCGACACCATCGGCGCCAATCTGGCCCGTGCCGTCGAGCTGTACGGCGACCGCGAGGCGCTCGTCGACGTCCCCTCCGGCCGCCGCTGGACCTACGCCGAGTTCGGCAGGTCGGTCGAGGAGGTCGCGCTCGGGCTGATGGCCATGGGGGTCGCCAAGGGCGACCGGGTCGGCATCTGGGCCATCAACTGCCCCGAATGGGTGCTGTTGCAGTACGCCACCGCCCGCATCGGCGCCATCATGGTCAATATCAACCCCGCGTACCGCGTCCACGAGTTGCGGTACGTACTCCAGCAGGCCGGAATCTCGGTCCTGGTCTCCTCCATCGAGCACAAGACCAGCGACTACCGGCGGATGGTCGAGCAGGTGCGATCGGCCTGCTCCTCGCTGCGCGATGTCATCTACATCGGCGACCGGACCTGGGACGGGCTGGTGCGCGCCGGGGGCGGTGTGGCCCCCGAGCGGCTCGCCGAGCGCGAGGCCCGGATCAGCTGCGACGACGCGGTCAACATCCAGTACACCTCCGGCACCACCGGCTTCCCCAAGGGCGCCACCCTCTCCCACCACAACATCCTCAACAACGGCTTCTTCGTGGGGGAGACGGTCCGCTACACCGCCGAGGACCGGATCTGCGTGCCGGTGCCCTTCTACCACTGCTTCGGCATGGTGATGGGCAACCTCGCGGCCACCAGCCACGGCGCCTGCGTGGTCATCCCCGCCCCCACCTTCGACCCCGTCGCCACTCTGGCCGCCGTCGAACGGGAGCGCTGCACCTCGCTGTACGGCGTCCCCACCATGTTCATCGCCGAGCTGGCCCTGCCGGACTTCGCCACCTTCGACCTCAGCTCGCTGCGCACCGGGATCATGGCCGGATCGCCCTGCCCGGTGGAGGTGATGCGGCGGGTGGTCGCCGAGATGCATATGGCGGAGGTGTCCATCTGCTACGGCATGACCGAGACCTCACCGGTCTCCGCCCAGACCCGGCCCGACGACGACCTCGTCCGCCGCACCTCGACGGTCGGCCGGGTGCTGCCGCATGTCGAGGTCAAGATCGTCGACCCGGTGACCGGGGCGACCGTGCCCCGCGGCACCCGCGGCGAACTGTGCACCCGCGGCTACTCGGTGATGCTCGGCTACTGGCAGGAGCCCGAGCGGACCGCCGAGGCGATCGACTCGGCGCGCTGGATGCACACCGGCGACCTCGCGGTGATGGACGGCGAGGGATACATCCAGATCGTCGGCCGGATCAAGGACATGATCGTCCGCGGTGGGGAGAACGTCTATCCGCGGGAGATCGAGGAGTTTCTGCACACCCACCCCAAGGTGGCGGATGTGCAGGTCGTCGGCGTACCGGACGAGAAGTACGGCGAGGAGGTCCTGGCCTGCGTCATCCTGCGCGAGGGCGCCAAGACCCTCACCCGCGATGAGCTCGCCCGCTTCTGCCGGGGCCGCCTCGCCCACTACAAGGTCCCCCGCTATCTGCGTCTCATGGACGGCTTCCCGATGACGGTCAGCGGCAAGGTCCGCAAGGTCGAGCTGCGCGAGGCGGCTGCCCGGGAGCTGCTGGCCGAGACCCGGTCGGAGGCCGGTCCGGCCAGATCCGAAGTGCTGGTCGAGCGGGCCGAGCCGCAGACCGCGCCGAGCTGATGAGTTGCGGGCCCCTCTACTACAGCGGGGGCCCACACCCCCGCCACAGCGGGGGCCCACACCCCGCCCGTCACTGGACGACGTTCGGCAGGCACGACTTCACCCCGGATCGCGCGCCGCGGCTGAAGTAGGAGACCCGCTGGGAGGCGTCGCCGTGGTCGGAGATGTCGGTCCACGGGGTCCTGTCGGCGAGTGCGGTCAGGGCGTCCGCCAGCTCCTCGGTATCACCCTCCTCGAAGGTCAGCGTCCCGTCCTGGGCGGCGCCGAAGAGGACCGCCCCGGCCAGGCAGTCGGCCTGCAGCTCACGGGCGAGGTCGACCAGGCCCGCGTCCAGACGATTCTGGACGGCGTGGCCCCACTCATGGGCGATCACCAGATAGACCCAGGCGTCGCCCCGCGCATGGCCCCAGCGCATCAGGTCCATGTCCCACGCTATGTAGTCGCCGTCCGGGCAGTAGACGGCGTTGTCGTCGGGGAGTGGTTCACTGCCGCACGCCGGCGTACCGGGGGTGTCGCCGTCGTAGGCCCCCAGGATTCTGGGCGGGTTGTAGCCGCCGGTGAACAGCTCGGGCCAGTGGGTCTGCCAGTAGGTGGTGGTGACGGAGACCGCCGCGTCGATGTCCTCCTCCACACCTTTTCCGTCGTCGGTGCCATCAGGGCTGGTGAGGGGGGTGGGCGTGCCCGGTGTGGCGCCGGATGGGGGCCCGGGTGCGGCCGAGGAGCTCTCCACCGTGGGCGGCGGCGCATCGCCGCCCCCGCAGCCGGTCACCAGAAGCAGGGTCAGGGCGGCGACGAGCGGAGCCCATGACCTCGGGTACCACGGAGCAGCCATCGTTTCGGCCTCCGGCCGGTCGAGCGGATGGGACGGGTGAACGGTGGAGGGCGGTGCCTCAACGGAAGCGTTCCCCGGCCCTGAGCGCAAGAGCCGACCGGGGTCAGCCGTCCGGCGGACCCATCCGGATCAGTACGTCCGCCGGGTCGTTGACGGGCTGCGGGGTGCCGGTGAGGTCCATGATGAACAGCGGCAGATGGAGCGCGTCGGCGCGCGCCCGCGCCTCCCGCGCATAGCCCGCGAGCGAGAAGAAGACGCTCATGGCCGACTTCTGGAGCCCGTTCAGCCACAGGCATTCGATGTCCCGCAGCCCGGTCGGGCGGGTGGTCGGATCGACCTGGGCGACGACGCCCGTCCCGTAGAGGTCCACCCCGGACGCGGCCCGGTCCTCCGAGGGCCGCAGGCTGTGGAAGCCGAGCCACTTCAGATACAGCGCGGCGGCGGTGACCGCGTCCCGCGCCGTACGGATCGTCACCGGCCGGAAGGCGGGGCGCCGTACGACCGGGCCGCCGTGCCCGGCCACCGCGCCCGGGCCGGCCCAGGGCGGCGCGGCGGCGACGGGGACGCGGACCACCGCGCCGCAGTCGCAGCCCAGTTCCGGCTGCGGCCAGTGGCCCTGGTGGCCGCAGGACGGGCAGTTCACCGCCACCCAGAGGTTCTCCCAGGTGCGGTGGCCGACCTCCTCCGGAGCCCCGTCGCGGAGGACGGGCAGGGTGACCGGCGCGCCGCACGAACAGGGGAAGGTGGGCGGCGTGAACGACTGCTCGCGACGGCACGCGGGACAACGCACCGGCACGTTGTCTGTCATCGGGGCGCTCCGTGGACGGGGGCGGATGCGGTATGCGTCCATGGTCCCCGAAGCGGGCGGCCGCGGCGAGGTACTTGGGCGTTCTGTCCCCCGCGATGGGGGCGCCGTGTTACGGCTGACGCAGTAGGTTTGCGGCGTGAGATTGAGGGTTGAGTTCACCACCGAACCGTTCGACCTCGACGAGGTGCCGCCGCACGCCGTCGTGGCCCGCGAGACCGTCCAGGCCGCCCCGCTGGACGCCGTCGACGTCGGCCCCTTCGGCAACACCGCGGAAGGCGGGGCGGAGGCGGTGCTGGCGGCCGTCGACCGGCTCCTGCGCAGCTCCCTCGAAGCCGGTGCCACCCGGATTTCGCTCCAGGTCAACGTGGTCGGGGAGGGCGAGGCGTGAGCGTACCCGCCGACCACCCCTTCGCCGCCGCAGTGCAACCGCTCGTGGACGCCATGGGCGGCGAGATGATCGCCCCGGACCGGGCCCGGGGCGACGATGTGGTGCTCTCCTGGGAGGGCCGCCCGGTGGTCGCCGTAAGGCTGCCGCATATCTCGGACTCGCTCGACCACATCCTCGCCGACCTCCAGCGCCGCCATGGCGTGCCGCTCTCGGCCCTCGACCGCAAGACCAAGCAGTCCGTCGTCCGCCACCTCGAACAGCGCGGCGCCTTCTCGGTGCGCCACGGCGTCGAAACGGTCGCCGGAGCCCTCGGCGTGAGCCGCTTCACCGTTTACAACTACCTCAACCGAGAGAAGAGCGGGGACTGACCGCGCCCGCCGTTACGCGCATTTTTCAACAAAGTGTTGACGCCCGGCGAGGGTGCCTTCTAGCTTGCGAGAGTGACTTCCAGTGCTCCGCCGGGGCTGGCCCGGTTCAACGCGGTGGACGACCGCGACGCCGCCGGGCTGCTGCACGAGGTGTGCGCCAGCCGGGCCTGGGGCGCGGCGGTCGCGGGCGGGCGGCCGTACGCCACGGTCGGGGAGCTGCTCGCCGCCGCCGACGCGGCCATGGCCGGGCTGACCGCCGCCGACCTGGCCGAGGCGATGGCCGCGCATCCGCCCATCGGGCGGCCGGCGCCGGGCGACGCCGCCTCGGCCCGCGAGCAGAGCGGGGTACGGGACGCGGAGCGCGCGGAGCTGCTGGAGCTGAACCTCGCGTACCAGGAGCGCCACGGCCATGTCTTCCTGATCTGTGCCACCGGCCGCACCGGCGAGGAGATGCTGGCGGCCCTGCGCGAGCGGATCCGCCATGACACCGACACCGAGCGCGAGATCGTCCGTACCGAACTGGGAAAGATCAACCGGATCCGGCTGACCCGGCTGACGGAAACCCTTCGGGCCCCGCGGGCCCCGGCGGAAGGAGAGCGGTGATGGCGAGCGGCGCCACCTCCGTGTCCACGCACATCCTGGACACCAGCATCGGCCGCCCCGCCGTGGGCGTGGTCGTCGAGCTGTCCGTCCGCTCGGGGCCCGGCGCGCAGTGGACGGCGCACGCCGACTCCCTGACCGACGCCGACGGGCGCTGCAAGGATCTGCCCGACCTCCCCGAGGGCACCACCCACGCACGGCTGCGCTTCGAGACCGGGCCGTATCTGACCCACGCCTTCTTCCCGGAGGTCGCGGTCGCCTTCGCCGTCGAGCCGGGCGAGCACTACCACGTACCGCTGCTGCTCACCCCGTTCGGCTACTCCGTCTACCGAGGGAGCTAGCACCCATGCCCACGCTCGGCCCGAACAGTTACGGCAAAGCCGAAACCCGCGTCGTGCGGGTGGTGCGCGACGGCGCCGTGCACCACCTCAAGGACCTCAATGTCTCGGTGGCGCTGTCCGGAGAGATGGACGCGGTCCACCTCTCCGGCAGCAACGCCAACGTCCTGACGACCGACGCCACCAAGAACACCGTGTACGCCTTCGCCAAGGAGCACGGCATCGACACGGCCGAGGAGTTCGGCATCCGGCTGGCCCGCCACTTCGTCACCAGCCAGGAGCCGATCCACCGCGCCCGCATCCGCGTCGAGGAGTACGCCTGGGAGCGGATCGAGACGGCCGGGAGCGCCGCGCACTCCTTCGTCCGCCGCGGCCAGGAGGTCCGTACCGCCCAGATCGCCTACGACGGCGAGCGCTGGGAGGTGGTCTCCGGGCTCACCGGCCTCACCGTCCTGAACACCACGGACTCCGAGTTCTGGGGCTATGTCAAGGACCGGTACACCACGCTCGAGGAGACCCGCGACCGCGTCCTGGCCACCGATGTGCACGCCCGCTGGCGCTACGGCTGGAGCGATGACACCCGGCCCATGCCCGACTGGGACCACGGCCACGAGGAGGCGCGCGGTCATCTGCTGAGCGCCTTCGCCGAGACCTACTCCCTCTCGCTCCAGCAGACGCTCTACGAGATGGGCGCGCGCGTCATCGAGCGGCGCCCCGAGGTCGAGGAGATACGGCTCTCGCTGCCCAACAAGCACCACTTCCTGGTCGATCTGGAACCCTTCGGCCTCACCAACGACAACGAGGTCTACTTCGCCGCCGACCGGCCGTACGGGCTCATCGAGGCCACCGTGCTGCGGGACGGCGCCGAGCCCCGGCTCCCCGCCGGCTGACCGGCTCCCATTGACTCATCTGACGGAAGGGCCACGCTCCGTGCACCGCATCGTCATCGAGAACTGCGCCGTCGCCACCGTGGACGCGCGGGACACCGAGTACGCGTCCGGCCATGTCGTCGTCGCCGGCAACCGCATCGAGTCGGTGGGCGAGGGGCGCGCGCCGCAGGGGCTGGAGGGCGTCGTCCGCCGGGTCGACGGTACGGGGCATCTGGTCACCCCGGGCCTGGTCAACACCCATCACCACTTCTACCAGTGGCTCACCCGCGGCCTGGCCCAGGACAGCAACCTCTTCGACTGGCTGGTCGCGCTCTACCCCATCTGGGCGCGGATCGACGAGCCGATGGTCCACGCGGCGGCCCGCGGCTCGCTCGCGATGATGGTGCGCGGCGGGGTCACCACCGCCATGGATCATCACTACGTCTTTCCGCGCGGCAGCGGCGATCTGCTGGACGCCGAGATCCGCGCGGCGCGCGAGCTGGGCGTGCGGTTCACCGCCGCCCGCGGCTCCATGGACCTCGGCACCTCCGACGGCGGGCTGCCGCCGGACTTCGCCGTGGAGTCCACCGAGGACGCGCTGGCCGCCACCGAGAAGGCCATCGACACCCACCACGACCCGGGGTTCGACGCCATGCTGCGGATCGCGGTCGCGCCCTGCTCGCCGTTCTCCGTCTCCACCGAACTGCTCCGCGAGGCCGCGGTGCTGGCCCGCCGCAAGGGCGTACGGCTGCACACCCACGGCTCGGAGACGGTGGAGGAGGAGAAGTTCTGCCAGGAGCGGTTCGGGATGGGGCCGACCGACTACTTCGAGTCCACCGGCTGGCTGGGCGAGGACGTGTGGATGGCCCACTGCGTCCACATGAGCGACACCGACATCCAGGCGTTCGCCCGGACCGGCACCGGTGTGGCCCACTGCCCCTCGTCCAACGCCCGGCTCGCCGCCGGGATCGCCCGCGTCCCCGATCTGCTCGCCGTGGACGTACCGGTCGGCCTCGGCGTGGACGGCACCGCCTCCAACGAATCCGGTGAGCTGCACACCGAACTGCGCAACGCGCTGCTGGTCAACCGGCTCGGCGGCCACCGCGAGAAGGCGCTGAACGTCCGTCAGGCGCTGCGACTCGGCACCTACGGCGGTGCGCGGGTGCTCGGCCGCCAGGACCAGATCGGCTCGCTGGAGCCGGGCAAACTGGCCGACCTGGTGCTCTGGAAGCTGGATGGCCTCGGCCATTCGTCGATCGCCGACCCGGTCGCGGCCCTCGTCCTGGGCGCCCCGGCCCCGGTGACCCTGTCGCTGGTGAACGGCGCCGCGGTGGTGGAGTCGGGCCGGCTGCTCACCGTGGACGAGGACGAGATCGCGCGGGAGGCGCGCACCGAGGCGCGACGCCTGGCCCGTATCGCGGCGGACGACTGAACACCGCGCCGATTCATCGGATGGGTCGCCGTGGCGAGCCGCTTCTCGCGGCCACCGGCTGCCCATCGGTGCGTTCGGGCCCCGTTGACATCCCATCTTTACGGTTCTAGGTTCCCGTACGCGGCTGGCCAGCCCTCCTGTCCGACCACCCATGAGCACAGGAGCCGCCATGCGCACGTCCAGACGACGAGCCGTCATCCCTCTCCGAGCGCTCAGCCTGCTGCTCGGCATGGTGCTGGCGACGATCCTCAGCGGCCCTTCCGCCGCCACCGCGGCGCCGGCGACGGCGACGGCGCGGGAGCCCGGACCCGGCACCGACTACGCGACCGACGATCCGTTCACCTCCGACCGCACCGGCTGGTGGCGGCAGGACCGCTTCGGGATGTTCATCCACTTCGGCGCCTACTCCCAGCTCGAGGGCGAATATCAGCGGGCGGACGGGACCGTCTGCCGCGACGCGGAGTGGATCAAGCGAAGCTGCCAGATCCCGATGAGCGAGTACGAGGACGCCGCCCGGGACTTCAACCCCGCGTCCTTCGACGCCAAGGCCGTCGTGAAGGCGGCCAAGGACGCCGGGCAGCGCTACATCGTCATCACCTCCAAGCACCACGACGGATATGCGATGTGGCCGACCAAGCAGAACACCTGGAATCTGCGTGACCACTCCTCCTTCGACCAACGGCGGGACATCCTGGCCGAGTTGAAGTCCGCCGCAGACGCCGCCGGGATCAAACTCGGCTTCTATTACTCGATCTGGGACTGGCACGACAACGACTTCGCCGACCCCGCCACCTTCCCCCGCTATGAGAAGCGGATGTACGCCCAGCTCAAGGAGCTGGTCGACAGTTACCATCCGGCGCTGCTCTGGTTCGACGGGGAATGGGACGCGGACAACCCCACCAACACCTGGTCGGCGCGGGACGGCGAGCGGCTGCAGACGTATCTGCACGGGCTCGACCCCGATCTGATCACCAACAACCGGGTCGGCAAGCGGCGCGTCGTCGACGGCGACTACGGAACGCCGGAGCAGGAAATCCCGGACGCGCCCGTGGCCGGGCAGTTGTGGGAGAGCTGCATGACCCTCAACGGCCACTGGGGCTTCGCCAAATACGACCAGGACTGGAAGTCGCCCGCCACCCTCACCCGCAATCTCCTCGATATCGCGAGCCGTGGCGGCAATTACCTCCTCAATGTGGGCCCCGACAAACTGGGCCGCGTTCCCCAGCCCTCCGTCGACCGGCTGCGCGAGATCGGCTCCTGGCTGCGGACCTCCGGCCAGGGCCGCGCGGTGTACGGGGCCGGGGCCACCGGGCTGGTCGACGAGCCGTCCTGGGGCGCGGTCAGCCGGTCGGGCGACCGGCTGTACGCGTCCGTCACCTCCTGGCCCGCCGCGGGGCAGCCCCTCCACCTCACCGCCAGGGCGCCGTTCACGGTGACCGGCGCCCGGGTGCTGGGCAGCGGACAGCGGGTCGAGGTGGCCAAGGCGGGCGACGGCTTCGATCTCACCCCCTCCGGCGGCCCGGCCGACCCCACCGCCTCGGTGATCGAGCTGACGGTGAAACCGGCCCCGGCCGCGCCCCAGGGCCGGGGCCAGGGGCTGCGGGAGGAGGTCTTCGCCAATGAGACCTTCACCGGGCCCCCGGCCGTCACCCGGACCGACCCGGCCGTCAACCACATCTGGAGGTTTGCCGGCTCCCCGGCCGCCGATGTCCCCGCCGACCACTTCGGCGTCCGCTGGACCGGCTTCCTCCAGCCCCGCCACAGCGAGACCTACACGCTCACGACCGTCTCCGACGACACCGCGCGGGTGTGGATCGACGGCCGTCTGGTCATCGACAACACCACCCCGCATGAACCACAGGTCGACAAGGCGGCCGTCGCGCTGCGCGCCGGAACCAAGCACGCCATCAGGATCGAGTACACCGAGCAGACCGGAGAGGCCCACATGAAGCTGCTGTGGTCCAGCCCCAGCGTGCCCCAGCAGATCGTGCCGCGCTCCCAGCTCTATACGCCGTAAGGGCGACCGGGGCCCCGGACCGTATCCGTACGGTCCGGGGCTCTCGCGGCCGAACGGAGCGGCTCAGCCCAGCAGTTCGTACGCGGGCAGCGTCAGGAACTCCGTGTAGTCCGCGTCCAGCGCGACCCTCAGCAGCAGATCGTGCGCCTGGCTCCACTTGCCCGCGGCGAAGGCGTCCTCGCCGACCTCCTCGCGGATCGCCGCCAGCTCCTCGGCGGCGACCTTACGGACAAGATCGGCGGTGGCCTTCTCGCCGTTCTCGAAGACCACCCCCGCGTTGACCCACTGCCAGATCTGGGAGCGGGAGATCTCGGCGGTGGCCGCGTCCTCCATCAGGTTGAAGATCGCGACGGCGCCGAGGCCGCGCAGCCACGCCTCGATATAGCGGGTGCCGACCTGCACGGCGTTGCGCAGGCCGTCATGCGTGGGCTTGGCGTCGAGCGACGCGACGTCGATCAGCTCGGCCGCGGTGACCCGGACGTCCTCGCGCAGCCGGTCCTTCTGGTGCGGCCGGTCGCCGAGGACCGCGTCGAAGGAGGCGCGGGCGACCGGGACCAGATCCGGGTGGGCGACCCAGGAGCCGTCGAAGCCGTCGTTCGCCTCACGGTCCTTGTCGGCCTTGACCTTGTCGAACGCGACCGCGTTGACCTCGGGGTCGCGGCGCGAGGGGATGAAGGCCGCCATGCCGCCGATCGCGTGCGCGCCGCGCTTGTGGCAGGTGCGGACGAGCAGTTCGGTGTAGGCGCGCATGAACGGGGCGGTCATCGTGACCGCGTTGCGGTCCGGGAGGACGAAACCGGGGCCGCCGTCGCGGAAGTTCTTGACGATGGAGAAGAGATAGTCCCAGCGGCCCGCGTTGAGCCCGGAGGCGTGGTCGCGGAGCTCGTAGAGGATCTCGTCCATCTCGTACGCCGCCGTGATCGTCTCGATCAGAACGGTGGCGCGGATTGTCCCTTGCGGAAGCGAGAGATGGTCCTGCGCGAAGACGAAGACGTCGTTCCAGAGGCGGGCCTCGAGATGCGACTCGGTCTTGGGGAGGTAGAAGTACGGCCCCTTGCCCTGGGCGATCAGCCGGCGGGCGTTGTGGAAGAAGTACAGCCCGAAGTCGACCAGGGCGCCGGGGACGGGGCGGTCGTCGGCGGCCCGCAGATGGCGCTCGTCGAGATGCCAGCCGCGCGGCCGGGTGACGACGGTGGCCAGCACATCGTCGGGCCGCAGTGCGTAGCTCTTGCCCTCGGGGGAGGTGAAGTCGATCCGGCGCTCATAGGCGTCGATCAGATTGAGCTGGCCGCCGATCACATTCGCCCAGGTGGGGGCGGAGGCGTCCTCGAAGTCGGCGAGCCAGACCTTGGCGCCCGAGTTGAGGGCGTTGATGGTCATCTTGCGGTCGGTGGGGCCGGTGATCTCCACCCGGCGGTCCTCGAGGGCGGGCGGGGCGGGGGCGACGCGCCAGTCGGGGTCGTCGCGGATGTGGGCGGTCTCCGGGAGGAAGTCCAGGGTGCTGGTGCGGGCGATCTCGGCGCGGCGCTCCGCGCGGCGCGCGAGCAGCTCGTCCCGGCGCGGGGTGAAGCGGTGGTGGAGCTCGGCCAGGAAGGCCAGGGCCGCGTCGGTCAGCACTTCCCCCTGACGCTCCAGCGGTTCGGCGTCGACGATGGCCAGCGGGGAAGGCGCTGGTGCGGACATGGGCTGTCACTCCTTAGACGAGTCTCAGCTGGACGCTCGCAGTGATTTTGTCTTGTGGATAATAAGTTTCTCATGGTGGAAGTTCAATCTTCTGTTGAACGCCGGGTCCGTTGCCCCCCTCGACGTCTCATTCCAGCAGCGTCAAGTCCTCGGGGGTGTCGATGTCGTCCGTACGGGCGATATCCGAGCAGTCGACGAGCGTGATCGCGGACTGATGCGCCCGCAGATAGGCGCGTGCCCCCCGGTCGCCCTCCGCACTCGCCGTGATATCCGCCCACCGGTCCGCGCCGAACAGCACCGGATGCCCCCGCTCCCCGCCGTACGCGGCGGCCGCCAGGGTCGACGGCGAGCGATACGCGGCCACCACCCGCGCCACGGCCTCGGCGCCGATCCCCGGCTGGTCCACCAGCGCGATCAGCGCCGCCCGCGCCCCCGTACCGGCCAGTGAGCCGAGCCCGGCCCGCAGCGAGGAGCCCATGCCCTGCTCCCAGTCGGGGTTGTCGACCAGGACGTACCCGGGCAGCCGGGCCCGTGCCCGTACGGTCTCGGCCGCGGCGCCCAGCACGATGTGTACGGGCGCGCAGCCGCCCTCGCGCAGCGCCCGCGCGGCGTGCTCCACCAGCGGCCGCCCCCGATGCGTCAAAAGGGCTTTGGGGCGCCCGCCCAGCCGCCGGCCGCCCCCGGCCGCCAGCACGATCCCGGCGACCTGCGCGGAGTCATCCGTTGTGCGATCCATGGGCCCTGCTTACCGCACCTGGGGGCCGTGCGGGGGCTTCATCCCAGCCGGTCTGATTTTCGCTCTCCGTATAGCGCGTCGTGCACTGAGTGGCGTTAACTGATCCGCGGCCCCTTGTGTCCGAATCCACGCGAGGTGGAGGGTTGGGGCGGCCATGCGGGAAGGGGGCAGGCTGTGCGAGAGGGCGCGAGGGGGCGAAGGGCAGTGTTGGCCAACGATGGCGCGGGGCTCTGGGGTGAACCCGGTGCCTTGTCAGTGGAGGGCGCCGCAGTCGTGGAAGCCAGGCGAGTGGCGGGCACCGATGACGATCCGAGAGCGGCCGAGCTGCGCCGTGCCGTGGCCCGGCTCAGGCGTGATCTGGCCGCCCACCCGGCGGAATTACCGGACCGGGCGATCGCGGACGACGAGCTGGCCGCGCTCGATGCCATGGCCCGCACCGGCGCACCGGAGCTGCATCGCCTGCGCCGCTCGCTGCTGCTCATCGCGGGCGCGCTGGGCTCGGTCAGCGCACTGGGCTCCGCCCTGACGGGCGTCCGCGCGGCGATCGACCAGTTCAACAACGTGCCGCAGCCGGGCAGAGGGCGAGACTGAGCGGCGGCCCGTGGTCCCGCCCGGCCGCGGGCGGCCCTGTGGCCTTGCCCCCGTTGCCCCGCCCGCCCCGGTGGCCCGCTCCCCATGGCCGCCTTCCGCCGGGCGATGGGACGACGCGTGCGTCGAGCGGGATGCCCGGCCGCGCGCCTGCGTCGAGTTGGGACGCCCGGTCGCCCGGTGGTGCTTCCGGCAGCGCCGACGCCGCACTCGGTCCCGTCCGCCCCGCGCAGGCCGCACCTCATCGAGCCGCGCGGACGGTGGCCCGCCCGCCGGTCCCCTCCGCCGTCAGGCGGACCCGGTGCTGGCCAGCACCCCCGACAGCTCGACCGCGACCTCCTTGAGGATCGGCACGATCTGCTGTGTGGCCTCGTCCGTCACCCGGCCCGCCGGGCCCGAGATGGAGATGGCCGCCGGTGCGGGGGAGTCGGGCACCGGGACCGCGAGGCAGCGCACGCCCATCTCCTGCTCGTTGTCGTCCACCGCGTAGCCCTGCTCGTGGACCTGCCGCAGCGCGTCGAGGAACTCGTCCGGCGAGGTGATCGTCTTCTCGGTCACCGCGGGCATGCCGGTGCGGGCCAGCAGGGCGCGCACCTCCTCGGGAGGCGTGCTCGCCAGCAGCGCCTTGCCGACGCCCGTGGTGTGGGGCAGCACTCGCCGCCCGACCTCGGTGAACATCCGCATCGAGTGGCGCGAGGGCACCTGCGCCACGTACACCACCTCATCGCCGTCCAGCAGCGCCATGTTCGCGGTCTCGCCGGTCTCCTCCACCAGCCGCGCCAGATACGGCCGCGCCCAGGTGCCCAGCAGCCGGGCCGAGCTCTCGCCGAGCCGGATCAGCCGGGGCCCGAGGGCATAGCGGCGGTTGGGCTGCTGGCGGACATAGCCGCAGGCCACCAGCGTGCGCATCAGCCGGTGAATGGTGGGCAGCGGCAGCCCGCTGCTGGTGGAGAGCTCGCTCAGCCCGACCTCGCCCCCGGCGTCGGCCATCCGCTCCAGCAGGTCGAAGGCGCGCTCCAGGGACTGGACGCCACCGGATCCGGCGGTGGTGGCGGCGGTCTTGGACTCGGCGGACGGCACGTCGGTGTTCCTTTCACAGCGGTCGGCACCGGCCCGCATACGGTGACGATCCGCTGCCGACCGGCCACGGGCAGCCTACCGGTCCCCGGCGACGCCCACAGCGGGCTTGCACTGACGGTCCGCGCCGGTCACGGCGGGTGTGCCGGAGCGGCCGGGGACTGGCCGCTCCCGGACACGGGGGCCCCTTGACCGCGGGGACATCGCTGGCTACATTTCTGCGGCGCGGAATTACATTTCCATTGTATGGAATCGCCAGGGGAGCTCCATGCGCATTCTCGTGCTGAACCCCAACACCACCGTCTCCATGACGGCAGCGATCCGGGCCATCGCGGAGGCGAGCGCGAGCTCCGGCACCGAGATTGTCGCGACCGAGCCGCTGTGGGGGCCGGAGTCGATCGAGGGCCACTTCGAGGGATGTCTCAGCGCCGCCGCCGTACTGGACCGGCTGGCCACCTGGGACGAGCCCTTCGACGCCCTGGTGATGGCGGGGTTCGGTGAACCGGGCCGCGAGGCGGCGCAGGAACTCCTCGACGTGCCGGTCCTCGACATCACCGAGTCCGCCGCCCAGATGGCCATGATGCTCGGCCATGCCTACGGGGTCGTCACCACCCTGGACCGGGCCGTTCCGCAGATCCGGGACCGGCTGCTGGTGGCGGGGCTGCTGGGGCGCTGCGCGGCGGTGCGCGGCACCGGCCTCGGCGTCCTGGAGCTGGAGGCGGACCCGGAGCGCACCGTGGAGCTCATCGTCCGGACCGCGCGTGAGGTAGTGGAGCGGGACGGCGCCGAGGTCGTCTGTCTGGGGTGCGGCGGCATGGCGGGGCTCCAGGAGCGGGTCTCGGCGGCGCTGGGCGGGGTTCCGGTGGTGGACGGCGTCGCCGCCGCGGTGCGTTTCGCCGAGGCGGTCGTCGGGCTCGGGCTCTCCACCAGCAAGGTGCGCGCCTTCGCCGCGCCCCGTCCCAAGGCCATCGGCGGCTGGCCCATCAGCGCCCGCCCGTCCTGAATCCGAGGGTTTTCCGATCCGCGATCCGAGGGTTCTCCGATCCGCCGGGCGGACCGGGCCCACGGGCGACGTTCACGGCAACGCCCGCGTAATCGATCGGCAACACCTTCGCGGCACCGTCATGCGGAAAAGAATTTCCGTCCCAGTTCCCCGGAGGGCGCCATGGCATCACCCGCCACACCAGACCCCCGTCTCTATAACGAGGACCTCGCCCCCGCCGTGGAGCGCACATGGGGGACGTACAGCATCTTCGCCATGTGGATGTCGGACACCCACGCGATCAGCAACTACGCCTTCGCGGCGAGCCTGTTCGTGCTGGGGCTGCCGACCTGGGAGGTGTTCCTGTCCCTGCTGGCCGGAGTCACCATCCTCTACTGGTTCATGAACCGCATGGGCCACGCCGGCCACCGCACCGGGGTGCCGTTCCCCGTGCTCGCACGAGCCAGCTGGGGTGTGTACGGGGCCAACATTCCCGCCCTGCTGCGGGCGGTGATGGCGGTCGCCTGGTACGGCATCCAGACCTGGCTGGCCTCCGAGGCCTTGGTCCTCCTCGGCGTTCAGTTGGCGCCCTCGCTCGCCGACTACGACCGCGACTCCATCCTCGGTCTGTCCACCCTCGGCTGGATCGCCTTCCTGGTGATGTGGCTGCTGCAGGCGGTGCTGCTCACCCGGGGCATGGAGTTCATCCGCAAGGTGCAGGACCTGGCCACCGGTCCGGTGGTCTGGCTGGTGATGCTCGCGCTCGCCGTATGGCTGATCGCCAAGGCGGGCGGGGACATCTCGCTCACCGACAGCCTGACCGGGCTCAGCGGGGGCGAGCAGCTCCATCAGAGCCTGATCGCGGTCAGCCTGACGGTCGCCACCTTCCTCACTCTCGTGCTCAACTACGCCGACTTCGCGCGGTTCACCCCAGACCACCGGGCCTACCGGCGCGGCAATCTGCTCGGGCTGCCGGTGAACTTCACCGCCTTCGCCGTCGTCTCCGTGCTGATGACGGCCGGCACGATCTCGGTGTTCGGTGCGGCGATCTCCGATCCGGTCGAGATCATCGCGAAGATCGACAACCCCGTGGTCACGGTGCTCGGCGCACTGTCCTTCATGGTCGCCACCATCGGCATCAACGTCGTCGCCAACTTCGTCTCGCCCGCGTACGACTTCGCCAATCTCGCGCCGAAGTATCTCGACTTCCGGCGCGGCGGCATGATCACGGCGGTGCTCGCGATCGTGGTCATGCCGTGGAAGCTCTACTCCAGCCCGGTCGTCATCCAGTACTTCCTGGGCGCCCTCGGCGCCTTCCTCGGCCCGCTGGTCGCCATCCTGCTCGTGGACTACTACCTGGTGCGGCGCGGCCATATCGACGTCGACGCGCTCTTCAGCGCCGATGCGTCGGGCGCGTACTACTACCGCAAGGGCTTCAATCCGGAGGCGATCATCGCCTTCGTGCCCTCGGCCGCGATATCGGCGGTGCTGGCCTTGGTCAAGGGGTTCGAGGACCTGGCCCCGTTCTCCTGGGTCTTCGGAATGGCCCTCGCCGGGGGTATCTATGCCCTGAGGTCCGCGAGGACCCGGACCGGCGGGACAGGGGCCGATGCGCCGATTCCGTCGCCGGTCGCGGCTGGTGGGGCCTTGACCGGGCCGTCCGCCGAGTGAATCATTCAACGGAAAGTTGATTCCGTTTCGCGGAATCGGCGAGGGTGGAGGCGAGGAGGATATCGGTGCCCGACGTGGAGCTGGTGCTGCGCTCGGCCAGGGTGGTCACGCCGGACGGCCTGCGCGCGGCCTCCGTGTCCGTCGCCGACGGCCGCATCGTGGCCGTCGGGCCGTACGACACCCCGGACCCGGACGGCGCGAGGGTCGAGGACCTCGGCGACGACGTCCTGCTCCCCGGCCTCGTCGACACCCACGTCCATGTCAACGACCCCGGCCGCACCGCCTGGGAGGGGTTCGGCTCCGCCACCCGCGCCGCCGCGGCCGGCGGCGTCACCACCCTCGTCGACATGCCGCTCAACAGCGTCCCGCCGACCACCACCGTCCAGGCCCTTGAGGTCAAACGGGCCGTCGCCCGGCGGTCGGCCCATGTCGACATCGGGTTCTGGGGCGGCGCCGTGCCCGGGAACGCCCCGGACCTGGAGCCGCTGCACGACGCGGGCGTCCTCGGCTTCAAGGCGTTCCTGCTCCCCTCCGGCGTGGACGAGTTTCCGCCGCTCGCCCCCGATCAGCTCCAGACCGCCCTCCGCGAGATCGCGGGCTTCGGCGGACTGCTGATCGTCCACGCCGAGGACCCCCATCTCATCGACGGCGCTCCGCCGCCGACCGGTCCCCGCTACACCGACTTCCTGGCCTCACGCCCGCGCGCCGCCGAGAACGAGGCCATCGCGGGCCTCATCGCCCTCGCCCACGAGCTGGACGCCCGCGTCCACGTCCTGCACCTCTCGTCCGCCGACGCGCTGCCGCTGATCGCCGACGCCCGCCGTAAGGGCGTCCGGATCACCGTGGAGACCTGCCCGCACTTCCTGACCCTCACCGCCGAGGAAGTCCCCGACGGCGCCACGGAGTTCAAATGCTGTCCGCCCATAAGGGAGGCCGCCAACCAGGACGCGCTGTGGGCGGGCCTGGCGGCCGGGGAGATCGACTGCGTCGTCTCCGACCACTCGCCCTGTACGGCCGACCTCAAGGTGGACGACTTCGGGCGGGCCTGGGGCGGCATCTCCTCGCTCCAGCTCGGCCTCCCCGCCGTCTGGACGGCGGCCCGGCGGCGCGGCCACACCCTCCACGACGTGGCCCGCTGGATGTCCACCGGCCCCGCCGCGCTCGTCGGTCTCGACCGTAAGGGCGCCATCGAGGCCGGCCGCGACGCCGACTTCGCGGTCCTCGCCCCCGACGAGACCTTCACCGTCGACCCCGCCGCCCTCCACCACCGCAACCAGGTCACCGCCTACGCGGGCAGAACGCTCTACGGCGTCGTACGGTCCACCTGGCTGCGCGGCCGGAAGATCGCCGACCACGGCGCGATCGCCGACCACGGCGCGATCGCCGACCGTGGCGCGATCGCCGACCGTGGCGCGACGAGCGAACCCACCGGCCGACTCCTGGAAAGGCAGCCCCGCACATGACCGCGCCGATCCCCCGCTTCACCGGCGACGCCGCCCCGTACGGCGGTGGCGATCCGTACGCCGACTACCGGACCGCCGACCTCCCCTTCACCCACCTCGTGGACCTGGCCGACCGGCGGCTCGGCGGCAGCGTGGTCGCGGCCAACGACGAGTTCTTCGCCGAGCGCGAGAATCTGCTGAAGCCCGAACCCCCGCACTTCGACCCCGCCGCCTTCGGCCACAAGGGCAAGGTCATGGACGGCTGGGAGACCCGGCGGCGGCGCGGAGCCTCGGCCGACACCCCGCATCCGGCCGAGGACGACCACGACTGGGCCCTGATCCGCCTCGGCGCGCCCGGCGTCGTCCACGGCATCGTCGTCGACACCGCCCACTTCCGCGGCAACTACCCGCGGGCGGTGAGCGTCGAGGCGGCGGCGGTGGACGGCACCCCGTCCCCCGAGGAACTCCTCGCCGACGACGTCGTATGGACGGAACTCGTCCCCCATACGCGGATCGGCGGCCACGCGGCCAACGGCTTCCCGGTCTCCGTAGGCCGCCGCTTCACCCACCTCCGCCTCAAGCAGCACCCCGACGGCGGCATCGCCCGCCTCCGCGTCCACGGCGAGGTCGCCCCCGACCCGGCGTGGCTCACCGCGCTCGGCACCTTCGACGTGGTGGCGCTGGAGCACGGCGGCGCGGCCGAGGACGCCTCCGACCGCTTCTACTCCCCGCCCGCCAACTCCATCCAGCCCGGCCGCTCCCACAAGATGGACGAGGGCTGGGAGACCCGCCGCCGCCGCGACACGGGCCACGACTGGGTCCGCTACCGCCTCACCGCCCAGGCGTCCCTGCGCGCCGTGGAGATCGACACCGGCTGCTACAAGGGCAACGCACCGGGCTGGGCGGCGCTGTACGGCCTCGACGCCACCTCCGGCGCGGACCCGGCCGACCACACCTCCCCGGCCTGGACCGAACTCCTGCCCCGCACCCGCCTCCAGCCCGATACGGTCCACCGCCTCCTCCTCGACGCCGCCCCGCCGGTGACCCACGTCCGGATCGACATCTACCCGGACGGCGGCGTCGCCCGGCTGCGGCTGCACGGAACGCTGACCGAGGCGGGCGCCGAGCGGCTCGCCGCATGCCATACGGAGCTGAGCGACTAGCTCCCTCCCCGGCGGGCCTCCCGCACCCGACGAGAGGTTCAAGCCCTCAGGCTCGCTGCCTACAGGTACCGGACGCGGAGGCGGGGACCGAGCGAGCCCGCGCGTATCCGTGACGACTTGCCCCGTCCCCACCGCGATGGTGAGGCGGGGACCGGTTGAGTGGCCGGCCAGTGACGAGCCCCACCCCGTTCTGCTGGGGGTGGGGCTCGGTTTCTGGTCAGTCGGCGTCGGGCTCTCGCACCAGCAGTTCATCACCGGCCGGAAAGCGGGCGGCTCCGTTCTCCTCCCAGGTGACCACGACGGCTATCCCGCCCATCGGGCCCTGGGCGGTCGACGCCTTCTTGACCGTGCGCCACTCGCCGTCGTAGCCGATCACGTCACCCGGACAGATCAGGGCAGCGCGCTTGGTAGGCAGGCTTAACCGTTCTTGTCGGCGGGCCTGATGCGGTCCAAAGGGGCTTCCCACTCGAGGCCACCTCCCCTCGGCCGCATGAACGCCGTTTGGCTGAACACCTTTCCGGTGCCCTTGACGCGTTCCTCAACTACGCCTTGCAGCTCGCCTGTGCATCCGGTCTCAGTGTCTTCGACAAGCGTGCCCTTCGAGTACGGCAGACCGCCGTGACTGAGCACCGTCGGTGGATTCTCTTGTGTCTGTGCCATGATCCCTCGTCCCACCTGTGCATATGTGTCTCACGCAAGAGAACTGCCGCAGTGCAAAGCGAGCTTGCACACCTCTTGCACAGGGTGCAAGCACATGAGTGCTGAGAGTGAGACGATGGATCAGAGGTAACGCCAGTCGAGTGGGGAAGACGCACACTATGAGCGCGACCAAGATTCCCGGACCCGGTGCGAATGTGGCCGTTTGCCGCAAGGCGCGCGGCTTCAGCCAGGTTGCCCTTGCTCGGCGTGCAGGCGTGTCCGTCTCGCTGCTCAGCAAGATCGAGGTGGGCGACCGCGCGCTGACCCAGGGCATTGCCGCTGCTCTCGCCCAAGCCATGGGGCTGACGCTGGATGAGCTGCTGGGCACGGCCCCTGTCGAGCGCACCGACGAGAAGAGCCTTGCCGCCCTCAATTACGTCATTCGACGGTTCGACATCCCCGATACACCGCCGACCCACCCCGAGGACCTTCCGCGCAGCCTGGCCGAGCTGAACGAGCACCGCTATCGGACCGAGCTGTCGGCGGTGTTGCAAAAGCTCCCGGGCGTGCTGGCCGACGCGACCAACTACGCGCACGCCACCCAATCGCCCGACGCCTGGACCCGTGTCGCCGATACATACTCGGTCGTCTACTGGCTGGCCGCCCGACACCGCTGGATGCACCTCGCCGAGCTGGCCGTCATGAAACAGCGGTTGGCCGCCGAGCGTGCGCACCCCATCGCGGCCACGGTGGCCGCCCGGGACGAGGCCGGAGCCTTCCTGAACTCCGGAGACTTCGCGGGCGGGTTGGCCATTGTGGACCGTGCCGTTGTTGAGGCCGAGTCGACCTTGCGAGGCCATGACCGCGCCTATGGCCTGGGCATCCTGCACCTGCGCGGGCTGACGCTGGCCGGTCGGATCAAGGACAAGGCAACCGCCCAACGGCACAGCGCGGCAGCGTGGCAGGTGGCCGAGGAGTTCCCTGAGGACGTCGAGGACCATGGCATCCACTTCGGGCCCGAGAACACCGCAGTGCATGTCATTTCGACGGCCTCTGACATGGAGGACTACCGCGAGTCTGTCAATACGGCGGATGACCTGATCCGGGGTGGGGTGACGCTTCCGGCCACGCGCGTTGGCCCGCTGCACATGAACATCAGCCGGTCAAAGCTTGCCCTGGGGGACCGTGACGGGGCTCTCGAATCGCTCGAAGCGGCTTGGGACGTCGCGCCGGAGATGGCCCGGGTGCATCCGACCAGCCAAGAGCTGATGCGCGTGCTGACCTCGCTGCACCGCCGCAGCAACCCGCGCCTTACGAAGCTGGCCAAGAGGGCGGGCGTGCCCTTCTGACCGTCAGCGCCGAAACGGGCGACGGCGTGGAGGGCGGGTTGGGCGAGCGTGGCTGCTTCACGCAGCGCAGCTTCAAGGCATGGCGGAGCTGTGCGCCGTGCCCCCGTATGACCCCGGCCCGGGGGGAACGGCTGGCTCGCCCAGGTTGCTGGGCACCTCGCCCGGAACGCGCGGGGCGCCGCCTTCTGGGCTGATCGCTCAGCCCGTCGGCTCCGGGACCCCGATCGGGTTGGGGAAGCGCAGGGCGGCGGCGCAGGCGGTGGCCAGTGGGGTGAGGAGCCGTACCAGGGTCGCCACCTCCTCAGGGCCCAGCGGTCGCCAAGGGCGTTCCGCCGCTCGGTCGGTCGCGGTCTCGGCCGTCCTGAGCAGCTCGCGTCCGTCCTGCGTCGCGGTGCCGTCCGGGGTGAGCAGGGCCCGGTCGGTCAGGCGCCGGGCGGCGGCGTCCCACTCCTGGTCGGTCCAGCCGCGGTGGGGCTGGAGTTCGGTGCGGGGGAGGTCGACGCCGGATCGGAGGACGAGGGCTTCGCAGCCGTCGAGACCGGCGGCGACCAGGGCCGCGACATGGCCGTCGCCGCGGTGCTCGCGCAGCAGGGTCGTCGCATGCCACAGCCGTTCGACCGGCTTGTCGGGGAAGTCCAGCGCGCCGTTCGCGGCGGCCAGCACCCGGCCGGACCCCTCCAGGCCCGCCGCGCGGGGGACCAGGGCCTCGGCGGCGCGTTCCACCTCGCGCTCGCGCCCGGCGAGCAGCCGGTCGAGGGCGGCCGCGGCGCCCGTACGGCGGAGCTCCAGGGCCCGCCCGGGCGTGGTCAGGGACCAGACGTCGGGCAGGGCGCGGGCGACCATGGCGGGCGCGAAGGTGAAGAAGGCCGCCACGACGGGCTCCGGCCCGACCGGTCCAAGCGGCGCGGCGCGGCCCGCGAAGTAGCCGCGCCAGAAGCCGCGCAGCCCCACGTCCTCGTACGCGGCCGCGGCCTCCGGTGCGAAGTACGCGACCGCGTGGATCGGCTCGAAAAGGGCCCACATCGTGCGGGCCGTCGTCGCAGCGCTGGTGTTCATCGCCATGCTCCCTTCAGCATCGCCCCCGGGGCCGGACCACGACCGGCATTGTGCCAAGCTCCCGGAACCCGGACATCCGGGTCGGACGTTGACCCGGATGTCCGGTTACGACATCACCTGACACCATCTGGCAGCACCGGACGCGACGGACGGGACGGACGGGAGCGATGAGGCCGATGAGGCCGATGCGACCGACCCGAGCCGACGCGCCTGATACGACCTTCGAGGAGATCGGCTGTGACCCTGCGGCAAGAGATCGTCGGCAACGCCATGCAGATGGCGGTCTGCACCCTGCAGCCGGGGCAGACCGTCTACTGCGAGGCCGGGAAGTTCCTGTTCAAGACGGCGAACGTGACGATGGAGACCCGGCTGTCCGGGCCCGGCGGGGGCGGCGGTCAGGCCGCCGGGGGCAGTGGCGGGAACGCCGGGGGCAGTGGCGGGAGCGCCGGGGGCGGCGGGATGGGCGGGATGCTGCGCCAGGCCATGGGCACCGCCATGCAGGTGGGGCAGCGGGCGCTGGCCGGGGAGTCGCTGGCGTTCCAGTACTTCACCGCCACCGGCGGCGAGGGCACCGTCGGCTTCGCGGGGGTGCTGCCCGGTGAGATGCGGGCGCTGGAGCTGGACGGGGCGCGGGCGTGGTTCGCGGAGAAGGACGCCTTCGTGGCGGCCGAGTCCACTGTGGAGTTCGGGATCGCCTTCCAGGGCGGGAAGACCGGGCGCAGCGGCGGCGAGGGATTCATCCTGGAGAAGTTCACCGGGCACGGCACGGTGATCATCTGTGGTGCGGGCAACTTCATCGACCTGAATCCGGCCGATTTCGGCGGCCGGATCGAGGTCGACACGGGCTGCATCGTGGCCTTCGAGGAAGGCATCCGGTACGGCGTGGAGCGCATCGGCGGGCTCAACCGCCAGGGGCTGATGAACGCGGTCTTCGGCGGTGAGGGACTGTCGCTGGCCACGCTGGAGGGCAATGGGCGGGTGATCCTGCAGTCGCTCACCATCGAGGGCCTGGCGAACGCCCTGAAGAAGGCGCAGGGCGGCGACAAGCAGGGGCCGACGGGCGGGATGTTCTCCACCCACGCGGGGTGACGAGCGGCTGGGCCTCTGGGCCCCGGCCCCCGCCTCTTACCCGCCCGCGACGTAGAAGAGGAAGAAGAGGAAAGCGGCGATGAAGTGGACGCCCACGAGGTAGATGAAGACCCGGACCGTGAAGCTCATCGGCGCCCGGTCCTCCTCGTTCGGGCCGGTCCGGGCATGCACCGTCGGGTCCGCCCGGGTATCGCTCGCGGTCATGTCGTTCGCGTCCGTCATGGCGTACCGGGCCTTCCTCGGCGAGGGGCGTCGCCGAGGCAGAGCTCGGCCGCGCCGCTCTGCAGCAGCGTGTGGACGAAGAGCAGATCCACGCCGCCGGGCGAGGCGGCGGCGATGCGGTGCGGGGTGAGCGAGTCGAAATGGGCCGCGTCGCCCGGGGAGAGGGCGTGCACGGTCTCGCCGAGGGTCAGCCGCAGCCGGCCCCCCAGGACGTAGAGCCACTCCTCGCCGGGGTGGACCCGCACCAGGCCCTCCTGGGCGCCGGAGCGCTCCGGCACATGCAGCCGCAGCGCCTGCATGGCCCGGCCGGAGCCGCCGGCCTGCCAGTAGGTCCAGCCGCCGGCCTCCTGCGCCTCCATGCGGTCGGCCCGCACGACCGGGTCCCGTTCCGAGGTCCCCTCGCCGAGCAGGTCGGATACCGTGGTTCCGTAGGTACGGGCCAGGGTCAGCAGCATCGGGAGCGAGGGCTGGCGGCGGCCCGTCTCCAGCCGCGACAGATGCGCGGGTGAGAGCCCGACGCGATGGGCGGCGGCCTCGAGTGTCAGACCGCTGCGCCGCCGCAGGTCACGCAGGCGGGGAGCGACGGTGGGCAGCTCGGCGGACGGTCCGCCGGGGTGGCCGTCGGCCGGTCCGTCCGTGGGCCCCTCGTCGGGACCGTGGGGGAGCGGGTGCATGTCTCCGGTATAGCCAGTCTTGACCTCTCGGGCAAAAGTTTTGCCTGAGAGGCAAGAAGCGCGCCGGGGCGGGCGGGAGGTTACGTTTTCGTTACCTCCTCTGGCGCTTCGCGCAGTTCTTGTGAACTCCCGGCGAACGGCGGTCACTTGGCATTGACACGACAGCGTCTACGCGCGTCATGCTATGTCTATGACAATCCCCCCACGGATCGCTCGCATCGGTGCTCTCGGCGCCCTCGTCTCGACGCTGATCATCGGCGGTACGGCCACCGCGGCCACCGCTGTCGCCCCGGCGGCCTCGCAGACCGTTGTGTCGTCGCAGGTCATCGCGGCCGTCGGCGACATCTGCTACTCGGATCTGCCGTCCCAGGCCCATGACACCCTGGACCTGATCGAGCAGGGTGGCCCCTACCCGTTCCCCCAGGACGGCACCGTCTTCCAGAACCGTGAAGGCGTCCTTCCGTCCCAGTCCTCCGGTTACTACCACGAGTACACCGTGATCACCCCGGGCTCCGACGACCGTGGCGCCCGGCGCATCGTCACCGGTAAGCAGACGGACGAGGACTACTACACCTCGGACCACTACGCCTCGTTCGACCTGGTCGACCGCGGCTGCTGACGCAGCCCCACCGAAGACCGCCACCCCCCGCACCGCGGCCGCTGCCCCTCATCAGGGCAGCGGCCGCAACGCTGTCTGCGCCCGCCCTCAGATCCGCCCTCGGCCCCCCCTCAGGCCCGCTCTCCGTCCCGCCGTCGCCCCGATAACGGTCACCGCCCGGGAACCCCGCGCGGGTCATTGTCGTTGCTTCCCGATACCGTCTCGGTTAGCGGCGGACGTGCGGGGAGGCATGGTGGCGAACGGTCCGGAAGTGGTCACGTGCGGGGAGGCGATGCTCCTGCTGCTCGCCGAGCCCGGGGTTCCGCTGGACCGGGCCGTGCATTTCCGCCGGTCGGTGGCGGGGGCCGAGTCCAATGTGGCCGTGGGCCTCGCCCGGCTCGGCCACGGGGTGCGCTGGCTCGGCCGGGTCGGCGCCGACCCCGCGGGGGAGGCGGTGCTGCGCGAGCTGCGCGCCGACTGTGTGGACGTCGCCCACGCGATCGTGGACGACCACGCCCCCACCGGGCTGCTGATGCGCGACAGCCATGCGCACCGCGCCATCGATGTGCAGTACTACCGCATGGGATCGGCCGCCTCCCGGCTGACGCCCGAGCAAATACGCCCCGAGGCCCTCGAAGGCACCCGGCTGCTCCATCTGTCCGGGATCACGCCGATGCTCTCGCCGACCGCGGCGGCCGCGAGCCGGCGCCTGGTGGAGCTGGCCCGTGCGGCCGGGGCCAAGGTGTCCTTCGATCCGAACGTACGACACAAGCTGGGCGGCGCGGCGCAGTGGGCCCAGACGGCGGGCCCGTTGCTGCGCGATGCCGACATCGTCCTCGCGGGCGAGGACGAGTTGGAGCTGCTGACCGCCCAACCCGCCGACGAGGCCGCGCGGGAGCTGCTGCGCGGCGGGGCCGACGAGGTCGTGATCAAGCGCGCCGACCACTCCTCGACCGTCCTCACCGCGGACGGCGGCTGGGACCAGGCGCCCCACGCGGTGCCGGTCGTCGACCCGATCGGGGCCGGTGACGGCTTCGCGGCCGGCTATCTGTCGGCCCGCCTGCGCGGGCTGCACGAGCACCAGGCGCTCGCCGAGGCGGTGTGCGTGGCCGCCCTCGTCGTCCAGGCCGCCACCGATACGGACGGGCTGCCCACCGCCGCCGCGCGGGACCGGGCGCTCGCCGAGCTGTCCAAGGGCGGGGACGCGGTATACCGCTGAGCCGACACAGGCAACACGGACAACGGAGACAGCACAGACAGCGCGGACAGCGCCGGTAACACCGACAAGCCAGATATCGATCCACCAAGCGCACCACAGCACCGCACATAGTCCACCGCATACCGAAACCGCCGCATATCCCGGAGGCAATCCGGGGCGGCATCGCCAGCAGCACTTGGGAGAGGAAGGCGGCGACCGCCGTGTACCGCTGGGAGATCACCCGGGCCGCGCTCGCGCAGCGCGTTCTCGCCATCGTCCGTAGCGACAGCTACGACCACGCCCATGCCACGGCGGACAGTCTGCTCTCCGCCGGTATCACCAGCCTGGAGATCTCGCTGACCACGCCCTTCGCCCTGGAGGCGGTCACCACACTGATCCGGGAGGTCGGTGATGACGCGGTGATCGGCGCGGGCACGGTGCTCGACGCCGCCTCGGCCCGGATGGCGGTGGACGCGGGCGCCCGCTTCCTCGTCTCGCCGAGCCTGGACCCCGAGGTCATCCGCACCGGCCACCGCTACGGCCTGCCGGTCTTCCCCGGCGTGGCCACACCCACCGAGGCGGTGCACGCTATGGAGCTGGGCGCGGACGCCCTGAAGCTCTTCCCCGCCTCCGCCTACGGGCCCCGATGGGTCAGCGACGTACGGGCCGCGCTGCCGCAGGCCGCCGTGGTCCCCACCGGCGGGGTGACGCTGGCCGAGGCCCCGGACTGGATCGCGGCCGGGGCCGTCGCGTGCGGAATGGGCTCGGCGCTGTCCGAGGGCGACCGGGACACCGTGGGCAAGCGCGCCGCCGAGCTGCTGGCCCGCCTCGCGGATGTGGCACCACCGCTGGACTCGGCGCCAGAGCCGTACTGAGGGGGTGCGCGGGCCGTACGGACTGGGGCGCGGGCCGTACTGACCGCTGTGCGCGGGCTGTACGGACAGCGGGGAGGGCCGACCGCTGTGCGCGGGTCGTACGAATGGCGGTGCCTGAGCCGTACGTCCGCGTATCCCAGCGGGTGGTCAACGGCTTCCCGTGGGGCGGGAGTTCTGCCACCCTGAGCGCGCTGTGATCATGCGGCTCGTACCGGCCGCCCGCTCGCGCCCAGGAGGTGCCGTGAGACGTACCGTCACGCTGTCCGCCCTCGCCGCCGTGCTCGCCGCCACCGCCGCCGGTTCGGCGCTGGCCGTCGGCTCCACGTCCAAGCCCGAGTCGCCGGGGGCGTCCGCCGCCGACCGCGCCCGGCCGCAGCGCGGCACCCTGCTCGACCGGGTGCCCGAGCGCGGGGTGCTGCGGGTGTGCACCACGGGCGACTACCGGCCTTTCAGCCATCGCGACCCCAAGTCCGGCGCCTACACCGGCATCGACATCAAGATGGCCGGGGACCTCGCCAAGAGCCTGGACGCCAAACCGGCGTTCGTGGCCACCACCTGGGCCACCCTGGTGGACGACCTTGCCGCCGGACGCTGCGACGTGGGCATGGGCGGGGTGTCGGTGACCCTGGCCCGCGCCCGTAAGGCGTCCTTCAGCGAGCCGTATCTCACCGATGGCAAGACGCCGATCGTGCGCTGCGCGGACAAGGACAGGTACCGCACGCTGGAGGACATCGACCGGCCTGGCGTGCGGGTGGTGGTCAACCCGGGTGGCACCAATGAGGAGTTCGCCCGGGCCCATGTCAAACGGGCCACTCTCACCGTCCATCCGGACAACACCACGATCTTCGACGAGATCATCGCGGTCCGCGTCGATGTGATGATGACGGACGCCAGCGAGACCCGATACCAGTCCGCGATCCACCCGGAGCTGTGCGCGGTCCACCCCGACGAGCCGTTCTCCTTCTCCGAGAAGGCGTACGCCCTGCCGCGCGGCGACGCGCAGTTCAAGGAGTACGTCGACCAGTGGGTCCATCTGGCCACGCACGACGGTACGTACAAGAAGTACGAGGATGAGTGGATGAAGCGGTGAAGCGGTGAAGCCGCGAGGGGCGGATGGGGCGGTGAATCGGCGGCGGACGGCCGGCGGCTGAAAAACTGGCCATCGCCGTAGGACTCTTGCGTCCGCCGCCCCCCGCGGTGCCCGGAGCGGGAAGATGGCCCCATGAGTCCCGCCCAGCCCGTGCGCCGCCGCTCGGACGCCGTCGCCAACCGCGCCGCCCTCCTCGACGCGGCCGAGCGGGTCCTGCTCCGCGATGGGCCCGCCGTGCCGTTGGACGTGGTGGCGCGCGAAGCCGGGGTCGGCATCGCCACGCTGTACCGGAACTTCGCCGACCGCGACGAGTTATACGCGGCCGTCGTCCACCGCGCCCACCAGCTCGTGGCCGACCTCGCCCAGGAGGCCGAGGCCAGCGCGGCGCCACCGCTGGACGCGCTGGCCGGTTTCCTGGACGGGCTCCTCGCCGAACGCCGCCATCTCGCCCTGCCGTTGCTCAGCGCCCCCGGCCCGCGTCCGCAGAACGGAGCCGACCCCCTCGGCCCGCATCCGCAGAACGGGGCCGACCCTCTCGGCCCGCGGATCTCCAGGTCGTTGGCCGCGGTCCTGAAGCGGGGCATCGACGACGGCTCGATCCGGCCCGATGCCACCGCCGCCGACCTCGTCGTCACCGGCGCGACGCTCGCCCGTGCCCAGCTCCCGTCCGACGCCTGGGAGCGGGCCGCCCGCCGCATCGCCGCGCTCGTCCTGGACGGTCTGCGCGCCCGCTCCGGCACCGCCCCGCTCCCCGCCGGGCTCACCGGTGCCGAGCTGGACCGGGCCATGACCCACAGCGGGGGCGATAGGGCCGCCTACTAGCCTGTCGCCCGCAGCGGGATGCGCATTTGCGCGAATTCGGGCGCGGCCCTTGCGCGGGTGCTACACGCTGACGGATGCCGGTTGTAATGCCCCGGACCGGTGAACGTTTCCTCGCACCCGGAGAGACGATATGAGCAGCCCCCTCAGCCACCCCCTCGTGCGGACCTTTCTGGCCTCGGTCGAGCGGCGGACCGCGGCGCTTCCCGCCGCGTGGCGGGAGGAACTGCTCGAGGATCTGCGCGAGGAGATCGCGGCGGCGCTGGCGGACGACGTCACCGAGGATCCCGCCGCGGACGGCGGCCCGGCGATCAGCGAGGAGCGGGTACGGCGGGCGCTCGACTGGATCGGAACCCCGGAGGAGATCGCGGCGGATGCGCTGGCCGAGGAGTCCGGCAGCATTCCCCCCGAGCCGGAGAACCCCGGCGGCACCTGGCTGACGCTCGGTCTCGCCGTGCTGCCGGTGCCGCTGTGCCTGGTCCCGGGCGTGGGCATACCGCTGGGGCTGGTCGCCGCCTTTGGGGCGCTCGTCCGGCTGTGGCGGTCCGCGCCCTGGGCGCGGCGCGAGAAGCGGCAGGCCACGCTGTTCGTCCTGTCGCCGCTGGTGACGGTGCCGGTGCTGGCGGCCGCCCTCTCCCTGGCGTTCGACGGGATCAGCGCCCCCGCGTTCGTTGCCTCCCTCCTGATAGCGCTCGCCCTGCCGGTGGTCGGCGCCATACGGCTGGCCCGGTCCGCCGCCAGGCTGCGCGAGCAGGCCCCTCAGGAGGCAGGGGCAGGACGGCCCCTTGGGTGACAGCGTTGTCGGCCCCGGCGGGTCGACTGTGCGTAGTTTGTCCGGACAACAGAACTTCACGACTTCCCGTCATGTGCTCATCCGGATACCCTCGCCCCGTGGCTATGGAGGAAGAAGACTCTTCGGGCGGGGCTGAGGCGCTCCAGCTCAGCGTGGATCGCAGCAGTCCGGTCCCGCTGTATTTCCAGCTGTCCCAGCAGCTCGAGGCGGCGATCGAGCAGGGGCGGCTGGCGCCCGGCAGCCTGCTGGGCAATGAGATCGAGCTGGCCGGGCGGCTCGGGCTGTCCCGCCCCACCGTGCGGCAGGCCATTTCGTCGCTGGTCGACAAGGGGCTGCTGGTGCGCCGCCGGGGCGTGGGCACGCAGGTGGTGCACAGCCAGGTCAAGCGCCCGCTGGAGCTGAGCAGCCTCTACGACGACCTGGAGGCGGCCGGTCAGCGCCCCGCCACCCAGGTGCTGCTGAACACGACCGAGCTCGCGACCGCCGAGGTCGCCGCCGCGCTCGGCATCTCCGAGGGTGCCGAGGTGGTGCTGATCGAGCGGCTGCGGCTGGCGCATGGCGAGCCCATGGCCCATCTGCGCAACCACCTCCCCGTGGGCCTGCTCAAGCTGGACAGCGCCGAGCTGGAGGACACCGGGCTCTACCGGCTGATGCGCGCGGCCGGGATCACCCTGCACAGCGCCCGCCAGGCGGTCGGCGCCCGCGCGGCCACCGCCGAGGAGGGGGAGCAGCTCGGGGAGCCGGAGGGGGCGCCGCTGCTGACCATGGAGCGCACGACCTTCGACGACACCGGCCGGGCCGTGGAGTTCGGCTCGCACACCTACCGGGCCTCGCGCTACGCCTTCGAGTTCCAGCTCCTCGTACGCCCCTGAGCCCTTCGCTCCCGCCGTACCCGACCGCTGTTGCTGCCGCGCCTGGCCGTCGCGCTCGGCCGCTGTTCTTGACGTGTCCCGCGTCCCCCGCTACAAGTCCTCCAGCCGGACGGGCACCGGGCCCGCCACGGGTTTCACCGTACGCGGCGCCGCCGAGCACCCCGGAAGCCCCGGCGAGGGCCGGTAACGGATACTTGGCGGCGGCCGGGCCCGATCATGCCGGACCCGGCCGCGAAGGTGACAGCGGGACGAACACACAGTGAGAAGGGCGGGTCTTCGTGGCGAAGGTGCGGAGAGGGGCACGTGCGATGACCGCCGCCGTGCTGGCGGCGGTGCTGGGTACGGCGTTGGCGGGCTGCAGCAGTACGGGCGGCAAGCGTGCCGAGGAGCGGGCCGCGAGGGAGGCGGCCGCCGGGGGGCGGGCGGCGGTCAACACCCCGAAGTGGACCTTCGCGATGGTCACCCACTCCGGCGACGGCGACACCTTCTGGGACATCGTCCAGAGCGGCGCCAAGCAGGCCGCGGTCAAGGACAACATCCGGTTCCTCTACGCCCACAACGAGGAGGGCAAGGAGCAGTCCCAGCTCGTCCAGTCCTACATCGACCAGAAGGTCGACGGCCTGATCGTCACCCTCGCCAAGCCCGACGCCATGAAGGCCGTGGTGAAGAAGGCGCAGAAGGCCGGGATACCGGTGATCACCGTCAACTCCGGTTCCGAGGTGTCCAAGGCGTTCGGCGCGCTCACCCACGTCGGCCAGGACGAGACCATCGCGGGCGAGGCCGTTGGCGACGAGCTCAACAAGCGGGACCGCAAGAAGGCCCTGTGCGTGCTCCACGAGCAGGGCAACGTCGGCCATGAGCAGCGCTGCGACGGCGCGGCCGAGACCTTCGACGGCAAGATGGAGAAGATCTACGTCGAGGGCACCAACATGCCCGATGTGCAGTCCTCGATCGAGGCCAAGCTCCAGTCGGACAAGGGCATCGACACCGTGCTCACCCTCGGCGCGCCCTTCGCGGACACCGCCGCCAAGGCCGCCGACCAGGCGGGCAGCAAGGCCGAGATCGACACCTTCGACCTCAATGCCAAGGTCGCCGCGGCGCTCCAGGACGGCACGCTCGGCTTCGCCGTGGACCAGCAGCCGTATCTCCAGGGCTATGAGGCCGTGGATCTGCTGTGGCTCAACCGCTACAACGCCGATGTGCTCGGCGGCGGCAAGCCGGTGCTGACCGGACCGCAGATCATCACCAAGGACGACGCCGCCGAGCTCGCGTCGTACACGAAGCGGGGCACTCGATGAGCGCAGAGGCACCGCCCGTCGAAGAACTCGCGAGCCGGCAGCCGGTCCGTGGCTCGCTGCCGCGCCGGCTCGCGGGGCGGCCGGAGCTGGGCGCGGTCGTCGGCGCCGTCGCCGTCTTCGTCTTCTTCTCGATCGTCGCCGACGCCTTTCTCCAGTGGTCCAGCTTCAGCACCGTGCTGTACGCCTCCTCGACCATCGGGATCATGGCGGTGCCGGTCGCGCTGCTGATGATCGGCGGGGAGTTCGATCTGTCGACCGGCGTCCTGGTGACCAGCTCGGCGCTGATCTCGTCGATGTTCTCGTACCAGATGACGGCGAACGTATGGGTCGGCGCCGGGGTGTCCCTGCTGGCCACCCTCGCGATCGGCTTCTTCAACGGCTATCTGCTCGTCCGCACCAATCTGCCGAGCTTCATCATCACGCTCGGCACCTTCCTGATCCTCCAGGGCTGCAACCTCGGCTTCACCAAGCTGATCAGCGACACCGTCTCCACCAAGACCATCGCCGACATGGAGGGCTTCCCCTCCGCCCATAAGGTCTTCGCCTCGCATCTGACCATCGGGGACGTCGAGGTGCAGATCACCGTCCTGTGGTGGTTCGCCCTGATCGCGCTCGCCACCTGGATCCTGCTGCGCACCCGCGCCGGGAACTGGATCTTCGCGGTGGGCGGCGCCAAGGAGGCGGCCCGCGCGGTCGGCGTACCGGTGGAGCGCACCAAGATCGGCCTTTATCTGGGCGTCGCGCTGGCCGCCTGGATCTCCGGCCAGCATCTGCTGTTCAACTACGACGTCGTCCAGTCCGGCGAGGGCGTGGGCAATGAGCTGCTCTACATCATCGCCGCCGTCATCGGCGGCTGCCTGCTGACCGGCGGCTACGGTTCGGCGGTCGGCGCGGCCGTCGGCGCGTTCATCTTCGGCATGACCAACAAGGGCATCGTCTACGCGCAGTGGGGCGCCGACTGGTTCAAGTTCTTCCTCGGGGCGATGCTGCTGCTCGCCACGCTGCTCAACTGGTGGGTCCGCAAGCGGGCGGAGGAGAGCAAATGAGTACGTCCCAGACATCTCGGGCGTCCCGGACGGCTCTGGTCGCGCTCAGCGACATCAGCAAGTACTACGGCAACGTCCAGGCCCTGGACGGCGTCTCCCTGGAGGTGCACGCCGGGGAGATCACCTGCGTCCTCGGGGACAACGGCGCGGGCAAGTCCACCCTCATCAAGATCGTCGCGGGGCTGCACCGGCACGACGGCGGCACCTTCGCCATCGAGGGGGAGGAGACCCGGCTCGGCTCCCCGCGTGAGGCCCTCGACCGCGGGATCGCCACGGTCTACCAGGACCTCGCCGTGGTCCCGATGATGCCGGTGTGGCGGAACTTCTTCCTCGGCTCCGAGATCCACAAGGGCCGCGGACCGCTCCGGCGCCTGGACGTGGCGGCGATGCGCGCCACGACCCACCGTGAACTGCTGCGCATGGGCATCGATCTGCGCGACGTCGACCAGCCCATCGGCACCCTCTCCGGCGGTCAGCGCCAGTGCGTCGCCATCGCCCGCGCCGTCCACTTCGGCGCGAAGGTGCTCATCCTCGACGAGCCGACGGCGGCGCTGGGCGTCAAGCAGTCCGGGGTCGTGCTCAAGTACGTCGCGGCCGCCCGGGACGCGGGCCTCGGCGTGGTCCTCATCACCCACAACCCGCACCACGCCTATCTCGTCGGCGACCGCTTCGTGCTGCTCAAGCGAGGTGCCATGGCGGGCAGCCACGCCAAGGACGAGATCGCGCTGGAGGAGCTCACCCGGCAGATGGCGGGCGGCAGCGAGCTGGAACAGCTCAGCCATGAGCTGGCCCGCACCCCCGCCCCCGATCTCTCGGAAGGGGTCGCCAAGGGCTGAGCGGCCGGGCCGACGGCCGTGTTCCGGCACCTCCGCGGGCCGCGCGCCGTAGGCTCGCCATGCGGCGTGAGGCACGGGTGAGGCACAATCGCACGGCGGGCCCCACCCGCCACGACCGACGCACCCGAGGCCGCCCGGCCTCCCGATACCCCCGCAGGGACGACGAACTCTTGCGAGCACGTACCCGCAGCGACCGTACCCCCCACACCGGCGAGGGGGCCGGCCGATGAGCATCTACCGCGAACGAGTGCACCGGGGCTCGGCCCGGGCCACCGTATTGCGGACCGTCGGCACCCGTGAGCGCCGCTCGCATCTCAGCGCGCCCCGGGTGCCCACGGTCGGCATCGACATCGGCGGCACCAAGGTGATGGCAGGGGTGGTCGACGCCGACGGCACCATCCTCGAGAAGCTGCGCACCGAGACCCCGGACAAGTCCAAGAGCCCCAAGGTCGTCGAGGACACCATCACCGAACTGGTGCTGGACCTCTCCGACCGGCACGATGTGCACGCCGTGGGCATCGGCGCCGCGGGCTGGGTGGACGCCGACCGCAACCGGGTGCTCTTCGCCCCGCATTTGTCCTGGCGCAACGAACCGCTGCGCGACCGGCTCGCCGAGCGGCTCGACGTCCCGGTCATGGTCGACAACGACGCCAACGCCGCCGCGTGGGCGGAGTGGCGGTTCGGCGCCGGACGCGGCGAGGACCATCTCGTCATGATCACCCTCGGCACCGGAATCGGCGGCGCGATCCTGGAGGACGGCCAGGTCAAGCGCGGCAAGTACGGCGTCGCGGGGGAGTTCGGCCATATGCAGGTCGTCCCGGCCGGCCACCGCTGCCCCTGTGGCAATCGCGGCTGCTGGGAGCAGTACAGCTCCGGCAACGCCCTCGTCCGCGAGGCCCGCGAACTGGCCGCCGCCGAATCGCCGGTCGCGTACGGGATCACCGACCGGGTCGGCGGCAACATCCAGGAGATCACCGGGCCGCTGATCACCGAGCTGGCTCGGCAGGGCGATGCCATGTGTATCGAACTGCTCCAGGACATCGGCCAGTGGCTCGGCGTCGGCATCGCCAATCTCGCCGCCGCCCTCGACCCCTCCTGTTTCGTCATCGGCGGAGGCGTCAGCGCCGCCGACGATCTGCTGATCGGCCCCGCCCGGGACGCCTTCCGGCGCACCCTCACCGGCCGCGGGTACCGGCCGGAGGCCCGGATCGTCAAGGCGCAGCTCGGCCCCGAGGCCGGGATGGTCGGCGCCGCCGACCTCGCCCGGCTGGTGGCCCGCCGCTTCCGCCGCGCCAACCGCCGCCGCGTCGAGCGATACGAGCGCGCCGGGTCCTCCTCCCCGCTGCGGCTGACACCGCGCGGTCAGGCAGGCCGCGAATGACCGCCGCCGAGCAGCGCCCCGGCGCCCCGACGCCCCCCGCCGCCGACGGCAGGCACCCCGACGGGTCCACGTCCGGTGGGCCCACGTCCGGTGGGTCCACGCCTGGCGGGTCAATGTCCGGCGGGTCCACGCCCGGTGGCGGCCGCCCGTCCCGCCGCTGGCTCAAGGCCGTGATCGTCTTCCTGCTGATCGCGATCCCGGCGGGCTATCTGGTGATCTCCGCCATCCAGAGCCGCAACGGCGGTGAGGACAAGGCGGCGGCGGCGTCGGCCAAGGGCCTTGAGCCGGGCTATCCGACTCGGGTGCAGCGGCGCATATACGACGTGCCGGTGCCGCCCTACTCCAAGAAGGTCGCGTTCTACGAGACCAACTCCTGGAAGGTCAGCTCGCTGTACGTGCAGTTCGTCACCTCCCGCGACGGACTCGACTCCTTCCTGCACCGGATCGGCACCGGCCGCTCCGCCCTGGACAAGGGCAAGGTGACCATCACCGGCGACCAGGCGAAGAAGGTCGGCTGGCAGGTCGGGGAGGCTGGTCACGACTGGGCCGGAATGGAGCTCAAGCAGAAGGATCCGCAACCCAAGTTGAGGATCACGGTCAAGTTCGACAATCCGGCGCATCCCAAGGTTTACGTGGTCTCCACGGTCACCCCGTAGGTCCTTCACATCCTGGGTGCATCAGGCCCGAAACCCCCGCCACTTCTGTCGGATACCGTTTTCGGGTGAGCGAGACGAAGACACTTCAGTACCGGACCGACGGACCCGAGGACGGGCCCCTGCTCGTCCTCGGACCGTCGCTGGGCACCACCTGGCATATGTGGGACCGTCAGATACCCGAACTCTCCCGCCACTGGCGCGTCCTGCGCTTCGACCTCCCCGGCCACGGTGGCGCGCCCGCCCATCCGGCCCCCTCCGTGGCCGAGCTCGCCGCCCGGCTGCTGGCCACCCTCGACCAGCTCGAGGTCGAACGCTTCGGCTACGCGGGCTGTTCGATCGGCGGGGCCATCGGCGCCGAGCTCGCGCTCCGACATCCCCGGAGAGTGGGCTCACTCGCCCTCGTCTCCGCCTCCCCGCGCTTCGGCACCGCCGACTCCTTCCGGCAGCGCGGCGTCGTGGTCCGCACCAACGGCCTCGACCCGATCGCCCGCGCCACCCCCGAGCGCTGGTTCACCCCCGCCTTCGCCGCCTCGCAGCCCGCCATCGTCGACTGGGCCGTCCAGATGGTCCGCACCACCGACCCCGGCTGCTATATCGCCGCCTGCGAGGCCCTCGCCGCCTTCGATATCCGCGCCGAGCTGGGCCGGATCGGCATCCCCACCCTTGTGGTGGCCGGCGCCGACGACCAGGTCACCCCGGCCGCCGACGCCCGCGTCCTGGTTGCCGGCATCGCCGACGCCCGGCTCGCGCTCGTCCCCGGCGCCTCCCATCTCACCCCCGTCGAACAGCCGATGGCCGTCACCGATCTGCTGGTGCGCCACTTCTCCAGCTCCTGGCAGTCCCCGGACCACCCGACCGGGATGACCGCGATCCCCGCGTCCCCGGTCAAGCCCGTGCTCTCCCCGGTACCGCCCGGCGCCGAGATCGTCAGTTATGGCCACAATGTGCCCGAGCCGCTGCTGGACGCCCACTCCGACGCGTACGACCAGGGCATCAAGGTGCGCCGCGAGGTGCTCGGCGACGCCCATGTGGACCGCGCGCAGTCCCTGACCGACGAGTTCACCGGCGACTTCCAGGACTTCATCACTCGCTACGCGTGGGGCGAGGTGTGGACCCGGCCCGGAATCGACCGGCGCACCCGCAGCGTGGTCACCCTCACCGCCCTGGCCGCCCGCGGCCACCTCGACGAACTCGCCTTCCACACCCGCGCCGCGCTGCGCAACGGGCTGACCCCCACCGAGATCAAGGAGGTGCTGCTGCACACCGGCGTCTACTGCGGGGTGCCGACCGCCAACTCCGCCTTCGCCGTGGCCCAGCGGATCATCCGCGAGGAGACAAGCCCGGAGGGCTAGTACGGTCACCGGGCCCGCGGGAGCACAATGATCTCCATGAAGCTCACCAAGAAGGGCCATGCCTGCGTCCGGATCGAGAAGGACGGGCAGGCGCTCGTCATCGACCCCGGGACCTTCAGCGAAGAGGACGCCGCGGTCGGCGCGGACGCGATCCTGGTCACCCACGAGCACTTCGACCACTTCAACGAGGAGCGGCTGCGCACGGCGCTCGACGCCAACCCCGCCGCCCATATCTGGACGCTCTCCAGCGTCTCCGGCCAGATCTCGGCGGCGTTCCCCGGGCGGGTGCACACCGTCGGGGAGGGCGACACCTTCACCGCCGCCGGATTCGACCTCGAGGTGCACGGCCAGCTCCACGCCGTCATCCACCCCGACATCCCGCGGATCACCAATGTGGGCTATCTCGTGGACGGCACGCTCTTCCACCCCGGCGACGCGCTCACCGTGCCCGCCGGACGGCAGGTGGACACGCTGATGCTGCCGGTGCACGCCCCCTGGAACAAGCTCGCCGAGGTCCTCGACTACGTCCGCGCGGTCGACCCGCGCCGGGCCGTCGACATCCACGACGCCCTGCTGTCCGACCTCGCGCACATGGTCTACGGCCGCATGCTCGGCCCCGACGGACCGGGCACCGGTGGCGCCGAGCACCTGCGGCTGACACCGGGCGAGTCCCTCACCCTCTGAGGGCCGGGACCCGGCCACGAGCGGCGCCCTGTGCGGGCCGGGCGGGCTGTCATAGCCGGGATGTAGGTTGTCCCCTATGCGCATCGCGACCTGGAACGTCAATTCGATCACCGCCCGGCTGCCCCGGCTGCTCGCCTGGCTGGAGAGCAGTGGCACGGACGTCCTGTGCGTCCAGGAAACCAAGTGCGCCGAGACCGCCTTTCCGTACGAGCCGCTGCGCGAGCTCGGCTACGAGTCCGCGGTCAACGCCACCGGGCGGTGGAACGGAGTGGCGCTGGTCTCCAAGGCCGGTCTCACGGACGTCACCGTGGGCCTCCCCGGCGGCCCGGACTACGACGGCGGCCAGGAGCCGCGGGCGATAGGCGCCACCTGCGGCCCGGTCCGCCTCTGGTCGGTCTATGTGCCCAACGGCCGGGAGATCGGCCACCCCCACTACGACTACAAGCTGCGCTGGCTGGAGGCGCTGCGCACGGCCGTCGCCGGAGACGCGGCCGGTGAGCGTCCTTTCGCGGTCCTCGGCGACTTCAATGTGGCGCCGACCGACGAGGACGTCTGGGACCGCTCCGCCTTCGACGGGCTGACCCATGTGACCGACCTGGAGCGCGAGGCCCTGGCGGCGCTGCGCGAGGCGGGGCTGTCGGACGTGGTGCCCCGGCCGCTGAAGTACGACCGCCCGTTCACCTACTGGGACTACCGGGAGCTGGGCTTCCCCAAGAACCGCGGTATGCGGATCGACCTGGTCTACGGCAACGAGGTGTTCGCCAAGGCGGTCGGCGACGCGTATGTGGACCGCGAGGAGCGCAAGGGCAAGGGCGCCTCCGACCACGCCCCGGTCGTCGTCGACCTGGAGGTGTGACCCCGGGGGCGTGCTCTACGGGGAGCCCCCATACGCGGGAGCCCCCCGAGCCGCCCCTTTACCTCACCAGCTTCCGCAGGTCGATCGACTCCGCCATCGCCCGCAACCCCGCGTCCCCCGGGTGCAGATGGTCCCCGCTGTCGTAGGCGGGCAGGATCCGCGCCGGATGCTCGGGGTCCCGCACCACCGCGTCGAAGTCCAGCACGGCGTCGAACGCCCCGCCGCTGTCCCGCAGGAAGGCGTTGACGGCCGAGCGCCGCGCCTCCGCGTCCGCCGTGCACAGCGACTCGCCCTCGCACGGGGCGATGGTCGCCCCGACCACCCGCAGCCCGCGCTCATGCATACGCGCCGCGAGCGACCGCAGCCCCGCGATCAGCTCCTCGGCCGAGCTGCCCCAGCGCAGATCGTTGATGCCCTGGAAGACGACGACCGTACGGGCCCCGGTCTGGGCGAGCACATCCCGCTCCAGCCGGTGCTGTGCGCTGACCCCGCCGGTGTCCGTGGAGACGCCCTCGCCCGGATAGCGGTCGGCGACCACGCGGTTGGCGGAGATGCCCGCGTTGAGCACGCCGTACGCCGGGATCTCGGACTGGCCGCGCAGCCGGCGCGAGAGCACATCGGGCCAGCGGCGGTTGGCGTCATTGGTGGACTTGGTGCCGTCGGTGATCGAGTCGCCGAGCGCCACCACCGAACCCGGCCCGCCCCGCACATCGACCCCGGTCAGAAACGGCCAGGTGGTGAGGGTGCCGGTATAGGACTCGGCGCCCGGCTCACCGGTCCGGTCACCGCTGCCCGCCGCGCTCAGATACGACCGCTGGGTGGCCTGGCTGTGCACCGGCACCGCCGCGACCGGACCCGGCAGATGGATGCTCACCAGCAGATTGGCGTCCGCCGGAACCGGGAAGTCCACCGGATCGCTGAATACCTGCGCGCCCGCGGGGACCGACGTCCCCGACCGCCCGCCGAAGGTCAGCGGCACCGGTACGCCCTGCGCCGCCGCGCCGCTCGCCTGGAGCGCGACCGTCGCATGGCCGATCTCCACGGGCGATGCGGCGAAGGTGTTCTCCAGCCGGACTCGGGCCCTCGGCCCGCCCGCGCTGGTGTGCACCACCAGCCGCAGCGTCTGATCGGTCCACGGCCCGACCTTGGTGTACCCGGCGGTGCTCGCCGCCCAGCTCCCGGTCCAGCCGTCCGCGGGCTGCCGCAGCGACGCGGCGAAGACATGGAGATCGGCCGCCGGGCCCGGATCCCTCGGCAGCACCACCGAGGCCACATCCCGGCCGCGCTCCAGCGGCACCGTCACCGCGTACAGCCGGGCCGTCTCCTGCCGCTGCCCGGCGGCGGTGTTGAGATGGGGGAGCCCGACGGCCTTGGTGGCGGCGGGGCCCGCCCGCCAGTCCGGCGCGCTCAGTGTGTACGGGCGGCTCGACCCGTCCCGGTAGCGCACCGTGCCGACACCGCTCGCCCCGGCGCCGGGCCCGTCCGGTGAACTGCCCGCCACCAGGAAGGTCAGCGCCTCGCCCCGCCCGCGCAGCCGCACCGCCTGTCCATCGGCGATCACGTTGTCGGGCCGTGCCCCCGCGCTCCTCGGCCAGGCCAGCCTCGCCGCGTCCAGGGCGATGTCCCGCCCCGGGGTCCAGCCGGCGGCCCGCAGATCCTGTGCGGAGAGCGAGGTGCCCGCGCCGTCGAAGTCGGCGTCACCCGGCCGGGCGTCATCGCTGACCGCCTGGTTGTCGAAAAGCCGCTCCAAAGGGAGCGGCTTCTGGGTCGGCCGGGTCGGCACGCCGGCCGGTGCGGCGGAGGAGGGCGCGAGGAGTGCGAGAGTGACACCTCCCGCGACGATCCCGGCGGCTGTCCAGGGTCTCGCGACGCGCATAAGTGTCCCCTCTCGCAACCAACCTGACCGGTGATTCGACAGGCGCGGGAAGAACGTAGAAAGGCGGGTGGGTGTCGTCAAGACAAGCAACGGGTCACGTCTCGCGCCGCGCCGCGCCGCGTCGCTTTCGCGCCGCCCAACAAGCATCGGGTCACAGCTCACACCGCGCGCCCTGTGGTGCGCCGGTGGCGCGGGTGCCACGCTGAGTCGTATGAACATCTCCTTCTTGGGCAACTGGCGCAAGCGACGCGGCCCCGCCTCGGGCACGGCCCTGATGGGCGCCCAGGAGGAGGACCCCCAGGGCGTCGCCCAACTGCTCTCCGAATGCGAGCTGCTGCGCGCGCGGGCCGCGGCCGCGGGCATCGGACTTGATGACTCGACAGCCTCCCTGGAGGCGCTGGACCAGATGGCGCCGCGCTGGCGCGACGACCCGGACGAGCTCCCCTGGCTCGGCAACGACGCCGGTCTCTACCTCGGCACGGTCATCGTCCGCACCGTCCCCGGGGCCGTCTGGCAGGTATGGCCCAACGGCCGGCCCGTCGTCATGCTGGCCTCGGGCCGGGAGGTCGACGTCGTGGAGGCCGGTCAGCAGTGGGCCGCCGACGGCGCCCCCGAACTCTGCCAGCGCTACGCCGAGGTCGCCGAGGCATAGGGGGCGTCTGACGGCTCGTGGACGCCTGCGGCGGGCTGCTCCCCTCCCCGCCCCTTCCCGAAACTGGGGCTCCGCCCCAGACCCCGGCCGGACGACCCGGAGGTGGGCGGGCGCCCGCCCGCTCAGCCGCTGCTTCGGTGTGCCGACCGCGATCAGCCCTCCGGTGTAGGGGTCCAGGGGCGGAGCCCCCCACGCGGCGGAGCCGCATATCGTCAGGTGTCGGGAAGGGGCGGGGAGGGGGAAGCGTCGATATGCGGCTCCGCCGCGTGGGTCGATATGCGGCTCCGGCGCGTGGTCCGCTGGCCCACGTAGGCCCTGTCGGGCGGTATCCGCCCATCGGCGCGTGTCCGTACCCCAAGCTCCCCAGTTGTCTGGATAGCTTTCGCTGATCGGGACACAGCGGAAGGCGGGTGGGGCCGGGTATGGCCGTCGGTGAGCCGTTGATCGAGCTGCACGGCGTCAACAAGCACTTCGGCGCGCTGCACGTTCTGCGGGACATCGATCTCACCGTCGGGCGCGGCGAAGTGGTCGTGATCATCGGCCCCTCCGGCGGCGGCAAGTCCACCCTGATCCGGACCATCAACCGGCTGGAGACCGTCCAGTCCGGCTCCATCGTCGTCGACGGCCGGCCGCTGCCCGACGAGGGCAAGGAGCTGGCGCGGCTGCGGGCCGAGGTCGGCATGGTCTTCCAGTCGTTCAACCTCTTCGCCCATCGGACCGTGGTGGCCAATGTGATGCTCGGTCAGACCAAGGTCCGCCGCCGCGGGAAGCAGGACGCCGAGCGGCGCGCCCTTGACCTGCTGGACCGGGTGGGACTCGCCGACCAGGCCGGGAAGTTCCCCGCCCAGCTCTCCGGCGGTCAGCAGCAGCGGGTGGCCATCGCCCGCGCGCTGGCGATGGATCCGCAGGTGATGCTCTTCGACGAGCCGACCTCCGCCCTCGACCCGGAGATGATCAACGAGGTGCTGGAGGTGATGCGTCAGCTCGCCCAGGAAGGGATGACGATGGTCGTCGTCACCCATGAGATGGGCTTCGCCCGCTCCGCCGCGAACCGGGTGGTCTTCATGGCCGACGGCCGGATCGTCGAGGACCGTTCGCCGGAGGAGTTCTTCAGGGCCCCGGAGAGCGAGCGGGCCAAGGACTTCCTGTCCAAGATCCTCAAGCACTGAGCCGGTGATGACGGACATGAGGCGTCTGCGCCGCGCGACCACCGCCCTCGCCACGGCCCTGACCCTGCTGCTCATGGTCGGCTGCGGCAAGGAGGGCAGCCCGCCCGCCAAGGGACCCCGGGCCGAGAAGCTGCCCACCTACAAGGTGGCGACCGGCTTCCGGCTGCCCTCCTCGCCCACCTGGCGCAGGGCCGAGCGGCGCGGCCATCTCACCGTCGGGGTCAAGGAGGACCAGCCCTATCTGGGCGAGCGGGACCCGGCCACCGGCCGCTACTCGGGTTTCGACATCGAGATCGCCCGCATGATGTCCGCCTCCCTCGGCTTCGCCCCGAAGACCATCCGGTTCCAGACCATCGCCTCCGCCAACCGCGAGACCGCGCTCCAGAGCGGCCAGATCGACTACTACGTCGGCACCTACACCATCAATCCGCTGCGCAAACGGCTGGTCGGCTTCGCCGGGCCGTACTTCATGGCCGGCCAGTCGCTGCTGGTGCGCACCGACGAGGACGACATCCACGGCCCCGCCGACCTCGCGGGCAAAACCGTCTGCTCGGTGGCCGGCTCGACCCCGCTGCAGCGCATCCAGACCGACTACCCCAAGGCCCACGCGGTCGCGTACGACACGTACTCGGTGTGCGTGGACAATCTGCTCAGCTTCCAGGTGGACGCGGTGACCACCGACAACACCATCCTGCTCGGCTACGCGGCCAAGGCCCCCGAGGAGCTGAAGGTGGTGGGCCGGCCCTTCTCCAAGGAGCCGTACGGCATCGGCGTGCCCAAGCGGGACAACGCGCTGCGCTTCGCGCTGGACGACGCGATCCAGGTCCATGAGCGCAACGGCGACTGGAAGAAGGCGTACGAAGCGACCCTCGGCCTCTCCGGCGTGCCCGCCCCCAAGCCGCCCCCCATCGACCGCTACCGCACCGGCTGAAGGCCCTCCCATGGACGTGCTCACCCAGAACTTCTCGCTCTACGGCAAGGGCTTCCTCGGCACCTTGGAGCTGACCGTCTACGCCTCGCTGCTCGCCCTCGTGCTCGGCATCCTGATGGCCGCCTTCCGGGTGGCGCCGGTCGCCTCACTGCGCGCCTTCGGCACCGCCTGGGTGATGGTGCTCCGCAACACCCCGCTGACGCTGCTGTTCTTCGCGGTGATGCTGGGGCTGCCGCGCTTCGGTCTTGCGCTGCCGTTCACGGTCTTCGCGGTGATGGCGCTCGGCTGCTACACCTCGGCGTTCATCTGCGAGGCGGTCCGCGCGGGCATCAACACGGTGCCGGTGGGGCAGGGCGAGGCGGCCCGCAGCCTGGGCATGACGTTCGACCAGACGCTGAGCGCGGTGGTGCTGCCGCAGGCGTTCCGCTCGGTCATCCCGCCGATCGGATCGACCCTGATCGCGCTTGCCAAGAACTCGGCCATCGCCGGGTCGTTCAGCGTCACCGAGCTGCTCGGCACCTATAAACCCCTCAATGAGCGGGGCTACAGCATCATCTGGTCCTTCGTCTGGATCGCCGCCGGGTATCTGATCATCACCCTCGCCATCAGCGCGATCTTCGCCCTGCTGGAGCGGCGCTGGGGAGTGCAGCGATGACCGCTACCTCGACCACCGCCCTCTACGACGTCCCCGGTCCGCACACCCGGCGCCGGCACCGGATCTACGCGCTGGCCGGGACGGCCGTGCTGCTGGTCCTGCTCGGCTGGGTCATCTATCTCCTCATCCACACCGGCCAGTTCACCTACCGCAAGTGGATGCCGTTTGAGTACAAGGGCATCCAGGAGCTGCTGCTGAACGGGCTCGCGGGCACCCTCAAGGCGTTCGGGATCGCCGCGGTCCTCTCGCTCGCCCTCGGCGGGGTACTCGCCGCCGGGCGGCTCTCCGAGCATCGCCCGGTGCGCTGGGTGGCCACGCTGCTGGTGGAGTTCTTCCGGGCGATGCCCGTCCTGGTGATGATCTTCTTCGTCTTCGTGGCGCTGAAGGTCCAGCCGCTGCCCGCCCTCGTCACCGGGCTGACGCTGTACAACGGCTCGGTGCTGGCCGAGGTGTTCCGGGCCGGGGTGAACTCGGTGGACCGCGGCCAGCGCGAGGCGGCGTACTCGCTCGGCCTGCGGAAGACCCAGGTCATGACGTCCGTGCTGGTGCCGCAGGGGGTGCGGGCGATGCTGCCGGCCATCATCAGCCAATTGGTGGTGGCCCTGAAGGACACCTCGCTCGGTTTCCTCATCACCTATGAGGAGTTTCTGCACGCCGGAAAGCTGATCGCGTCCAATCTCGACTACGACCTGCCGTTCATCCCGGTGGTCATGGTGATCTCACCCATCTACATCGGGATGTGCATGCTGCTGTCGTGGTTCGCCAACTGGGTGGCCAAGCGGGAGCGGCGCAGTGTGAAGACCCGCCAGGTCGAGGTCGCCGCCGCCGAACCGGCCGCCCCGATGCCGGGGGACACCCGCGGCTGAGCCGGGGCGGCCGGAGGGTGCGTCAATCGCGGACCGGGACCGTGAGGTAGGACGGGTCGGCGGCCGGGGACGAGAACGTGAGATGGGCGCCGTCGGGGTTGTGCTCGATGTAGAGCGGGTCGACGGTGTCGACGACCAGCGCCAGCCGGTGGCCCGCCGGGACGTCGTACGCCGTGGAGAACAGCTCCAGGTCCACTCCGAACGGCGTGCCCGGGGTGCGGTCGTGGAAGGTGACCGGGGCGTTGGTGATGAGTTTGCCGATGCCCAGCGGGCCCACATCGTAGAGATACGCGACCGCCGTACCGTCCGAGCGGTCGCTGGTCACGGTGGTGTGGAGCTTCACGGTGCCGCGGACGCGCTGCTCGCGCGCGGCGGCTCCGGTCTGCCAGACGGCCGCGTGGGACCGGGGCAGCAGCGGGATCGAGGCCAGCGGCGGGACCTTCAGGAACTGGTCGAGGGCGCCGCTCAGCAGCACCGTTCCGGCGTTGGCACCGGAGTCGTGGTTGGCGGTGATCTTCTCGGTGGTGGCGAGCGGGACGCGGCGCTGCCCGGAGGGGACGGCCGACCAGCTGGGGTAGCCCTCGTAGCCGTCGCCGCTTGCCGTACGGGACATCAGCTGCACCGGCGCTTGCGTGTCGATGCCGTTGCGCTCGCCCTTGAGGTAGCGGTCGAGCCATTGCCGGGCGTGGCCCCAGGTGGTGTTGGGCAGTCCGAGCAGCCCGGTGAGCTCGGCGGTGGCGTGGTCGCCGGGCCGCAGCTCCAGCCGCTTGGGGCCGGTGAGCTTCTCGAAGAAGTCGGCGTAGCTGTTGGGCGGGAAGATCGAGTCGCCCCAGGAGTTGCCCAGCATGATGGCCGCGCCATTGGCGTTGATCCGGTCGAGCTGGGCGGCGGGGGACCGCTTCTTGCCCCAGGCGATCAGCTCCGGTTCCTTGGCGAGGCCGGAGGAGAAGAAGTCGTCGAGGATCTGCCGGAGTTCATCGCTGGGCCGGCCGGTCAGCTCCCCGGCCCCGGCGAGCAGCCCGGCGGCCTGGGCGTGCTGGGTGCGCCCGCTGTAGATCGAGCCGACCAGGTCCGCCCAGCCGCTCATGGCCACCACGGCCTTGATCCGCGGGTCGGCACCGGCCGCGAGCAGGCTGATCCCGGCGCCGTAGGAGAGCCCGGCCATGCCGATGTGGTCGGGGTCGGCGGGGGTGTGGGCGAGCGCCCAGTCGATGACCTTGGACGCGTCGGCGATATCGGGCGGCCCGGCCGTCTCGATCTTCCCGCCGGACTGCCAGAAGCCGCGGGAGTTGTAGGTGAGGACCACATACCCGGCTTCGGCGAGCTTTTTGGCCTGGGCGAGGTATTCGACCTGGGGCAGGGACCAACTGGTGGGCAGGACGACGAGGGGCAGGCGGCGGGAGGCGTCGGCGTCCGCGGGGGCCACGACGTTGGCGGCCAGCTTCACGCCGCCGTCGCCGGGGATGTCGACGAACCGTATGGAGACCCCCGAGGAGGCGGAGGCGGAGGCGGTCGTGGCGGTGGTCGGGGCCGGTGCCGCGGCCTGGACGGAGGGGGCGAGGCCGAAGGCCGCGCCGGCCAGGACGGTCACCGAGACGGCGGCGGCCATCGTGGGGCGCAGGGCTTTGCGGGCAGGGGTCACTGTGGCTCCTGGTGGGGGTGCCGTGGGGGCAGGGGAGCACCGGTGCTGGTGACCTGACGGTAACTCGGGGGTTTACCGGCGGTAATAGCGCGGTAAGTTACGCCTGGGTAACGATAGAGGTCGTGGTCGGCTGCCGGGGTCGGCCCGGCCCGGGGCGCTATCCGGGGGCCGGATCCGCAGGGGTCCGGCCCCGCTCCTGCGGAATTCCGCCCGAGCGCAAGCCCCCGCCGGCCGCCGGGCTTTGGCCTTGCGACGAGCCCCGGCCCCGGGCTGGGTGTCGGTCCTGGGCTGGGCCCCGGCCCCCGTGCTCAGGGGGGCGACGGCTCGCGGCGCCTGCGGCGGGCTGTTCCCCTCCCCGCCCCTTCCCTCAACTGGGGCTCCGCCCCAGACCCCGCGCCTGACGACCCGGATATGCGCGGGCGTCCGCCCGGTCATCCACTGTGCCGGTGTGCCGACCGCGATCAATCCGCCGCGTGGTCCGCCGGACACCCCATGGCGCCGCTCGCGCGGGATCGCGTCCACCGCCCAAGCCTCGGCCCCAGGTCCCAGGGTGGCCCAGGACCGGGCCCGGCTACGTGCCGCCCGCCCCGCGGAGGTTGCGGCGGATCTTGATGTCCCGCATGTCCGTCACGCCGACCCGCAGGATCCGATGGGGGTAACCATGCGCGGTCAGCGCCGCGATGGCCCGTTCGGTCGCCTCGTGTTCGCCGTCGTCCGGCTCCTCCGCCGGAACCTGGCAGCGGAAGGTGAACGCCGAAAGGCTCTGGTCGCAGGTGAAGGTGCCCGCCTCGGTGAAGCCCACCTGGAAGGAGCCGACCGCGGTGCGCAACGCCTCGCGATCGTCCTCGCCCAGCTCCTCGAAGGCCCCGCGGATGGTCACTCGGAACACGGTCGCTCCTCCCGTACGGCGTAGCCGAGCATCGGCGCGCCGAGCATCTCCTCGATGGAGTCGAGGAGTTCCGTTACGGCCTTGGCGATGGCGCCGGGGCGCTCGCCCGCCGTGACGCGTCGGCCGATCTCGCCGAAGATGAGTGAGTGATAGCCGCTGATCTGGGCGGCCACCACACGCGGCAGCGGATCCTCCGGCGCCGTGCCGGTCTCCTCGGCGAGCACGGCGGCCAGTTCGTCGTTCATCCGGTGGCCGAGCTCCTCCAGCCGGGCGACCAGGGTGGGGGCGGCCCGCATCATCGCGAAGAACGGGCCGAAGCCCTCGGTCAGTCCCAGTGAGCGATCGCGGCGCTCCACCTCCTCGCGCAGCCGGTCCAGCACCGCCTGGGCGGCGGACCGGCCGGGCGGGCGCTCGCGCACGATGTCGGCGAGCCGCCGCGGGGACGCCTGGTCGGGCGGCAGGACCAGATCCTCCTTGGCCGGGAAGTAGTTGTAGACGGTGTTGACGGACACCTCCGCGGCCGCGGCGACCTCGGCGACCGTGACCCGGTCGAAGCCCCGCTCCAGGAACAGGCCGGTGGCCACGTCCGCGATCCGTCGGCGTGTACGGCGCTTGTGCCGTTCCCGCAGTCCTTCGCTCATGGCCGTCAGTGTATCCCGTTGCAAACTTGCACTCGCTTCTTATCTTTAAGTCGATTGCAAGTTTGGGGCACGTTGTGCTCTGATCGTGGGCATGTCCTCATCCGTCATCCGCGTTCGCGGCCTCACCCGGACGTTCTCGCTGGGCAGCGGCCCCGTGCACGCCGTCCGCGGCATCGATCTGACCGTCGGCCGCGGCGAGATCCTCGGCTTCCTGGGCCCCAACGGAGCCGGTAAGACCACGACCCTGCGCATGCTCACCACCCTGCTGCCGCCCAGCGGAGGCGAGGCGGAGATCGCCGGGCGCGATCTGCTCCGCGATCCGGCGGGCGTGCGGCGGCGGATCGGCTATGTGGCCCAGTCGGGCGGCCTGGACCCCGCGTGTTCCGTACGCGAGGAACTGGTCACCCAGGGCCGGCTGCATCTGATGTCCCGGGGCGCGGCGGCCGGGCGCGCCGATGAACTCGCCGGTGAGCTCGGCCTGTCGGGGCTCATGGACCGCCCGACCGCCGCCCTGTCCGGCGGTCAGCGCCGTCGGGTGGAGATCGCGCTGGGCCTGGTCAACCGGCCCGAGGTGCTCTTCCTCGACGAGCCCACCACCGGTCTCGACCCCGGCAGCCGGGCCGAGCTGTGGGACCTGGTGCGGCGCGTCCGCGCCGAGCACGGCACCACGGTCTTCCTCACCACCCACTATCTGGACGAGGCCGATGCGCTCGCCGACCGGATCGTGGTCCTGGACGCCGGGCGGATCGTCGCCGAGGGCACCTCCGCCGAGCTCAAGAGCCGCTATGCGGGCGATCCGGCCGCCAGTCTCCAGGACGCCTTCCTCGCCATCACCGGCCGGTCCACGGCCGAGCGACCCCTCGCCATCTAAGGGGTGTCCGGCGGCTCTTGCCGCCTGCGGCGGGCTGTTCCCCTCCCCGCCCCTTCCCACAACTGGGGCTCCGCCCCAGGCCCCAGACCCCAGGCCCCAGACCCCAGGCCCCGGGGTTCAGGGGCGAAGACCCTGCCATGCGGCTCCGCCGCATGGTCCGCCGGACACCCCGTAGTGCCGGCCACGACATCCGACGCACCCAAGGGCCCCTTATGACTCTTCTCGCCCATACCGGCATCGTCTTCGGCCGTTGTCTGCGCTCGACGCTCCGCTCGAAGACCAATCTCTTCTTCGGGATGCTGCAGCCGCTGCTCCTGCTCGCCCTCTTCGGCCCGCTGCTGACCGGACTCGACATGGGCGTCAGCGGATCGTCCTGGCAGACGCTGGTCCCCGGCGTACTCGTCCAGCTCGCCCTGCTCGGCGGGTCGTACGTCGGACTCGGACTGCTGATGGACCGCAACCTCGGCGTTCTGGACCGGATGCGGGTCACCCCGGTCAGCCCGCTGGCGCTGCTGCTCGGCCGCACCCTGCGCGATGTCGTCCAGCTCGTGGCCCAGTCGGTGCTGCTGGTGCTGCTCGGTCTGGCCTTCGGGCTGCGTGCCCCGCTCCCCGGTGTGCTGATCGGCCTGCTGTTCGTGGCCGTTCTCGCGGCGGCGCTGTCCGCGCTCTCCTACGGGCTGGCCATGAACGTCCGTACGTCCCCGGAGTTCGCCGCCATCGCCAACACGGCGGCCATGCCGCTGATGCTGCTGTCCGGCCTGCTGCTGCCGATGGCCCTGGCCCCCGGATGGCTGGAGGGCGCCTCGCGCGCCGTGCCGTTCCGCTACACGGTCGACGCGGTGCGCCAGGTGTTCCTGGGGCACTACGCCAACACCACGGTCGCCGTCGGGGCGGCCGTCACCCTGGCCCTGGCGGCGCTGTGTCTGATGGGCGGGGCACGCCTGTTCGGCCGGGTCCGCGGCTGAGCCAGTCGTCCTTGGCCGACTCAGTCGCCCTTGGCTGGGCTCAGTCGTCCTTCGCGGCCGCCTTCGCGGCGGCGCGGGGGCCCGCCGGAGTGGTCGCCGGCTTGGTCACATCCGCGACCAGCTCCACCAGATCCGGGCCGTACGCCTGGGAGTTGACCACCTTCAACAGCAGACAGAAGGAGCCCTGTGCGCCGTACTTCCGGGCCAGCCGGGCGCGGTTGCGGACGAGATGGCGGACGGCGGCGCGATGGGTGACCGGACGCTGACCTGCCGCCAGGAAGACCGGCCGGCTGTCGTCGCCCGCCGTCAGCCGGGCCAGCAGCACATACTCGACCGTGCCCGGCTCCGGGCGGTAGTGCGTACCGGCGATGGTGAACATCCCCCGGTCCGTGCCGGAGTCGTCCCCCGGGTGCACGGTGACGCCCGGCAGTAGATTGGTCATATGGGCGGCGAGCCTGCGGTGCGCGGTCGGATCGCCGACGCAGAATTCGGTGCGCGCGCCGAAGCCCTGCAGCCCCGTGTCATGCGGGGCGACCTCGGTATGCGCCCCGCAGTTCTCCACGATCGCCGCGAGACCGAGCAGCGCGAGTGCGTCATGGCGGGGGATGCTCCAGTGGGCCGAGGTGCTGTCCCGGTGGGTGACCAGCACGCACTCCGAACCGTCCGGCAGACCGAAGAAGCGCTGCTCGCGGGCGCGCTTGCGGCGCCCGAACGCCGAGTGCACGGCCCAGCCGGCAGCCAGGCCCACGATCAGGGCCGCCGCGGAGGCGATCAGGTCCTGCAGGGTGTCTGTCATGGCCGCGCATCGTAGCGTCCGATCGGGTACGCGTTCGAGCGTACGGGTGAACGAAGGCGGGAACGGACACATGTACGAATGGCGGGACGGATCGGCGATCTACCCCTGTCGTGGGCATGAGGCTCGCGGGTAGGCTCCGCTCCCTGTCGTTTCGCTTGGAGGTCACGGATGGGGCACGCCGCACGACCAGCCGCATCGTCAACCACGTCCACCACTCGCGCCTCCGCCGCGGCGGTCGTCCGGCGGAGGCTGCCCGCGCTGGCGGCCGCGGCCGGAATGGTCGCGGTGCTGGGCGTCGTCCCGGCCGGTGCCGCGGGGCAGGAGCAGGACGACACCGCGAAGCCGGCTCCCGCGAAGACGCCCGTGGCCGTCGGCTACGGCGGCGCGGTCTCCAGCGTGGACGCCGACGCCTCGGCGGCCGGGATCGACGTGCTGCGGCACGGGGGCAACGCGGTGGACGCGGCGGTCGCGACCGCCGCCGCGCTCGGGGTCACCGAGCCGTACTCGGCGGGTGTTGGCGGCGGTGGTTACTTCGTCTACTACAACGCCAAGCGGCACAAGGTCTCCACCCTCGACGGCCGCGAGACCGCGCCCCGCAGCGCGGACCAGAAGCTCTTCCTCGGCAAGGACGGCAAACCGCTGCCGTTCGCCGACGCCGTCACCAGCGGGCTGAGCGTCGGCACCCCCGGCACCCCCGCCACCTGGAACGACGCCCTGAAGGACTGGGGCACCCGTTCGCTGGGGCAGGTGCTCAGGCCCGCCGAGCGGCTGGCCCGCGACGGGTTCACCGTCGACAGCACGTTCCGGCAGCAGACCGCCGACAACCAGGCCCGCTTCAAGGACTTCCCGGCCACCGCCAAGCTTTTCCTGCCCGGCGGCGAGCTCCCGAAGGTCGGCTCGACCTTCCGCAACCCCGACCTCGCCCGTACGTACGCGCTGCTGGCCAAGAAGGGCGTCGGCGCCGTCTACAAGGGAGAGCTGGGCCGCGACATCGTCGACACCGTGCGCAAGCCGCCCGTCGACCCGAAGGCGCAGCGCGTCGTGCGCGCGGGCGATCTGACGGCCGAGGATCTGCGGGCCTACGGAACGAAGCGGCAGGCCCCGACCCGGACCGCCTACCGCGGTCTGGACGTGTACGGCATGGCGCCCTCGTCCTCCGGCGGGACCAGCGTCGCCGAGGCGCTCAACATCCTGGAGAAGACCGACGTCTCCAAGCTCAGCGACCTCGAGTATCTGCACCGCTATATCGAGGCCAGCCGGATCGCCTTCGCCGACCGGGGCCGCTGGGTCGGCGACCCCGCCGCCGAGGACGTCCCCACCAAGGGGCTCACCTCGCAGCGGTTCGCCGACTCCCGGGCCTGCCTGATCAAAGACGACGCGGTGCTCAAGAGCCCCGTACCGCCCGGCGACCCGAACAGCCCGTCCGCGCCCGGCTCCTGCGACACCCGCGGCCACGCCGCCCCGACCACATACGAGGGCGAGAACACCACGCATCTCACGGTCGCCGACAAGTGGGGCAATGTCGTGGCCTACACCCTCACCATCGAGCAGACCGGCGGCAGCGGGATCACCGTCCCCGGCCGTGGCTTCCTGCTCAACAACGAGCTGACCGACTTCTCCTTCGCGCCCGCCGACCCCGCCGTCCACGACCCGAACCTGCCGGGCCCGGGGAAGCGGCCGCGCTCGTCCATGTCGCCGACGATCGTGCTGGACGGCCACAAGCCGGTGCTGGCGCTGGGCTCCCCGGGCGGGGCGACCATCATCACCACCGTGCTGCAGACCCTGCTGAACCATCTCGACAGGGGCATGCCGCTGGTCGACGCGATCGCCGCACCGCGCGCCAGCCAGCGCAACGCCGCCCAGACGGAGCTGGAACCGGGGCTGTGGAACGGCCCCGAGCGCGCCAAGCTGGAGGCGCTCGGCCACTCCTTCAAGCAGAACCCCGAGATCGGGGCGGCGACCGGTGTGCAGCGGCTGTCCGGCGGACGGTGGCTGGCGGCGGCCGAGACGGAACGGCGGGGCGGCGGCTCGGCGATGGTGGTCAGCCCGAAGCGCTGATCTGACGCGGCGGGTCGGCGGGCTCTGGTGCGATCCAGGAGCCCGCCGACCCAAGCTCCGCGGCTTCTCAGGCCAGCAACTTCTCAGCCCGGCGGCTTCTCAGTCCAGCAGGCCGATGATCGCGTCGGCGGAGTCGGTCTCCCCGAGCCGGGGGAAGATCTTCTCGACGCTGTTGCGGTGCGCCTCGGCGTCCATGTCGGTCATGGCGTCGGTCGCCAGGGTCACGTGGTACCCGTGCGCGTACGCGCCACGGGCCGTGGACTCCACGCCGATGCTGGTGGCGATGCCGCCGAGCACCACCTGGGTCACCCCGCGGCGGCGGAGCTGGAGGTCGAGGTCGGTGCCGTGGAAGGCGCCCCAGGTGTGCTTGGTGACCACGACGTCGCCGTCCTCGTGGCCGAGTTCCGGCACGAGGTCGGCGAAGTCGGCCGGGAACTGCCCGCCTCCGCCGCCCCCCTGCGCCTCGGTGCGGCCCGGCGCCCCGGCCACGACCCGGACGAGGACGACCGGCAGTCCGCGCTTGCGGAACGCGGCGGCCAGCCGGGCGCCGCGCTCGATGACCTCGGCGGTGGGGTGGACGGTGGGCAGTCCGGTGATGCCCTTCTGGAGGTCGACGAGGACCAGGGCGGTGTTCGGGTCGAGCGTGGTGGCGGGCATGGTGCCTCCTGGGGTGGGTCTGTGCGTGTGTGCGTCTGTGGGTCTATGGGGCGTAGGGGGAAAGGGGGATGGTCAGGTACGGGCGCGGGCGCGCAGCGCCCGGTCGGTGGCGGTCAGCAGTAGCACCGCGAGGCTGAGCGCACCCGCCACCATGGCGATGCCGTGCAGCCCGGCGGCGGTCGCCCGCTGTCCGTAGAAGAGCCCGATCAGCCCGGCGGCGGTGATCGCGCCGAGGTACTGCGAGGTGCGCTGCAGCCCGGCCGCCGCGCCGACGCTCTCGCGCGGGGCCTGGGTGTAGACGGCGGCCTGGTTGCCGGTCGAGGACAGCCCCTGCGGCAGCCCGAAGAGGACCGCGGCCAGCAGCAGCGCGAGAAGTGGGGTGGACTCGTCGGCGAGCAGCAGCACTCCGCTCCCCGCGGCGAGCAGGACGGCCGCGAGGACGAGCGGTGCGTAGATGCCCTTCGTACGGGCGCCGAGCAGTGAGCACACGGCGGCCGCGCCCGACATGGGCAGCATGATCAGTCCGGCCCGGGAGGCGGAGTAGCCGTGCCCCTCCTCCAGCCACTGCGCATATCCGTACATGACCATGTAGATGACCAGGTACGCCGTGCCGTGGCGGAGGTAGGTGAGGGCGAGGGAGCGGTTGCGGCCGATCATCCGCAGATCGATGAAGGGGCGGGGGCGGCGCAACTGCCACCAGGTGAGGGCCGCCGCGAGGACCAGGACGACGGGCAGCAGTGCCCAGTTGGGCCGCTCCAGGTCCATCAGGAAGATCATGAGGGTGGTGAGGGTGCCGGTGAACAGCGCGATCCCGAGCGGATCGAAGGCCGCGCCCGCCGTCCGTGCCCCGGCGTCCTCGCCGTCCGCGCTCGCCATACGGGTCCTGGGGAGCCAGAGCAGTGCGAGGCCGATGCCGATGAGGGCCAGCGGCACATTGACCGCGAAGATCGCCCGCCATCCGGCCGTCGCGGTGAGCACCCCGCCCAGCACCGGCCCGACCGCCGCGCTGCCGAGCGCGGCGAGCGAGAGCCGGCCGAGAACGGGGCGCGGTGTCTCGCGTCCGGTGGCGACGGACTGGGCGCGCAGCAGCGCCATCGCCGCGGGATACGCCGCGGATGTACCGATGCCGAGCAGCACCCGCGAGGCGATCAGCCAGCCGAACGCGGGCGCGAGCGCGCCCACGAGCCCTGCGGCGCACACCACAAGCAGCCCGCAGAGGAAGATTCGGCGCGGCCCGAGCAGATCGGCGAGCCGGCCCATCGCGGGCTGCGCCACGGCGCTGGCGAGGTAGAGGGAGGCGACCAGCCAGGCGGTCTGGGCGGCGCCGACGCCGAAGTCATGGCCGATGGCCACCAGTCCGGTGGCGATCATCGTGGAGTTGACGGGGTTGAGGACCGAGCCGATGAGCAGCGGGGCCATCAGCCGGGGGCCGAAGGGGGCGGCGGTGTCGGCGGGGTTGCCCAGGACCGGGTTCGCGGCCCCTGTCCCGGCCGCCGGGGGTACGGCGGGCTTGCCCGCGGTGTCGGTCATTCCTGGACCAGCCGCTTGAGGAGATCGGTGGCCTCGGCGAGGGTGCGGCGCTCATCGGTGTCGAGACGGGTGTCGATCGCGTCGAGCAGCCAACTCTGCTTGGCCTGCCGTACGGAGGTGATCGCCTCCCGCCCCCGCTCGGTGATCGAGAAGACCACCTGCCGCCCGTCGGTGGGATGCGGGGCCCGCTCCACCAGCGTCTGCTCCTCCAGCGCGGCCAGGATCATGCGCATCGACTGCGGCCGGACCAGCTCGGCGCGGGCCAGCGCGGCGGTGGTGGTCGGCCCCTCGGTGTAGAGCCGGCTGATGACCGCGCGCTGGGAGGGGGTGAGCGCCCCCTGCGAGGAGGCCGCCCGCATACGGCGCATTAGCTGGCTGACGACCGCGGCGAGGTCGACGGCGATGCGCTCCTCGGCCCGCGGGCCGGTCTCTGGCCGGGGCTCGGTCTCTGGCCGAAGGGCGGGCTCGGTGGGCGGGTGATCAGGCGTGGCCATGCCCTCACCCTAGGAGTTCGACAGACAAACTTGCAAGTTTGCCTGTCGTGTGCGGAGCAGGAAAAGTGCTCGTAGCGCAGCCGTAACCGATGCCGTAACACGCAGGGTGTCGAATGCGTGGCCTTGGGCCGTGCACCGTCCGAGGGGGAGGGGAGGCCATGGCGAGCGGGCAACTCCCGGCCGAGGTCGAGGAGTTCGCGAGATATCTGCGGGCGCTGACGAGGCGGCTGGACGCGGGGACGGGCTGGTACGGCGTCTTCGCCCTGCGCGACCCCGAGGGGCTGCGGGCCTGTCTCGACGGCCTCGAGGTGCCGCCGTGGGACGTCGTCCAATCCCTGCTGCAGGACCTCTCCACCCAGCGCGGCATCGGGACCGCCCAGGAGGCGGCGGCCCGCGCGGCGACCCTCTACCGTGCCTCGGTCGCGGCCCACGACGCCGGACCCGGCAGCCGCGAGGCGCTCCGGGACCGCCTGGACGGCATGCTCCGCGAACAGCGGAACGCCGACCGTCGCGAACGCGACCTCCAGGCGGCGTTGTCCGCCGCCGAGGCCGCGGCCGACCGGGAACGCCTCGGCGCGGAGCTGGCCTGGGCCCACGACGACTGGCGTCGCGCGACGGCCCGCGCCGAAGAACTCCACGCCCGCCTCACCGCCCTCGGGTCCCACCCCTCCCATCCACCGGCCCCGGAGCCCGGACCTCCCGCCGCGCCGACGGGCCCCACCCCAACCGCATCCGCCCCGGCGCCCTGGCCGACGGCCCTGGCGGAGCCCACGCCGACCGCGCCTGCCCCGGCGCCCCGGCCGTTGGCCCCGACGAGGCCCACGCCGCCGGGTACCTCCGTGGGTGCCCCCTCGTCTGCTGTCGGTTCGGGCCCGGACGCGTCTTTCGAGCCCCTGGCGCAGGGCCTGGGGCCCACGCCGACAACATCCGCCCTGGCGCCCCGGCCCTCGGCCCCGACGGCGGGGGCCACGCCGCCGGGCACCTCCGTGGGTGTCTCCGCGTCTGGTGGGGGTTCGGGCGCGGACGCGTCTTTCGATCCGCCCGTGGAGGGCTTGCGGCCCGCGTCGACAGCGTCCGCCCTGCCGCCCTGGTCGGCGGCCCCCACGGCGGGGGCGACGCCACCGGGTACCGCCGTGGGTGCCCCCGAGCCTGCTGCGGGTTCCGCGCGACCTGGGCCGCGTGGGGCGCGGTTTGCCGGGGTGGAGGAGATGGGCGCGGCGCCCGGGCCATCGGTCTCGGAGGCTGGGGTCCGGGCTGCCTCGGAGGCCACGCCGCCGGATACTCCCACGGGTGCCCCCGCGTTCGGTGGGGGTTCGGGTGCGGATGCGGCTTTCGCAGCCCCCGCGCAGGGCCGGGAGCCCATGCCGCCTGCGCCTGCCGTTGCCTCCCCTCGGCCGCGCGGGGCGCGGTTCGCTGGGGTCGAGGAGGTGGGCACGGCGCCGAGACCTCGCGGGGCGCGGTTTGCCGGGGCCGGAGGCGGGGGCACGGCGGCCCCGCCGCCGTCCTCGCCTGCCCCGCCCTTGGCGGAGAGCGGGAGTGAAGTCCCCACGACCCCGCGCGGTGCTCGGTTCGCCGGGGCGTACGACGGCGAGGGCGTCGGCAAACGCCGTAGGCGGGACAAGGCGGCGGACGATGGGCGGCGGCTTGCCCGGGAGGCGGCGGAGCGTGCCGCCGCGCGACGTGCCGCTCAGGAGGCCGTCGCACGGCTCGGCCGACTCCGGGCGGCGGGCCGATCCGGCGAGGCCCATGTCGTGCTGTGCGAGACCGCCGCCTGGCCCGCCCCACAGTTGCCCGTCCTCGCGGAGGAGCTGGAGCGCGCCGGACTCGGGGCCGATGTGTCCACGCTGCTGTGGGAGATGGCGTGTCTGCCGCCCGCACGGCTTGCCGCAGCCGCCGAAGCGCTGGTCGCGGCGGACCGTGAGGCCGACGGCGAGCGGCTGTTACGGCAGAGCGTCTCGCGCCCCGTGCCCGAGGTGGCCCACACCACCCAGGCGCTCCTCGCGGCGGGCGCCCCTCACAGGGCGGCGTTTCTGCTGGAGGCGCTGGTACGGGCCCGTACGCCGGAGGAGGTGGCGCGGGCGGCGGCAGAGGACCCCGCCACGCTGGTGCCCCTGCTGCTCGATGCTGCCGCCGGTGTGTCCTCCAGCAGTCACCACGATCTCGCCCATGCGCTGCGCGCCGCGGGGCTGCCGGGCGTACCCGGTCTGGCGTGAGCCTGAGCTCCGGGTGGCGCTCGTGGTTGGATGCGGCGCCGTTTCGCGCCTTCGGCGCATTTGAGCAGCGGCGGCGGTGGTGGGGGGCGCGGCACCGCTGCCGGGCGCCGGGCCGGTGGGTGTGGGCCCCGGTGGCGGCCTCCCTGGCCGACGGCTGGGGTCGGCGCCGGACAGCCGAGAGGGGGTTGGGGTACCCCTCCTGAAAACGTTTGACAAATTAGTTGCTTCAGATCAAGCGTTTCTTTGGGGGGTACCCAGAGGGGCCGTTAGCCCGGATGGGTCTCAACTCCGGATCACGAGAGCCGCCCCCCGGGTCCGCCAACCGGCCCGGCGGCCTGTGGCCGATTCCCCGGAGGCGCCCCCGCCTCGGGCGGTCCGGCATCGGCCCGAGCTTCCGGGTGCAGATGCCGCCACCGGCAGTCGCCCCACCGGCCCGGCGGTCGGCGGCGCGGCTGGCGGCTGACCTCCCGGAGGTGCCCCGCCTTCGGCAGTCCGGCGTCTGCCTCAGCTCCCGGGCGTAGGTGCCGCCACCGGCGCTCGCACCAACCGGCCCGGCGCCCGGCGGCGGCGCCGCGCCCCCCGCTCCCGCCGCCGCTGCTCATTTGCGCCGAAGGCGCGAGACGAAACCCGCGCCCATCCGCTCCCCCCGCAACCCGATAAAACAGGAAACGTGATCGTCTTCGTTGAGTAACGGCGGCGGTATTGCCAGAGTGGTCAGTGCGCTCTTACGTTCTTCAAAGCCGGATTCTACGTGCGTAGACATAGGTTGAGGAGCTGATCATGGCCAACCTCGTACGTGCCGCTCTCGTCCAGGCCACCTGGACCGGCGATACCGAATCGATGATCGCGAAGCATGAGGAGTACGCCCGGCAGGCGGCCGCGCAGGGCGCCAAGGTGATTGGCTTCCAGGAGGTTTTCAACGCGCCGTACTTCTGCCAAGTGCAGGAGGCGGAGCACTATCGGTGGGCGGAGCCGGTGCCGGATGGGCCGACCGTGCAGCGGATGCGGGAGCTGGCGCGGGAGACCGGCATGGTGATCGTGGTGCCGGTCTTCGAGGTCGAGCAGTCGGGCTTCTACTACAACACCGCAGCCGTGATCGACGCGGACGGCAGCTATCTGGGCAAGTACCGCAAGCACCACATCCCGCAGGTCAAGGGGTTCTGGGAGAAGTACTACTTCAAGCCGGGGAACGTGGGCTGGCCGGTGTTCGACACCGCCGTGGGCAGGGTCGGGGTGTACATCTGCTACGACCGCCACTTCCCCGAGGGCTGGCGTGCGCTGGGCCTGGCCGGGGCGCAACTCGTCTACAACCCCTCGGCCACCTCCCGTGGGCTGTCGGCCTACCTCTGGCAGCTCGAACAGCCCGCCGCGGCCGTCGCCAATGAGTACTTCATCGCCGCGATCAACCGCGTCGGCACCGAGGAGTACGGCGACAACGACTTCTACGGCACCAGCTACTTCGTCGATCCGCGCGGCCAGTTCGTCGGCGACGTGGCCAGTGACAAGGAGGAGGAGCTGATCGTCCGCGATCTCGACTTCGGCCTGATCGACGAGGTCCGGCAGCAGTGGGCGTTCTACCGCGACCGGCGCCCCGACGCCTACGAGGGGCTGGTGAAGCCATGAGCAGCAGCAGCGATGCCGTGAGCAGCAGCGATGCCATGAGTGGCAGCAGCAGCGCCACGAGCAGCGGCGATGCCAACCGCGGCACCCACGCGGCCCTGCACACCCGGCACCAAGCCGTGCTCCCCGACTGGCTCGCCGTCTACTACCAGCGCCCCATCGAGATCACCCACGGCGAGGGCCGCCATGTCTGGGACGCCGAGGGCAACCGCTACCTCGACTTCTTCGGCGGCATCCTCACCACCATGACCGCGCACGCCCTCCCCGAGGTCACCAAGGCCATCAGCGAGCAGGCGGGCCGGATCCTGCACACCTCCACGCTCTACCTCGACCGGCCCATGGTCGACCTCGCCGAGCGGGTCGCCACCCTGTCCGGTATCCCGGACGCGCGGGTCTTCTTCACCACCTCCGGCACCGAGGCCAATGACACGGCCCTGCTGCTCGCCACCACCTACCGCCGCTCCAACCAGATCCTGGCGATGCGCAACAGCTACCACGGCCGCTCCTTCTCGGCCGTCGGCATCACCGGCAACCGCGGCTGGTCGCCGACCAGCCTGTCCCCGCTGCAGACGCTGTACGTGCATGGCGGGGTGCGCACCCGGGGGCCGTTCGCCGGGCTGTCCGACGGGGAGTTCATCAAGGCGTGCGTCGCCGATCTCGAGGACGTCCTCGGCCAGGCGCACGGGAATGTCGCCGCGCTGATCGCCGAGCCGGTCCAGGGCGTCGGCGGTTTCACCTCGCCGCCCGACGGGCTGTTCGCCGCCTTCCGCGAGGTGCTCGACCGGCACGGCATCCTGTGGATCACCGATGAGGTGCAGACGGGCTGGGGCCGCACCGGCGACCACTTCTGGGGCTGGCAGGCACACGACCGCTCCGGGCCGCCCGACGTCCTCACCTTCGCCAAGGGCATCGGCAACGGCATGTCGATCGGCGGTGTCGTCGCCCGCGCCGAGGTCATGAACTGCCTGGGCGCCAACTCCATCTCCACCTTCGGCGGCAGCCCCATCACGATGGCCGCCGGTCTGGCCAACCTCACCCATCTGGTCGAACACGATCTGCAGGGCAACGCCCGCCGGGTCGGCGGGCTGCTGATCGAGCGGCTGCGCGCGGCCTGCGCCGGTCTGGACACCGTGCGCGAGGTCCGCGGCCGGGGGCTGATGATCGGCATCGAGCTGGTCGAGCCGGGCACCGGCGACCCGTACCCCGAGGGCGCGTCCGCCGTTCTGGAGGCCGCCCGGGAGGGCGGGCTGCTCATCGGCAAGGGCGGCGGGCACAACAGCAGCGTGCTGCGGATCGCCCCGCCGCTCAGTCTCACCGTCGCCGAGGCCGAGGAGGGCGCGGAGATCCTCGAGGCCGCCCTCAAGACCACCCGGTCCGCAAGGAGCGTGAGCTGATGTCCCGTACCGTGATCCGCGGCGGGCTGGTCGTCACCGCCGCCGAGGAGACCTTGGCCGATGTGCTGATCGAGGACGGGAAGGTCGCCGCCCTCGCCTCGTCCGGCAGCGCGTACGCCCAGGGCTGGACGGCCGACCGTGCGATCGACGCCACCGGCAAGTACGTCATCCCGGGCGGGGTCGACGGGCACACCCATATGGAGATGCCGTTCGGCGGCACCTACGCCGCCGACACCTTCGAGACCGGCACCCGGGCGGCGGCCTGGGGCGGCACCACCACCATCGTGGACTTCGCCATCCAGACGGTGGGCCACGCCCTGCGCGAGGGGCTGGACGCCTGGCACCTCAAGGCGCGGGGCAACTGCGCCATCGACTACGGCTTCCACATGATCCTCTCCGATGTGAACGAGAGCGCGCTCAAGGAGATGGATCTCCTGGTGGGGGAGGGCGTGACCAGCTTCAAGCTGTTCATGGCCTACCCGGGGGTCTTCTACAGCGACGACGGGCAGATCCTGCGGGCCATGCAGCGCGCCTCCGCCAACGCCGGGCTGATCATGATGCACGCCGAGAACGGCATCGCCATCGACGTCCTGGTGGAACAGGCCCTGGCCGAGGGCAGGACCGACCCCCGCTACCACGGTGAGGTCCGCAAGGCGCTGCTGGAGTCGGAGGCGACCCATCGCGCCATCCAGCTCGCCCGGGTGGCCGGCGCCCCGCTGTATGTCGTCCATGTGTCGGCCCAAGAGGCCCTCGCGGAGCTGACGCAGGCACGTGACCTGGGGCTTCCGGTCTTCGGCGAAACCTGTCCGCAGTATCTGTTCCTGTCCACGGACAACCTCGCGGAACCGGACTTCGAGGGCGCCAAGTACGTCTGCTCCACACCGCTTCGGCCCGTCGAGCACCAGGCCGCGCTGTGGCGGGGGCTGCGGACCAACGACCTCCAGGTGGTCTCCACCGACCACTGCCCGTTCTGCTTCACCGGGCAGAAGGAGCTGGGCCGGGGCGACTTCTCCAAGATCCCCAACGGTATGCCGGGGGTGGAGCACCGGATGGATCTGCTCCATCAGGCCGTGGTGGACGGCCATATCTCCCGCCGCCGCTGGATCGAGATCGCCTGCGCCACCCCGGCCAGGATGTTCGGCCTCTACCCGCGGAAGGGCACCATCGCTCCCGGGACCGACGCCGACATCGTCGTCTACGATCCGGGGGCCCAGCAGACCCTGTCCGCCGAGACCCACCACATGGACGTCGACTACTCGGCGTACGAGGGCAAGCGGATCACCGGGCAGGTCGAGACCGTGCTGTCGCGCGGTGTCCCCGTCATCGACCGGCGGGAGTACACCGGGCGTGCCGGGCACGGCCAGTTCCTCATCCGCGACACCTGTCAGTACCTCGGCTGAGCCAGGGAGCGAGCATGGATTTCGGACTCGTCCTGCAGACCGATCCGCCCGCCTCGGCCGTCGTCGAGCTGATGCGCCGCGCCGAGCGCAACGGCTTCGGCTACGGCTGGACCTTCGACTCCGCCGTGCTGTGGCAGGAGCCGTTCGTCATCTACAGCCAGATCCTGGCCCGGACCGAGCGGCTGATCGTCGGCCCCATGGTCACCAATCCGGGCACCCGCACCTGGGAGGTGACCGCCTCCACCTTCGCCACCCTCAACGAGATGTACGGCAACCGCACCGTCTGCGGTATCGGCCGCGGTGACTCCGCGCTGCGGGTGGCCGGGCGCAAGCCCAACACCCTCGCCCGCCTCGGCGAGGCCATCGACGCCATCCGCGATCTGGCGGAGGGCAGGGAGGCCGTCGTGGACGGCAGCCCGATGCGCATCCCCTGGATCGAGGACAGCAGGCTGCCGGTGTGGATGGCGGCGTACGGCCCCAAGGCGCTCGCGCTGGCCGGGCAGAAGGCCGACGGGTTCATCCTGCAGCTCGCCGACCCCTTCCTGACGGAGTGGATGGTCAAGGCGGTGCGCACCGCCGCCGCCGAGGCCGGGCGCGATCCGGACGCGGTCACCATCTGCGTCGCCGCCCCCGCGTATGTCGGCGACGACCTGGCCTACGCCCGTGAGCAGTGCCGCTGGTTCGGCGGCATGGTCGGCAACCATGTGGCCGACCTGGTCTCCCGTTACGGCGAGCACTCCGGCGCCGTGCCCGAGTCCCTGACCGTGTACATCAAGGAGCGGCAGGGGTACGACTACGCACACCACGGCCGCAGCGGCAATCCGGACACGGCCTTCGTCCCCGATGAGATCGTCGACCGGTTCTGCCTGCTCGGCCCGGTCGAGGCGCATATCGAGAAGCTGGAGCGGCTGCGCGCCCTGGGGGTCGACCAGTTCGCCGTCTACGCGATGCATGACGCGAAGGAGCGCACGCTCGACGCGTACGGCGAGCGGGTCATCCCCGCGCTCACGGGCTGACCGCTCAGCCGCGCATCCGCATCCGTACGCCCGCGCACCGCGCGTCCGCCGGCCGGCCGACCACCGGCCGGCACCCGGGCCTCCCGGGATCATTCGCCGTACCCTTCTCGCGGTTCCGGCCTCCCAGCCCGGCAAAGGCCCTTTTCTCAAGGAAGGGTTAATTCCGTTTTTGCGGCCCGGAGAACAAAAGACACTCCCGTCCCCTGAAACCTTCGAACATGGCTACAATCACCTCGGGTTTTGTGCTCTGATATGCCGTCGGCTGAACGACTCCTTGCCAGAGAAGGGTTGGGCATGACGCAAACCGAGGTACCGATAGAAGTGGAGCTCAGAGGGCTCTACAAGGCCCACTATCGGTTTCAGTTCCTGAGCGCGGGATTCCAGTTGGGGCTCTTCGCACTGGTGGAGAAGGAGCCCGGCCTGGCCGTACGGAAGATCGCCGCACGGCTGGACCTCAAGGAGCAGCCCACCCGCATCCTCCTTCTCGGTTGTACGGTATTCGGGCTTTTGCGCAAGGACGGCGAGGGTTACCACACCACCCCGCTCTCGAAGCCGCTGACCGCGAACTTCGACGAGTCGCCCGCTTCCAACATTCCCTGGGAACAACACGGCATCTACCGGGCGATGGCCTGGTTCTGTGAATCCCTCAAGGAAGACACCAACATCGGACTGCGGCGGGAAATCCCGGGAACGGCGCCCACTCTCTACGGGCGGCTCGCCGAAAATCCCGAGCTGGAGAGCACATTCCACACCATGATGTCGTCGGTGAGCAGGCTCGTGGGCGCCGAGCTGGGGGAGAGGCTGGACCTCTCGGGGTGCGGCCACCTCCTGGACATCGGCGGCGGAACGGCCATCAACGCCGCCAGCCTCGCCGCCCGCTGGCCGGACCTGCGCATCACCATCGCCGATCTGCCCTCCGTGGCGACCGCCGCCAACGAGAAGATCGAGAAGCTCGGGCTGGCCGACCGGGTGCGGGCGGTGAGCCTCGACGCCTTCCACGACGAGTTCCCGACCGGCTGCGACGGAGTGCTCTTCGCTCACTTCCTGGAGATCTGGTCCCCCGAGCGGATCCAGGAACTGCTCGCCAAGGCCGCCCGCGCCCTCCCTCCCGGCGGCGGGATCTATGTGGTCACCCCGCGCCAGGACGACGACGGCACCGGACCCGAGCGGGCGGCGATGCTGTCCGCCTACTTCCACACCATCGCCTCCGGCGAGGGCATGGTCTACACGGGCGCCGAGTACGAGCGGTGGTTCCGCGCCGTGGGCCTCGAGCCCACCGGGCGGCTGCCCCTCGGCGCGGACACCGTCGTGATCACCGGCCGCAAGGCATAGTCCGGAACCAGGCGAGGCACCCCCGGCGGGCGGACCCTTTGATGCGGAGGTCGCAGCGGTCCGTGCGCCGGGGCATGACCCGCCCCGATCAGGAGGCGAACCATGGCCGGCGCCACGAGCCAAGCCACCCCGGGCGACGCGGACGGCGAGGGAGACGGCCCGCCGCCGCACCACCGCCACAAGTGGCTGATCCTGGGGATCTGCTGCATCAGCCTGTTCATGGTGGGCCTCGACACCACCATCGTGAATCTCGCCCTGCCGTCCATCCAGGACGATCTGGACGCCTCGCCCTCGGGGCTGCAGTGGACGGTGGACTCCTACACCGTGGTGCTCGCCAGTCTGCTGATGCTCTCCGGCTCCATGGCCGACCGGTTCGGCAGGCGCCGGACCTTCCAGACCGGGCTGCTGCTGTTCAGCCTGGGGTCGCTGCTGTGCGGGCTCGCCACCGACACCGGTTCGCTCATCGCCTTCCGGATGGTGCAGGCCATGGGCGGCGCCATGCTCAACCCCGTCGCGGTCTCGATCATCGCCAACACCTTCACCGACCTCAAGGAGCGGGCCAGGGCGATCGGGCTGTGGGGTGCGGTCGCGGGGGTGAGCATCGCGCTGGGGCCCGTCGTCGGCGGTGCGCTGGTGGACTCGACCGGCTGGCAGGCCGTCTTCTGGGTCAACCTCCCGGTCGCCGCCCTCGCCCTCGTCCTCACCGCGCTCTTCGTCCCCGAGTCCAAGGCCCCGCGGCCGCGCAGGCTCGATCCGGTGGGGCAGCTCCTGGTGATCGTGCTGTTGGCGACGCTCACGTTCGGCATCATCGAGGGCCCGGTCAGGGGCTGGGGCTCGGCACAGATCGTCGGCTGCTTCACCGTCGCGGCCGTTGCCGCCGCCACCCTCATCCGGTATGAACTCCGCCGCGCCGAACCGCTGCTGGACGTCCGCTTCTTCCGCAGCCCCTCCTTCAGCGGCGCCATCGCCTCGGCGGTGTGCGGTTTCGCCGCGCTCGCCGGGTTCCTCTTCCTCAACGCCCTGTATCTGCAGGACGTACGGGACTTCTCCCCGCTGCACACCGGACTGCTCACGCTGCCGATGGCGGCCATGACGCTGGTCTCCTCACCGCTCGCGGGCCGTATCGTCGGCGCCCGCGGCCCACGTATCCCCATGGTGATCGCCGGGGCCGGTACGGCGGGATGCGGACTGCTGCTGACCCAGGTGGGCGCGGACACCCCGATCTGGTACCTCGTGATCGCCTATGTGGCGTTCGGCATCGGCTTCGGCATGCTCGACGCCCCGCTCACCTACTCGGCCGTGTCCGGGATGCCGCGCTCCCAGGCCGGGGTGGCCGCCGCGGTCACCTCCACCGGCCGCCAGGTGGGGGCGGCCCTCGGCGTCGCCGTCCTCGGCTCGGTCTCCACCGCCCGGGTGCACGGCCCCTTCGCCTCCGGCTTCCCCGAGGCCAGCCATCTGGGCTGGGCGATCATGACGGGCTGCGGTCTCGCCATCGTGACCTTGGGCCTGCTCACCACCGGCGCCCGGGCCCGCGGCCCGGCGGAGCCCAGCCCCGACCCGGCCGCCGGCCGCCCCGCCCAGCGCGTGCGCTGACCCCTGCCCGGCCCCGCGCCCGTTCCTGTGCCGCCCCCTGGCGGGCGACGGGGCGTCCGCCCCCGGGCGCGCGCTGGCATGCTCGCTCCCGGGCTCCTGGCGCGTGGCGGGGCACTCGTTCCGGTGCCCGGCAGCGTGCTCGTTCCCGGGCCCGGGGCGCCCCGCACCGCGCCTGTTCCTGCGCCGCTCCTGGCGGGCGGCGGCGTGCTCGTTCCCGCGCCCGCGCCCGCGGCACCCGGCACCGCGCCCGTTGCCGTATATCGACGGGGTAATTCGTGATGCCGGTCGAAAAGGGATTTGCGGCGGTCGCTCCCTTCACCTCGATGACACCGTCTGGCAGCCGGTATGCCACCTGCCGTCGCTGAGACATGATTCGATGAACGCATGATCGATGAATTTCTCGCCGGTGATCTCGGCGCGGTGGAGGAGGCGATCCGCACGGCGGTCGCCGACGAGGTCATGCCGCGCTACCGGCAGCTCGCCGCCCACGAGATCGTGGAGAAGAAGGGCCCGCACGACCTGGTGACCATCGCCGACCGGCAGGCCGAGGAGCATCTGACCGACGCCCTCACCAAGCTGCTGCCCGGCTCCGTGGTGGTGGGCGAGGAGGCGGTGCACGCCGACCCGGCCGTGCTCACCGCCCTGGGCGGCGACGCGCCCGTATGGATCGTCGACCCGGTCGACGGCACCCGGCAGTTCGTCCACGGCGACCCCGGCTTCGCGACGCTGGTCACCCTCGCGCACCGCGAAGAGCTCCTCGCGTCCTGGACCTACGCCCCGGTGCTCGACCAGATGGCCATCGCCCGCCGCGGCGGGGGCGCCCTGCTGAACGGCGAGCCGATCCACTGCGGCTCCCCGGAGCCCGGCGCGGTCCTCCACGTGGCCGTCTCGCACTACGACTTCACCACCGACGCGGAGAAGCGCGCCCTGTCGGGCCTGCAGACGCCGGGAGTTGAGGTGCGTCCCTGCGGTTCGGCCGGCCTGGAGTATCTGAACGTGGCCCGGGGGCTGCTCGACGCCGTCGCCTTCACCTGGGAGAACGCCTGGGACCACGCCGCCGGTCTGCTGCTGGTCGGCGAGGCGGGCGGGGCGCATGCCACGCTCGGCCGCGAGCCGTTCCGGATCACCGGGGGCAATGCCCTTCCTTTCACGGCGGCCAGGGACGAGGCGGCCGTTGCGCATATCCTGGGCTTGCTGGCCGCCGCCGGCTGATCGTTCCACTGATTCCTCAAGGACGAGGGGGCCGAGGTGCCGTCCATGCTCGACGCGGTCGTTGTGGGAGCCGGGCCGAACGGGCTGACCGCGGCCGTCGAACTCGCCCGCCGCGGCTGTGCGGTGGAGATCTTCGAGGCCGCGGACACCATCGGCGGGGGCTCCCGCACCGAAGAGCTGACCCTCCCCGGTTTCCGGCACGACCCCTGCTCCGCCGTGCACCCCCTCGCCATCGGCTCCCCGGCCTTCGACCGGATGCCGCTCGCCCGGCACGGCCTGGAGTGGCTCCACCCCGAGCTGCCGCTGGCCCACCCCTTCCCGGACGGCACGGCCGCGGTGCTGGCCCGCTCGGTCGGCGAGACCGCCAGGTCGCTCGGTCCGCGGGACGCCGGTACCTACCGTCGGCTGATCGCGCCCTACCTGGGCAAATGGGCCACCCTCGCCCCCGATCTGCTGCGCACCCCCTGGGACGGGGTGCCCCGCGACCCGATCACCTGGGCCCGCTTCGGGCTGCACGCGCTGCAGCCGGTCTCGCTGCTCGCCGGGCCGCTCCGCTTCCGCGACGAGAAGGCGCGCGCCCTGTTCACCGGGCTGGCCGGGCACACCATCGCGCCGACCAGCGCGCTGGTCACCAGCGGACCCGCCCTGATCTTCGCCGTCGCGGCCCATGAGGTCGGCTGGCCGATTCCGCGCGGCGGCTCCCAGTCGATCGTGGACGCGCTGGGGGCGTATCTGCGGGAGAACGGCGGGACGATCCACGTCTCCACCGAGGTCAAGCGGCTCGACGAGCTGCCGCCCGCCCGCGCGTACATCTTCGACACCTCGCCGCGCGCCCTGGCCCGTATCGCCGGTCTCGGCAACGCCTACCGCCACTACCGCTACGGGGCCAGTGCCTTCAAAATCGACTACGCGCTGTCCGGCCCGGTGCCGTGGACCGCGCCCGAGGCCCGGCGCGCGGGCACCGTCCACGTCGGCCCCACCTCGGGCGAGATCGGCGCGGCGCTACGGGCCGCCGTCGACGGGCGCGACCCCTCCGTCCCGTTTCTGATCACCTCTCAGCCGACCCTTCTCGACCCCTCCCGGGCCCCGGAGGGCAAGCACACCTTCTGGGCGTACGGCCATGTGCCCAGCGGGTGGAAGGGCGACGCCACGGAGGTGATCGAGCGTCAGATCGAGCGCTTCGCGCCCGGTTTCCGCGATCTGGTTCTGGCCCGCGCGGTGGCCGGACCGCCCGAACTCGCCGCGCGCAACGCCAACTACATCGACGGCGACATCGCCTGCGGCGCCTTCGAGGGCATCCAGGCGGTCATACGGCCCAAGCTCGCCCGCGTCCCGTACGCCACCGCCCACCCGGCGGTCTTCCTGTGCTCCTCCGCCACCCCACCGGGGCCCGGCGTCCACGGCATGTCGGGGCACCACGCGGCGCGGGCGGTGTGGCGGAGGCTGCGGGCGAGGTAAGGCCCGGACGGAGACAGGGCCAGCCGGAGGTAGGGCCCGGACGGCGCCGGGAGCTGCGTCAGTGCGGGATCGTGTCGATGACCTCGCGGGCGCCCTGCCGCAGCAGCGCCACCGCGACCGACGTGCCCAGGGTGGCCGGGTCCAGCGGGCCCGCCCACTCGTGGGCGTCCAGCACCGTCTTGCCGTCCGGGCTGAAGACCCGGGCGCGCAGCGAGAGCCGCCCGTCCCGCTCGGCCTTGGCGTATCCCGCGATGGGGGAGTTGCAGTGCCCCTGCAGCACATGCAGCAGCATCCGCTCCGCGGTGGTTTCCTTCCAGACGTCGGCGTCGCCGAGCCCGGCCACGGCCTCGATCGTCTCGGTGTCGTCCTCGCGGCACTGCAGCCCCAGCACCCCGGCCCCGATGGGCGGGCACATGGTGTCCACCGGCAGGATCTCGCTGATCCGGTCCGTACGGCCGATCCGCTCCAGCCCCGAGACGGCCAGCATCAGCGCGTCGCACTCGCCCGCGTCCAGCTTCTCCAGCCGGCGGTTGGCGTTGCCGCGCATCGGCACGCATTCCAGCTCCGGATGGGTGATGGCGAGCTGGGCGACGCGCCGGACCGAGGAGGTGCCGATCCGGGCTCCCGCGGGCATCTCGTCGAGGGTCAGCCCCTCGGGGTGGATCACGGCGTCGCGGATGTCGTCCCGCTTGAGGTAGGCCGCGAAGACCGTGCCCGCGGGCAGCGGACGGTCGGCGGGCACGTCCTTGATGCAGTGCACCGCGAGGTCCGCCTCGCCAGCCAGCAGCGCGGCGTCCACCTCCTTGGTGAACGCCCCCTTCCCGCCCAGCTTCGACAGATCGCCCATCCACCGGTCGCCGGAGGTGGTGACCGGCACGACCTCCGTACGGATACCGGGTCGCAGCGCGGCCAGCTCGGTGCGGACCCGTTCGACCTGGGCGAGGGCCATGGGGGAGGAGCGCGAGACGATGCGGATCAAATCGGCGGACATGGCGTAGAGGATAGGCCCTCGGGGCGGGCGCTATGTTCCGGCCCCGGGGAACCCCTCCGCGACCAGCGCCGCGATATCGAGGTAGGCGTCGAGGGTCCTGGGCGCCAGTTGCTCGAGGTCGATATCCCTCCCAGCGGCCACATGGTCGTCGTACGGCACGACGACCACGCCGCGGCACCGGGCCCGGAACTCCGTGACCGGGTCTTCTCTCGGGTCGGGCTGGGACGTCTCGTGTGATGTGCTGATCACAGTGATGGCGTTTCGTGCCAGCTCCGCGTGGCCGTCCTCGGCCAGCCGGTCCAGGATCGTGCGCGCGCTGCTCGTGAGTTCCGCGGACGGGGTGGTGACGATGATGAGCTGGTCGGCGAGGTCGATCACGCCCCGCATGCTGGTGTCGGACGTGCCGGTGTCCGAGTCGGCGAGAATGATCGAGTAGTGCCTGCTCAGCGCCCCGATGACGCGGCGGTACTCCTCGTTGGCGACCGAGACTCGCGGGGTTCCAAGCCTCCTTAGGTCATAGTCCCCCGCGAGGATCTCGAGTCCGGACGGCTTCTGTGTGGTGAATCGCTCCAGGGACGCATGGTCGTCGGGGAGCGGATCGCTGTGCGCCAGATCACGGATGGTCGCCCTGGTCTCGTGCCGAACGCGGAGGGTGAGACCCCGGCCGCCGGGAATCGCGTCGACCGCGAGGACGTGCTCCTCGCGCTCGCTCGCGAAGATGGCGCCGAGCGCGAGGGTCGTGGCGGTCCGCCCGACCCCGATCGGGTGGCTGATCACCGCGATGCGGTGGCAGACCGTCAGGTCCCTCAGGATCAACTCCCGTTTCCGCTGCCGCCGGGCACTTCTGCCGAATCCGGCGTTCCGGAGAATGGCCGTCAGACGGCTGGGGCGCGCGGCGCGGGCGGGCGGGGTCTCGGGCTGTTCCGGAAGCGGCACCTGAGGGCCGGGGACGGACGTGTCCGGCGGCGAGTCGTCGGGGAGTTGGGCGTCCGTCGACTCGAGCTCGTACAGCGTCTCGTGGCCGAACGTCGGCATGGTCGTCAGGCACTGGACGAAGACGTCCGCCACCCGCCCCGCCGACGGTCGGCTGCCCGGCCGGTCGTCCAGACAGGCGGAGATGGTCGAGAGCAGTTGGGGGTTGCGCCACAGGTCCATGGTGCGGATGAGGTCACCCGTCGGCTGTGCGTCGCTCAGGTCGCGGAGGATCTGGCCCAGGGCGTGGACGCTGTCCGCGGCGGTGGGAGCTCCCGGGAGGCGGCCGCCGATGCTCGCGTCGGTCCAGCCGATCAGCTTCACCGTGCTGTCGGTGACGAGCACGGTGTCCGCCGTGAGCGGCCCGGGAACGACGCCCTTGAGCGAGCACATGTTCACCGCCTCGGCGATGCGGAGGCCGATGGTGGCGGCGCGCAGGGCGTCCAACAAGGGGGAGCCGTCGGGCCTCCGGCCCAGGAGCGAGGACAGCGGCGGTGCCGGTGATCCGTCGGAGAGCTGGACGCATTCCACTGCGAGCCACGGAGAGTCGGAAGAGGAGGCGTCGGCGAGGAGCCGGGGGGCGTAGTGCCCGGCCATCCGCCGCAGCGCCTCCGCCTCGGCCCACAGTCGCCGCCCGATGCCCTGGGCGGTGCCGCCGGGGGCGACGCGTATCACCACATCGTTCGACGCGCCCGGCCGACGGGCCAGATAGACGCCGAACCCCCGACTGCCGCCCAGCCTGCGGTGGGCCCGATACCCGTCGACCGACGGCAGGCCGCTCTCCGGGTCCGTACGGGATGCGCGAGCGGAGCCGGGCGGCGCCGACAGTGGCGGTGTCGCGGACAGATCCGCACCGCACGCGCCGCAGTAGCGGTCGTTCGGTTCCAGCGGATTGCCGCACAGCGCGCAGACGGTGGGTTCCCCGGGGCGGGGCCGGGGTCGATGGGCGAGGGCTTTCGACGGCCCGGCCTCCGGCTGGAAGTGCGTGAGAAACTCCCAGACCTCGTGCGCGGTGTGGCCGTAGGGCCTCTCCCGGCACGACATCACCAGGGTGCGGAGCGGCTCCCAGGCGGCACTGCTCCAGCGCGACATGAAATAGAGCCCCGGGGCGGGCCGACGTGTCGGCGCCCCGCCGCCGAGGCTCAGCAGGATGTCGCCCAGCGCCCTGACGTTGTCCTCGGGGGTCGGCGGGCGGTCGCCGCCGAGTGCCGGGGAGGGCACACCGTCGATGGAGGCCGATGACCAGCCGGTCAGGAGGATGTCCGCCCCGGCGACATGCACGGTGCTGATGGTGAGGTCACCGTGCACTACTCCCGCGTCCTCGGACAGCCGTACCGCGTCCGCGACTTGGCGGGCGAGCGCGAGGGCGGTGTGCCCGTCCCACCGCCCGGGGTCGGTACGGAGGGCCTCGTCCAGCCGGTCGTCCCATCGCTCGGCGTAGCCGCGGAGGACGTAGTCCAGCCGTTCCCCGATGAAGGCTTCCTCCGCGAGCCACGGAACGTCGTCGCCCAGCCCCGTGCGCAGCAGACGGCGGGAGTAGCGCCCGTCCATCCGGCGCAGTGCCTCCGCCTCCACGCCCAGCAGGTCGGCGGCCTGCTGTCCGCGCAGATGGCGGGCGATCTGGACGACGGCCCGCGTACCGTACGCGTCCTGGCCCAGATAGGGGATCACGCGCGCTCCCGGCGGCCCGGCCATCGTCAGCCGGTACGGGCCGAGCGTGCGCGGATCACCGGGTTCCGGGCGGCGCCACTCCTGCGCCGCCGTGGCGGTCGCGAACGCCGACGACAGCGACGATGCCCCCAGCCGGGTCGCCAGCCGTCGCTCCACCGCGCTGAAGGGCCGGGCGCCGGGCGGGAGCCGGTCGGTGCCGCGCGCGTCGGCCAGCCAGGCCGGGAAGTCGGGGGAACGGCCCGCCAGTTGCTCAAGACGACGGCCGATCAGCTTGCTGGTCGCGATCAGTTCGGGCAGCGGCACCGCGCCCAGCAGCGCTCGCTGCGCCGCGTCGGCGAAGGTGAAGGGCCGGTGTTCGGGCGGCAGCGGGTCCGGTCCCGCCGAGGCGGGCGGTTCGACGGGGTGCATCAGGCCGCCCAGGAACACCTCGGCAAGACGTCCGGTGTCGGTCCGGCCGTCCACCGCCTTCTGCACCATCCGCATCACCGGCACCGGCAGCGGGGCCACGGCGGCCAGATGGGCCGCCAGCCGGTACGCCTCCGGGGAGGCCGCGTCGCGGAAGCGCTGGACGCGTCTCAGCTCATCGGCCGGGGTCGGGGAGGCAGCCGGGCCGGGGGCGGCGGCCGGGCCGGGGCGGGGGCCGCCGCGCCCCGGGTCCAGCAGCGGCAGGACGGCCGTACCGCTCGCGGAGGCGATCAGCCGGGCCCAGTCGGCCAGCGGCCCGGCCTCCGGTTCCAGCACCGGCACCGGCACCCCCTCGAAACGCGCCAGGGCGGCGGGCAGCACCGGATCCGCGACCGTCCAGTCCGTATTGGCCGAGCCCGGTCTGCGGGTCCGCACCTGCCAGCGCCGCGCCCGGATCCCGGAGCCCTCCCACAACCGGGGCGGCAGCGCGTGCACCACCGCCGTGGGGCCGACCCCCGCCCAGCGCGCCAGCACCTGGCCCATCCGACCGTCGCGCCACGCGCCTCCCACCCCGTCGCTCACCACGAGCACCAGCGTGTGCCCGGAGGGGTCCGAGAGCGCCGTCGTGGGGAGCCTGGGCGCGTCCGGGGCGTAGGGCCGGGCGCGCAGCGCGGGGGCGCCGGCGCCGCGCGTGTGCAGCCCGAGGACGCGTACGACGCGGAACGCGCCCGAGCGCTGCAGCACCGTGCGCAGTTCGACGGCGAGCCGCCGCCACAGCAGCATCGACATCCCGTCGTCGATGACGAGCGCGAGATCGAGCCAGCGTTCGCGGGCGGGGCGGGTCACCACGTCCGGCAGACCGGTCTCGGCGAGCGCGGTGGCGGTGGCGGCCTCGTCGAACTCCCGCTTGAGCGGATTGGGGCGGTGCTGTTTCAGCGGGCGCAGGGCACGGCCGATGGACAGCTCCTGGCGCAGCGCCTTGTCCTCGGGCACGCGCAGCGGCAGTGCGCGCCGCGCGTCGGCCGCCCCTTCCGTATCGGGGCCCTGGCTATCGGGGCCCTGGCTTCCGCCGTACAGGCCGCGCAGCCGCTGATCGCCACGGGGGCGGGGCCGGGGCTGGTCCGGCGGGTCGTCCGGGCGCCCCTTCGCGGGGGCGGACGGCTGGGCGCCGGGGCCGTCGGCCTCGGGGGTACGGGCGGGGGCGGTCGGCTCGGAGGCCGGCTGGGCGGACGCGGCCGGGGAGGCCGTGGCGGGGGGACGGGCGGTCTCGGGGCGCGTGGCGGGCAGCGCCGTCCCGCCACTTGTCACCGCGCGGGCCAGGGGCGCCCACTCCACGCCGTCCTCGGGCAGCCGGCCGGCCAGCCAGAGCGCGTCGAGCAGTTCCTCCCTGGACAGTTCGAGACCGCTGGAGGCGAGGACCACCATCGCCTCGTCGAGCCGTCCCAACCGCTCGGTGCCGCCCTGCCCGGCGCCGCCCTGTCCTGCGCAGTCCTGCCCGGCGCCGCCCCGCCCAGCGTCACCCCCGCCCATGCGCCGTTACACCGCCCCGCCCAGCCGGTGCAGCACCGCTTCCAGGAGCCCGTCCGCCGTCACGTCCATGCCGCCCGCCCGCAGGAACACGGCGTTCAGCAGTTGGTCGGTGGCCAGCTCGCGGGCCGCGCGCCGACGGAGGAAGGCGTCCAGCAACTGATCGACCTCCTCCAGCGCGTCGTCCCCCAGATGTGCGGTGACGATCGCCCGCAGCCGCCCCTCGTCGGGGGTGGGCAGCTCCAGCCGTACGCAGCGGCGCAGGAAGGCGGGCGGGAAGTCGCGCTCGCCGTTGCTGGTGATCACCACGACCGGGAACTCCTCGCACACCAGCCGGCCCCGACGCACCGTGGCCCGCTCGCCCGCCCGTGCGGTGAGCACCTCCACCACCGACTGGTCCTCCGGCAGCCGGGCCAGCTCGGGGATCTCGAACTCGCCCTCCTCGAAGACGGTCAGCAGGTCGTTCGGCAGATCGACATCGCCCTTGTCGAGTTCGTCGACGAGCAGCGCCCGGGGGCGTTCGTTCGGCACCAGCGCGGTGCCCAGCGGCCCGAGCCGTACGAAGCTGCCGATGTCGGGCTCGGCCTCGCCACGGTCGCGGGTCAGGGCCGTCTCGCGCAGCCGCCCGATCGCGTCGTAGCGGTAGAGCGCGTCCTGCACGGTGGAACGGCTGTTGACCGGCCAGCGCAGCACCTCGCCCAGCCCCATCTCATGCGCGACCGCCCGCGCGAGCGAGGACTTGCCGGTCCCCGGGCTGCCGGTGACGAGCAGCGGGCGCCGCAGATGGAGGGCGGCGTTGACCACGTCGGCGTGTTCGGGCGAGATGAGATACGGCGCCGGGCCCGCCGGACCGGACGCGGGCGACCCCTGCGCGTTGTCGGGGGCTCCCGTGTCCGGGGCCGTCGGCTCCCCGCCGCCGAAGCGGCGCCACGGCGGGGCGGGTGGCATCTCCACGTGCCGGGGCACGCCGTCCCCCCGGAACAGCCGCCAGTCGTGCCGTTCCCGTGGATTCATCGGGGAACCTCCCTTTCGGTCCGCCTCAGCGGACATCGCGCGCCTCCTGTCGTCATCACGTCCCGCCGTCCCCGCCCAGCACGGCCACCGCGTCCCACGGTCCCTGGGTTTCCCACCGTCACTCCGTCGGGTCCGCGAGGTCCAGCCGTGGCAGCGCCCGTCCGGCGTCGGCCCAGGCGAGCACCGGCCGCCCGCTGTACTCCGCGGGTCTCTGCAGGGTTTTCGTGCGGTAAGTCCTTACCGCTTCGGGCAGTTCACGGGTGCTCACCTCCGCCGCGTGGCGCACGGCCGGGGATCCCGCCTCCCCGCTCCGATCCCACAGCACCACCGGAATGCCCGCGGCGAGACACATCTGCACCACCCCGGTGCGCCGGTGGGCCGCCACATCGATGGTGACCCGGGCGGTGAGCCGCTCCATGACCAGCCCGCACACCGCCTCCGGGTCCGGGGCCGTGGCGTCGTCGATGTGCACGGGCTCCTCGGCGTCCAGCCGGACCCAGCGCTCCCGCCACTGGTCGAGCATGGTGCCGCCGTTCAGCTCGCGCAGCTCGGGGCAGTTGACGACCAGGGGGTACGGAGTGCCGAGCCGCATGGGGAGCACCGCGCCCGGCCCCGCGGCCTTCCAGCGGTCCACGGGCACCTCCAGGGCGTCCCGGTCCACGATCAGTTCGATGACGGGCCGTGGCCCCGAGGGGTCGGGGCGGCGCAGTGAGCCCACGGCGGCGAAGATCTCCTGGGCCACCTCCTCGGCGCCGCGCGGCCGTTCACTGTCGTCCGAGACCTGGCGCAGCCCGTCCCCGTCGTCGCACCACAGCCGCAGCCGGTACCGCTCCGGCTCCTCCCGCGCCGTCGCCGACGTGCCGCCCGATGGAGCCCCGCAGAGGTCCAGCTTCGCCACGACGCGGGGCGCGCAGCCCCGGGAGGCGCTCTGTGCCCACTGCTCGGCCTCGAGGCGGCGTTCGGTCATGGCGGCGTCATGGACGCCGAGGCGGCGGGCGACCGCCGCGTTCCACCGCCGCAGCGGGGTGCGCTGGTCCGCCGGACAGCACCCGGCGGCCACGAACTCCACGGCGCGCAGCAGCCCCGGCACGGCCATGACCCCGTCGTCGATCGGCGAGCTGTCGCCGTGCAGCCCCTCCAGATGGGCGATCAGAGCCTCGAACCGTCCGCCGGGGCCGGTGCCGTTCCTGCCCTCATCACAGTGGCCGCCGTCGCCGCCATGTCCGCCGTCACCGCCCGTGAGCAGCGCCGCGGGCAGGGCCGCCAGCGGCAGCGCCGCCCGTACGGCCCCGGGGACACCGGCCGCGGCGGCCGTGGGCAGGGCGCGCAGCAGGACCAGCAGCCGCTCGTGCTCAGCCGGCGAGAGCAGCTTGGGCAGACCGCAACGGCGTCCGATCGCGAGGAGGTCGTCGGCCGCCGTGCCCGCCGTGCCGCGCACCGCCTCGACCAGCGCGGGCAGGGCACGCCCCCGGGTGAGCAGCAGATGGGCGAACTCGTCGGCGGAGGGCACGCCGTCCGCGCGATGGTCGAGGCCGCACTGCCGGGCGACCGTCCGGCAGGAGCGTATCCAGCCCTCGGACCGCGGCAGCGGCCCGTCCAGCAGGGAGACGAGCTCCGCGTAGCCCGGGTGGTCGCGTACGTCCTCCTCGGGCTGCCGGGGCAGCAGATGGCCCGCCCCGGCGTCGTGCAGCTCCCGCGCCACGCGCTGCCAGGGGATTCCCCAGGCGCGGCGCAGCGTCCCCTGGATGCGGAGCTTCGCCGTCACGAGCCCGACGACGGCGCCCTCCTCGTTGGACCACAACGGGCCGCCGCTGTAGGCGGGTTCGATGTCCAGGGCACGCTCGGCGCCGTCGAAGTAGCCGAACCGCCCGTCGCATTCGCTCACTTCGGCATCGGCGAAGACCCCTGGCTCACCGCTGCCGTGCCAGGCCCGTACGAGCTGCCGCTGGGCCATCGGGTGCCAGCGCGGCGGCTCGATCGCGGGCGGCAGGGCCGCGGACAGCCGCAGTACGGCGAGGTCGCCGTTCCACTCGAAGGCGCCCAGGCCGCCGTCGTCGGTCCGGGGCGGTATCCAGACCGCCAGCTCGGCCTCGGCCTCGACGGTGTGCTCCGGTCCGTGGAGCCGTACGGGAACGGCGATCGGGCCCGGGTGATCCGGGGCCAGCCTGTCCTTTCCGAGGGCGCTGTTGACCACATGAGCGCAGGTCAGCAGATGGCGGCGGGGCAGCAGGACGCCCGCACCCGCCGGTCTTCCGTCGGCCTTGGAGAGAATGGATACGGCGGGCCGTGACAAGGACCCGTGCGCGTGGAACCACCCCATGGCTCAGGCCGAGGAGCCGGGCCGGGACGGCTGTGGCGGCTGCGGTGGCACCGTCGGCTCGGGCTGCTCCGACGGCCTCCAGGTGGCCGAGAGCGTCAAGTTGGCGTTCCCATTGGCGCCCACGATGCCGAGTTTGAGGTCCTGGCCGACCTGGACCCCGAACTGCACGGTGAACTCCTGGGGCGGATGGGGAGTCGAGCGGACGGCGTCGTGCACATCCTCCAGCACCGACCCCAGCCCTTGGAGGATGACGCTCAGACTGGCGTTGGCGAGCGTGACCGCGGCCTGCGCACCACGCCCCACCGGGGTCACGCCACCGACGCCGCCGTACGCGTCCTCGAGAGAGGCGTCCCCTACGGGAGCCAGTTCCAGCCGTACGGTGGTGCCGTTCGCCAGGGGTATCTCACGGTGTTCCGTCACATTCCTCATCATGCCGATCATCAGGCCCCCGGTCTGCCCCTTCGCACCAAACACCGCCGGAACGGGGACATGGCGCGGGCCGACACGGGCGGGCGCCGCCCGGTGAGGTCAATGTCGCATTCCCGCGAGAACGGACCCGCCCGCTGACGGATGCTGGACCCATGCACACCGACACCGACCGCTGTCTCCGCGCCGCACAGGCGAAGGACGCCCGCTTCGACGGGTGGTTCTTCGTCGCCGTCGTGACCACCGGGATCTACTGCCGGCCGAGCTGTCCGGTCGTCGGGCCCAAGGCCGAGAACATGCGGTTCTACCCCAGCGCCGCGGCCGCCCAGCAGGCTGGGTTCCGGGCCTGCAAGCGGTGCCGTCCGGACGCCAGCCCCGGGTCGCCGCAGTGGAACGAGCGCGCCGACCTCGTCGCGCGGGCCATGCGGCTGATCGCCGACGGCGTGGTGGACCGGGACGGGGTGCCGGGCCTGGCGGCCCGGCTGGGATACAGCACCCGGCAGGTCGAGCGGCAGTTGCTCGCCGAGCTCGGCGCGGGCCCGCTCGCGCTGGCCAGGGCGCAGCGGGCGCAGACCGCGCGGCTGCTCATCGAGACCAGCGCGCTCCCGATGGCGGACATCGCCTTCGCGGCCGGGTTCGCCAGCGTCCGCGCGTTCAACGAGACCGTACGGGAGGTCTTCGCGCTCTCCCCGACCGAGCTGCGGCAGCGGGCCACCCGCGGGCCGCGGACCAGCGTGCCGGGGGCGCTCACGCTGCGGCTGCCGTTCCGGGCGCCGCTGTGCCCGGACAACCTCTTCGGTCACCTGGCCGCCACCGGCGTCCCCGGGGTCGAGGAGTGGCGCGACGGCGCCTACCGGCGGACGCTGCGGCTGCCGTACGGGCCCGGGGTGGTCACCCTGAGCCCGCGGCCGGACCACATCGCCTGCCAGCTCTCGCTGGCCGACCTCCGCGACCTGGCCGGGGCGATCAGCCGCTGCCGGCGGCTGCTCGACCTCGACGCGGACCCGGCCGCCGTGGACGACCTGCTGCGTACGGACCTCCAACTGGCGCCGCTGGTCGACAAGGCCCCGGGGCGGCGGGTGCCGCGCGCGGTGGACGCGGACGAGTTCGCGGTGCGCGCCGTGCTCGGCCAGCAGGTGTCCACGGCCGCCGCCCGCACCCACGCCGGGCGCCTGGTGGCGGCGCACGGCGAGCAGGTGGAGGACCCGGCGGGCGGCCTGACCCACCTCTTCCCGTCCGTCCAGGCCCTCGCCGGCCTGGACCCCGAGACGCTGGCCATGCCCCGCACCCGCCGCGCCACCCTCACGGGGCTGGTCGGCGCGCTCGCCGAGGGCCGGGTCGCACTCGGCGTCGGCAGCGACTGGGACGACGCCCGCGCGGCCCTGGGCACGCTGCCGGGGCTCGGCCCCTGGACCGTAGAGGTGATCGCGATGCGCGCCCTCGGCGACCCGGACGCCTTCGTCCCGACCGACCTCGGGGTGCGGCGCGCCGCCGCCGAACTGGGGCTGCCCGTCACGCCCGGCGCCCTCACCCGCCACTCGGCGCGCTGGCGCCCCTGGCGCGCGTACGCCGTCCAGTACCTCTGGGCGACGGACGCCGCCCACGCCATCAACCGCCTGCCCGCGGCGTGACCGTTTGTGGGCAATCGTCCTGTGGGGCTGGACGGGTGGGCACAAACCGGCCACCGGCCCGCACCCGGCAACGAAACGGCGGCCCGCTACACCGCTAAGCCGCCGGACCCGCACCGCATCGCACCGCACCCAACACACCAGAGCCGCCGAGGAACCTCGTGAATCGCAGCCACACCACCATCGACAGTCCCTACGGCCCCCTCACCCTCGTGGCCACCGGCACCGACCTGTCCGGCCTCTACATGGTCGAGCAGCGCCACCGCCCACCCGAGGAGACCTTCGGTGCGCCCGGCGACCCGGCCGACACCCCCTTCGCCGAGACCGTCCGCCAGCTCACGGCCTACTTCGCGGGCGAGTTGACCGCGTTCGACCTGCCGCTGCACCTGGACGGCACGCCGTTCCAGCGCCGCGTCTGGGCCGAGCTGCGGGCCATCCCGTACGGCGAGACCTGGTCGTACGGCCGGCTGGCCGACCGCATCGGCCAGCCGACCGCCTCCCGCGCGGTGGGCCTGGCCAACGGCAAGAACCCGGTCGGCATCATCGTCCCCTGCCACCGCGTCGTCGGCTCCAGCGGCAGCCTCACCGGCTACGGCGGCGGCCTGGACCGCAAGCGGCGGCTGCTGGAGTTCGAGGCGCGGCAAGAACTGCCCGGCCTCTTCTGAAGCTGAAGGCAGAGATCAGCCCGCGGCGATGCGGTCCAGCAGGGCGGGCAGCGCCGTGCTGATGGGCTCGCGGACGACCTCGTCCGCGAGCTCGTCGTACGGCGTCGGCTCGGCGTTGACGATGATCAGCCGGGCGCCGTGCTCGGCGGCCAGCCCGGCGAGCGAGGCCGCGGGCTGGACCTGGAGGCTGGTGCCGACGGCGATGAAGATCTCGCACGCCTGCGCCACCGCGACCGCCTCGGTCAGCACCTCCGGATCGAGGCTCTCCCCGAACATCACCGTGGCCGACTTCAGGATCCCGCCGCAGTCCTGGCACGCCGGATCCGGCTCACCCGCCGCGACCCGCTCCAGCGCCTCCTCCATCCCGGACCGCGCCTCGCAGTGGGTGCACAGCACGGCCCGCGCGGTGCCGTGCAGTTCGAGCACCTTGCGCGCGGGCATCCCGGCGATCTGGTGCAGCCCGTCCACGTTCTGGGTGATCACCCGCACCGGCACCCCCGAGCGCTCCAGCCGGGTGACGGCCTCGTGCGCCCCGTTGGGCCGGGCGCGCAGCGTCTCGCTGTCGCGCCGCATCTGCCAGGAGCGGCGCCGGATCTCCGGGTCGGTCATGTAGTACTCGTACGTCACGAGCTTCTCGGCCTCGGGGTCACGCCGCCAAAGCCCCTGCGGACCGCGGTAGTCGGGGATCCCGGAGTCGGTGGAGATGCCCGCCCCGCTCAGGATCGCCACCAGCGGCCGGTGCGTTGTCTCGCTGCTCATGCGGCGAGCGTACGCACGCCGCACGGCCGACGGCGAGCGCGTTTCCCCGGCCGGGTAGAGTCCGCCCGGCACCGGGACGGACGCGGCGGACGGGGAGAGTGGGGGAATGGCGCGTTTCCTGTGGCTGACCAGCCACGACGCACAGGAGGACGAGGCGCGGGAAGGCCATGCGCAGGAGGGCCAGGCCCAGGAAACCCACGCTCAGGAGGCCCATGCCCCGGAGGCTCATGCCCCGGTGGCTCATGCCCCGGTGGCCCATGCCCAGGACGGCGGCGTCCCCTGGGCGATACGGATCTCCGACGGCCCCGCCCGCCGCGGCCGCACCAGCCGCCCGCTGGCCTTCCCCGAGCGACGGAACCCACCCGGCGGCGGCCTCCCCGAATACCGTGCCGCCCGTAAGGAGGGCATCCGCGCGTTCACCCTCTGGGCCGACCCCCAACGCGGGCAGGTGTTCGCGCAGGTGGTCACCAAGTCGGCCACCAGGGGCGGCCCGTCCGCCTATGAAGTCCTGGGCGCCGCCGGTGAACCCCTGGCCCTCGTCACCCGCCGCCCGGCGATGAAGGGCGGTCTCCGCACCCGCTGGACCGTCCAGCAGACCGGCTCCCGGCCCGCCGTCGGCTTCAAGGGGCGGCCCGTCTGGTGGGGCGTGTGGTGGCTGTCCCTGCCCCTTCAACTGCTGATCGTGATCGGCAGCATCCTCAACGGCGGCGGCGACCCCGCCCGTACCCCGCGCCGCACCCGATGGCGGCTGGACCGCCGGATCGTCCTCGACTTCCACAGCGGCCCCGGAACCGCCTTCGAGCTCACGGTCGTGGCGGACTGGTGGGACGACCGCGTGACCGCCTCCCTGGTCGCCCTCCTCGACAGCCACGGCGGCTGGCTGGGCAGCGAATGGGACACCGCCGAGCGCTGACGTCCGGGGAGGCGGGGGCGAGCGGGCCAGGTTTCGTTCGACACGTCACCGGGGCGGCGCGACAGCCGACTTCAGGTAGTCCTCCAGGCGCACCGTGGGTCGGCCGAGCAGTTCGGCGAGCGTGGGGTCGACCGGTGCGAAGTCGCCCCGGCGGCTGGCGGCGAAGAGGCCGACGAGGAGGTCGGCCGCCGACTCGGGCGCGCCATGGGTGACCAACTGCGCGCGGTAGTCGTCGTCGGAGACGACCACCCGGCGGATCGGGCGGCCCGTCACCCGTGTGAGGATCTCCGCGATACCGGCCATGTCGATGACCGCGGGGCCGGTGAGCGCGGGGCTCAGGCCGTCCAGGGCCTCGTCGGTGAGGGCGAGGACCGCCGCGTCGGCGAGGTCGGCATGGGCGGTCCAGGCGACCGGGCCGTCCTCGGGCACGGCCAGGACGCCCGTCTCGAGCGCGGCCCTGACCAGCTCCAGGGCGGATGAGGCGTAGAAGCCGTTGCGCAGCGAGGTGAAGGGGACACCGGACCGCCGCAGCGCCTCCTCGGTGGCGGCGTGGTCGGGCATCGGGTGGAAGGGGGAGGACGGGTTCGCGCCCATGTGGCTCGTGTAGAGGATCCGCTTGGCCCCGGCCGCCGCCGCGGCGTCGATGGCCGTGCGGTGGCCGCGGACGGCGGCCTCGCCCGTGGTGCCCGTCGAGACGATCAGGACCTGCGAGGCGCCCTCGAAGGCGTGGGGGAGGGTTTCCGGGTCGTCGAAGTCGCCCCGGCGGACGCGCACGCCCTGCGCGCCGAGGTCCCGTGCCGCCTCCACGTCGCGCACGCTGACGCCGATCTCCCCGGCGGGGACGCGCTTCAGCAGCCGCTCGGCGACCATCCGGCCGAGCTGGCCATTGGCTCCGGTAACGATGATCATGGCGATCTCTCCTCGCTGTTTCCAGTGATATCGCCGTCAACGTATCATCGGAAACGAATGACCGCTAACGCGATTCTGTTATCGTCGGAAGCATGGAGAGCGAGGACGTCACCACGGCGGACGGGAGCCACGACGGGACCCATGACGCGAACCGCGACCGAGACGGACATCGCGAACGCATCGTCACGGCCGCCGCCCGGCTGCTGTCCGAAGGCGGGCCCGACGCCGTCTCGACCCGGGCGGTGAGTTCCGCCGCCGGGGTGCAGCCGCCGACCATCTACCGGCTCTTCGGCGACAAGCAGGGTCTGCTCGACGCGGTCGTCGCCTACGGCTTCACGGAGTACCTGAGCAGCAAGACCGCCGAGGAACCCACCGATGACCCGGTCGAGGACCTGCGCGCCGGCTGGGATCTGCACATCGGCCTCGGCCTGGCCAACCCGGCGCTGTACTCGCTGATGTACGGCGGGCACCGCCCCGGGGTCTCCTCGCCGGCCTCCGTCGCCGCCTTCGAGATGCTCGCCCGGCTCATCCGGCGCATCGCCGAGGCGGGGCGGCTCGCCATCCCCGAGGAGCGCGCCGCGGCCCTCGTCCACGCGGCGGGCTGCGGTACGACGCTCACGCTCATCGCCACGCCCGAGGACCGCCGCGATCCGGAGCTGTCCCGCACCGCCCGCGAGGCGGCCATCGCGGCGATCACCACGGACGCCCCCGCGGCCGCCGAACCCGGTCCCGTCGCGGCAGCCGTCACCCTCCGCGCCGCACTGCCCCGCACCGACGCCCTGACCGCGTCCGAACGCGGCCTCCTGCGGGAGTGGCTGGACCGGATCGCCGATCCGGCCGGCCCACACCGCCATCGGGCCGGCTGAAACCGCCTAGCGCTCCGCCGCGACCGCCAGCCGGTGCGTACGGGCCGCCAGGTCGCTGATGCGGGCGCCGTCGAAGCCGAAGACGGCGCTGCGCACCCGGTCCTCCAGCGGCTCGGTCCACTGCGGCGGGATGGCCGCCGCGCCGCACAGCACGCCCGCGACCGACCCGGCCGTGGCGCCGTTGGAGTCGGTGTCCAGGCCGCCGCGCACCGTCAGGGCGATCGTCGTCGTGAAGTCGCCCGCGCCGTAGAGCAGTCCGGCCGTAAGAACGGCGGCGTTGGGGACCACATGGATCCAGGGCAGCCCGGCGGTCTCCCGCTCCAGCTGGGCGAGCGCGTCCGCCCACGCCACGCCCGCGTCGTGCAGGGACGCGGCCCGGCGCACCGTACGGGCCAGTCGGCAGCGCGGCGGGATCCGGTCCAGGGCGCTCGCGACGGCGGCACGCGGACCGTCCGCCGTGAACGCGGCCGCGATCAGCGCGGCCGCCCACATCGCCCCGTACACCCCGTTGCCGGTGTGGGAGAGGACGGCGTCCCGGCGGGCCATCGCGGCGGCCCGGTGCGGATCGCCGGGGTTGACCCAGCCGTGGACGTCGGCGCGGATCAGGGCGCCGATCCACTCCTGGTAGGGGTTGTCGAGGGTCGCGCTGAGCGGCGGCTTCACCCCGGCCGTGAGGTTGCGGTAGGCGGCCCGCTCGGCGGTGAAGGTCTGCAGATACGGCAGCCGCAGCAGCCACACCTCGCCGACCTGCTCGGTGGTGAAGCCGGGGCCGTGGGTCTCCAGCAGGTGCAGGCCGAGGACGGAGTAGTCCACGTCGTCGTCGCGGCAGCTGCCGTGGATCCGGCCGCGGACGCAACTCTGCCACTCGGGGCGCAGCGCGAACTCCACCGGGTCGGGCGGCGGCTCCAGGGCGGGGAGGTAGTCGGTCAGCGGCAGGGCGTCGGCGCGGCGCAGATACCGGTCGATGCGGTTGCGGGTCCAGTGTTCGCCGTTTTCGATGGGCTTGCCGAGCATGTTCCCGGCGATCCGGCCGAGCCAGCCGCCGTGGATCCGGTCCGCGAGTGCGCTCCCGCTGAGGGCCATGGGTCAGGTGTACCCATATGAGGTGGGTGTACCGGTGAGCCCGCGCCGGATAGGGTCACAGCGGCGCGACCGCCTGTGCGAATGCGAGGAGTTACCAAGGTGACGGACGCTTCGACGGAGACTTCGGGCGCTACGGAGACTTCAGACGCTACGCACGACGCTTCGAAGGCAGCGGCCGCCACAGAGACCAAGACGTGGGCGGAGGGGCAGGCGACGCCCCCGAAGCGCGTACTGATCGCCGCGGACAAGTTCAAGGGCTCGCTCACGGCGGTGGAGGTCGCCGAGCACGTCACGGCGGGGCTGCGCCGCGGCGCGCCCCAAGGCGGCGAGGGGCTGCGGATCGCGGCGCTGCCCGTCGCCGACGGCGGGGACGGCACGGTGGACGCGGCGGTCGCGGCCGGGTTCGAACGGCGCGAGGCGCGGGTCACCGGGCCACTGGGCGCGCCGGTGACGGCGGCGTACGCGCTGCGCGGGACCACGGCCGTGGTGGAGATGGCCGAGGCGTCCGGGCTGCGCCATCTGCCGGCCGGAGTGTTCGCGCCGCTCACCGCGACCACCTACGGCAGCGGCGAGTTGCTGCGCGCGGCGCTCGACGCGGGCGCCCGCACGATCGTCTTCGGCGTCGGCGGCAGCGCCACGACGGACGGCGGCGCGGGGATGCTCAGCGCGCTCGGCGCGCGCTTCCTGCGCGACGACGGTACGCCCGTGGCGCCGGGCGGGGGCCCGCTGCGCGACCTCGCCACGGCCGATCTGTCCGGCCTCGACCCGCGCCTGGCCGACACCGAGACCGTCCTGGCCAGCGATGTCGACAACCCCCTGACCGGCCCGAAGGGCGCGGCGGCGGTCTACGGCCCGCAGAAGGGCGCGGGCGAGGACGATGTGGCGGCCCTGGACGCCGCCCTCGCCCACTACGTACGCGTCCTGGAGCGCGCGGTCGGGGCCACGGCCGCCGAGTACGCCCTCGCGCCCGGCGCGGGCGCGGCGGGCGGCATCGGCTTCGGCGCGCTCGTCGGCCTGGGCGCGGCCTTCCGCCCCGGCATCGAGGTGATGCTCGACGTCCTCGGCTTCCCCGCCGCGCTGGAGGGCGCGGACCTGGTGATCACGGGGGAGGGCTCGCTGGACGAACAGACCCTGCACGGAAAGGCCCCGGCGGGCGTCGCGGCGGCGGCCCGGGCGCGGGGCATCGAGGTGGTCGCGGTCTGCGGCCGTCTGGCCCTCGCCCCGGTGGCCCTGGGCAACGCGGGCATCCGCCGCGCCTACCCCCTCACCGACCTGGAGCCGGACCCGGCCCGCTGCATCGCCGAGGCCGGCCCCCTCCTGGAACGCGCGGCAGAACGCCTGGCGACGGACTTCCTGACCTGACGCCGCACGGCCCCACCGGGCTGTTCCCCACCCCGCCCCTTCCCGAACCCGGGGCTGCGCCCCGGGCCCCCACCGGGGTTGTGCCCTGGGCCCCAGCGGGGCTGCGTCCCCGGAGGCCCGCCTGGGGCTGTGCCCCTGGCCTCGCTCTGGGGGCTGGGCCCTGTACCGGCTCTGGCCGTAGCTGCCGGGCCCGCGTCCCGGCCCTGTGATGCCCTCGGCCCATGAGCCCGGCGCCCGGCCGGGGCGCGGGCTGGCCCGGAGCGCGCGGCCGGATGCCCGGCGGGGGCTGTTCCCCACCCCGCCCCTTCCCGAACCGGGGGCAAGCCCCCGGCCCCCAGCGGGGCCGTGCCCCGGACCCCCACGGGGGCTGTGTTCCCGGGCCTCGGCTGGGGCCGTGCCCTGGACCCGTACCGGGGTCGTGCCCTCGGGTCTCCACCGGGGCTGTGCCCCCGGGCCCGCTCTCGGGGGCTGCGCTTTGGGGCTTGGGCCCACCCTGCACGGCGTGCACGGCGGGTGTCGCGGCGGCGGGGCGTGCGTGGGGTATCGGCGCTGGGGACCCCTCGGGCCCGGGTCGGGCCTCCCAGCCGGGCCTGAGGCGCGGCTGCAGAGCGCAGGCCCTGGAGCGAGGGCGAGGGCGAGGGCGGGGGCACGGACGCGGCAAGGCGGCGGGGCCTGCTCCGATGGGGGCCAGGGGCGCAGCCCCGGGGGTCCGAGGGCTTGCCCCCGGGTTCGGGAAGGGGCGGGGTGGGGAACAGCCCCCGGCAGGCGCGGCGGACGCGGGGTGGGGAACAGCCCCGGCAGACGCGGCGGACGCCCGCGCCGCGCAGGCCGCCGCCGCGAGCGCCACGCACCCGCCGACCACGGCCCCCGGGCCGCGCCTGGCCACCCCGGCCTCGAGCCTCAAGCTCCCGCCGCGGGACGCAACGCACCGGGAACGGCGAATGGGGTGGGCCCGAGCGCAATGCTCGGGCCCACCCCATCCGGCAGGTGCGGCCGAAGGCCGCTACGGCAGCTGCGCTGCCCTCGCCTCGCGGCGGTTGTCGCGGAAGGCGTTCACCCGGCGGGCCGTGGCGAAGAGGGGGATCACCGCGCCCATGACGACCTGCAAGGCGCAGGCCGACTGGAGCAGCAGCTCGCCGCCGGGGGCCTCGAAGGCCCAGGCCGCCAGCAGCGCCATGCTGGTGACGATCCAGCCGAGCATGGCCACCGCGAGCCGACCGCGCGGCTTAGGGTACTCCACCCGGCTCACCATCAGCCAGGCGACGCCGATGATCGCGAGCAGCGTCGGCACGAACGGCAGGCCCAGCAGGACCACCGAGACCACCGTCAGGGCGCCGAAGGGGCTCGGCATGCCCTGGAAGACGCCGTCACGCAGCGTGACACAGGAGAATCTGGCAAGCCGTAGCACCACCGCCAGGAGCACCACGATCGCGCCCACCACTGAGACCCGCTGATACGCGTCGTCGGAGACCATGCCCCAGACGAGGACGAAGTACGCGGGGGCCAGGCCGAAGCTGATCAGGTCGGAGAGGTTGTCCAGCTCCGCGCCCATCGCCGAGCTGCGCAGCTTCCGCGCGACCAGTCCGTCGAAGAGGTCGAAGACGGAGGCGAGCAGCATCAGCATCACGGCCGACGCCGCGCTGTGCCGGGTCATCCCGCCGTCCTCGCTGCCCGTGAGGTGCGGGATGAGGACGCCGGTGGTGGTGAAGTAGACCGCCAGGAAGCCACAGGTGGCGTTGCCCAGGGTCAGCGTGTCGGCTATCGACAGTCGCGTCGACAGCGGCATGTCGTCCGTCTCGTCGACGGCGTCCACCTCGGCCTCGGGGACCCAGGCGGCCTGTGTGTCGGGATCAATCACGGTCAAGGCGTGTCACCCCCGCGGTGGTGGCCTGGCCGACCTCGACCGCGACATCGACACCCTCGGGAAGGTAGATGTCGACGCGCGAGCCGAAGCGGATGAGACCGATCCGCTCACCCTGTTCGACCTTCGTGCCCTGTGGCACATAGGGCACGATACGCCGGGCGACCGCACCGGCGATCTGGACCATCTCGATGTCGCCGAGCTCGGTGTCGAAGTGCCAGACGACCCGCTCGTTGTTCTCGCTCTCCTTGTTGAACGCGGGAACGAAGCCGCCGGGGATGTGCTCCACGGAGGTCACCGTGCCAGCCAGCGGGGCGCGGTTGACGTGGACATTGAGCGGGCTCATGAAGATGGCGACGCGGGTGCGCCCGTCCTTCCACGGCATGATGCTCTGCACCACACCGTCGGCCGGAGAGATCACGCGGCCTTGCGTGATCTCTCTCTCGGGGTCGCGGAAGAACCACAGCATGCCCGCCGCGAGCGCGGTGGCGGGCACGGCGACCGCCGTCCAGCGTCCGGAGCGGCGGGCCCGAGCAAGACTGACCGCCGCGGTGGCGACGGTCGGGAGGAGCCACGGCGATGCTCCGCGCGCGAGGCGTACACCGACCGGGCTGTCGCGTTGTGCAGAGGATTGGCTGTGGGGCATGGATGACCTTCGTAGCGGAGGATGCCGCGACGCAAGACTGGGGACGGCGGCTTTCCCGGATGGTATCGGTTGCGAGCGGTAACTGGGCAAGCGCCGGGGCCTGTCGGTGGCTGGTCAGTGACCGAAGACCCTCGGCGCGGTGTGACCTTCTTCTCTCGGATACCACCCCAAAAGGGACGTTCAGTCTTGGGTTCGGTATTCCTCCAGGAGCCTCCGTCCAATAATCATTTTCTGAATCTCGGCGGTACCTTCGCCGATGAGAAGCATCGGTGCCTCTCGGTAGAGGCGCTCGATCTCGTATTCCTTGGAGAAGCCGTACCCGCCGTGGATGCGGAAGGCGTCCTCCACGACCTCTTTGCAGTACTCCGACGCGAGGTACTTGGCCATTCCCGCTTCGAGGTCGTTGCGCGCGCCCGAATCCTTCTTCCGGGCCGCATTGACCATCATCGCATGGGCCGCCTCGACCTTTGTTCCCATTTCGGCCAGTTTGAACTGGATGGCCTGGTGCTGTGCGATCGGCTTACCGAAGGTATGCCGCTGCTGTGCGTATGCAACGCCCAGCTCGAAAGCTCGCCGCGCCACACCACAGCCGCGGGCGGCGACATTCACCCGGCCGACCTCGACTCCGTCCATCATTTGGTAAAAACCTCGGTTCGGCATCCCGCCGAGCACCCGATCGGCCGGAATGCGCAGTCCGTCCATGATGAGCTCGGTGGTGTCGACGCCCTTGTAGCCCATCTTGTCGATCTTGCCGGGGATGGTCAGGCCGGGCCGGACCTCGCCGAAGCCCGGCTCCTTCTCGATCAGGAAGGTGGTCATCGCCTTGTGCGGCGCGACCCCCTCCTGGGCCTCACCGGTCCGGCACAGGACCGCCACCAGAGTGGAGGTGCCGCCGTTGGTCAGCCACATCTTCTGCCCGTTCAGGACGTACTCGTCGCCGTCCTGTACCGCCTTGCTGGTGATCGCCGACACATCCGAGCCCATGCCCGGCTCCGACATCGAGAAGGCGCCCCGGATCTCGCCCAGCGCCATCTTGGGAAGGAAATACTCCTTCTGTTCCTCGGTGCCGTGCTGCTTGAGCATGTACGCCACGATGAAGTGGGTGTTGATGATGCCCGAGACGCTCATCCAGCCGCGTGCGATCTCCTCCACACACAGCGCGTAGGTGAGCAGTGACTCACCCAGACCGCCGTATTCCTCAGGGATCATCAGCCCGAAGAGGCCGAGCTCCTTCAGCCCTTCGACGATCGCGGTCGGATATTCATCGCGATGTTCCAGTTCCGTCGCGACCGGCAGGATCTCCTTGTCGACAAAATCCCTGACCGTGGAGAGGATCTCCCGCTGGATGTCGGTCAGGCCCTCGGTCTGCGCCAGGCGGCTCATATCACTGCTCTCCCAGCTCCGGGCGGCCCGGCTGCTCGCCGCCCCGCTCCTTGATGTACGTGGCGGTCGGCACCATCACCTTGCGCCGGAAGATGCAGACCAGGGTGCCGTCCTGCTTGTAGCCCTTGGTCTCCACATGCACGATGCCCCGGTCCGTCTTGGACTTCGACGGCGTCTTGTCGAGGACCGTCGTCTCGCCATAGATCGTGTCGCCGTGGAAGGTGGGCGCGACATGCCGTAGCGACTCGACCTCCAGATTGGCGATGGCCTTTCCGGAGACATCGGGGACGGACATCCCCAGGAGCAGTGAGTAGATGTAGTTCCCGACCACCACGTTCTTGCCGAAATCGGTCGTCTTCTCGGCGTAGTTGCTGTCCATGTGCAGCGGGTGGTGGTTCATGGTGAGCAGACAGAAAAGGTGGTCGTCGTACTCGGTGACCGTCTTCCCCGGCCAGTGCCGGTAGACGTCGCCCACCGTGAACTCCTCATAGGTACGGCCGAACTGCATGGCTCATGCCTCCGGGGGCTGGAAGGTGGACGTACGGGTCATCCCGGCCGCGCGGCCCTTGCCCGCGACGACCAGGGCCATCTTGCGGCTGGCCTCGTCGATCATCTCGTCGCCGAGCATCGCCGAGCCCTTCATGCCGCCTTCCGCCGAGGTGCAGTAGTCATAGGCGTCCAGGATCAGCTCGGCGTGGTCGTAGTCCTCCTGGGACGGCGAGAAGACCTCGTTGGCCGCCTCCACCTGGCCGGGGTGCAGCACCCACTTGCCGTCGTAGCCGAGGGCGGCCGCGCGCCCGGCCACCTCGCGGAAGCCGTCCACGTTCCGGATCTGCAGGTAGGGGCCGTCGATCGCCTGGAGGTCATGGGTGCGGGCCGCCATCAGGATCCGCATCAGGATGTAGTGATAGGCGTCCGCCGGATAGCCGGGCGGCTGCTCGCCCACGACCAGCGACTTCATGTTGATGGACGCCATGAAGTCGGCCGGGCCGAAGACGATGGTCTCCAGGCGGGACGAGGCGCCCGCGATCTCGTCCACGTTGACCAGGCCCTTGGCGTTCTCGATCTGCGCCTCGATGCCGATCCGCCCGACCTCGAAGCCCATCGTCTTCTCGATCTGGGTGAGCAGCAGGTCCAGCGCGATCACCTGCTGGGCGTCCTGCACCTTGGGCAGCATGATGCAGTCCAGGTTGGGACCCGCGCCCTCGACAACCGTGATGACGTCCCGGTACGTCCAGTGGGTGGTCCAGTCGTTGACCCGCACCACCCGGGTCTTACCGGTCCAGTCGCCCTCGTTCAGCGCCTTGACGATGGTGTGCCGGGCGTCCTCCTTGGCCAGCGGCGCACAGGCGTCCTCCAGGTCCAGGAAGACCTGGTCGGCCGCGAGCCCCTGAGCCTTCTCCAGGAAGCGCGGATTGGAGCCGGGGACGGCCAGGCAGGAGCGGCGAGGGCGCAGACGGGTCGCGGCATCTGCGCGGTCGGGGGCGGTCATACGAGAACCTCCAGAGGGGGAAGCGTGTTCGCGGCGCGGATCTCATCGACAATACGGCCGATGATCTCCGTGATACCGAAGTCCTTGGGGGTGAAAACGGCGGCGACACCCGCGGCCCGCAGCGCGGCCGCGTCCGTGGCCGGGATGATCCCGCCGACGATGACGGGGATCTCCTGGGCGCCCGCGTCGCGCAGCCGCTCCAGGACGTCCGGCACCAGCTCGGCATGCGAACCGGACAGGATGGACAGCCCGACGCAGTGCACATCCTCGGCCACGGCCGCCGAGACGATCTGCTCGGGGGTGAGCCGAATCCCCTGGTAGACCACCTCGAAACCGGCGTCCCTGGCCCGTACGGCGATCTGCTCGGCGCCGTTGCTGTGCCCGTCCAGACCGGGCTTGCCGACCAGCAGCCGCAGCCTGCCGCCGCCGAGCTCGGCCGCCGTCTTCTCGACCTTCTCGCGGACGGAGGACAGCAGGGAGCCCGCCTCCGTGGCGACGGCCAGGGGCGCGCCGCCGACCCCGGTGGGGGCGCGGTACTCGCCGAAGACATCGCGCAGCGCCCAGGACCACTCCCCGGTGGTCACGCCCGCGCGGGCACAGGCCAGGGTCGCCGGCATCAGGTTCTCGGTCCCCGCGGCGGCCTTACGGAGGGCGGTGAGGGCCTCCTGGGCGGGGCCCTCGTCGCGCCGCTCGCGCCAGGCGTGCAGGGCCGAGACCACCCGCGCCTCGTTCTCCGGGTCCACCGTCATGATCGCGGTGTCGAGATCGGCGGTGAGCGGATTGGGCTCGGTGGACTCGTAGCAGTTGACGCCGATGATCTTCTCTTCGCCCGCCTCGATCCGCGCCCGACGCTCGGAGTGGGAGGCCACGAGCTGCGCCTTGAGGTAGCCGGACTCGACGGCGGCCATCGCCCCGCCCATCTTCTCGATCCGCTCGATCTCGGCCTCGGTCTCCTCGACCAGCGCGGCGACCTTGGACTCGATCACATGGGAGCCCTCGAAGATGTCGTCGTACTCCAGCAGATCGCTCTCCAGGGCGAGGACCTGCTGGATGCGCAGCGACCACTGCTGGTCCCAGGGGCGGGGGAGGCCCAGCGCCTCGTTCCAGGCCGGGAGCTGGACGGCGCGGGCGCGGGCGTCCTTGGAGAGGGTGACGGCCAGCATCTCCAGGACGATGCGCTGGACGTTGTTCTCCGGCTGGGCCTCGGTCAGGCCGAGCGAGTTCACCTGGACGCCGTAGCGGAACCGGCGCTGTTTGGGGTTCTCGATGCCGTACCGCTCACGGGTGATCCGGTCCCAGATGCGGCCGAAGGCGCGCATCTTGCACATCTCCTCGATGAAGCGGACGCCCGCGTTCACGAAGAAGGAGATCCGGGCCACCACGTCGCCCTTACGGTCCTCGGGAACCTGGCCGGAGGCGAATACCGCGTCCAGGACGGCGATCGCCGTGGACATCGCGAAGGCGATCTCCTGCACCGGAGTGGCCCCGGCCTCTTGCAGGTGGTAGCTGCAGATGTTGATCGGGTTCCACTTGGGGATGTGGTTCACCGTGTACGCGATCATGTCGGTGGTCAGCCGCAGGCTCGGGACCGGCGGAAAGACATGCGTACCGCGCGAGAGGTACTCCTTGACGATGTCGTTCTGCGTCGTCCCCTGGAGCTTGCCGATGTCCGCGCCGTGCTCCTCCGCGACGACCTGATACAGCGCCAGCAGCCACATCGCGGTCGCGTTGATGGTCATGGAGGTGTTCATCCGCTCCAGGGGGATCTCCTGGAACAGCCGCCGCATGTCGCCCAGATGCGAGACCGGGACCCCGACCCGGCCCACCTCGCCGCGGGCGAGGATGTGGTCGGGGTCGTAGCCGGTCTGGGTGGGCAGGTCGAAGGCGACTGAGAGCCCGGTCTGGCCCTTGGCCAGGTTGCGCCGGTACAGCTCGTTGGACGCCTCGGCGGTGGAGTGCCCGGCGTAGGTGCGCATCAGCCAGGGCCGGTCCTTGGGGCGGGGTGTGCCACTCATCAGATGTCCCGGCTGTGCTTGTTGGCCTGCCCCGAGGAGTCCTTACGGCTGTGCTTGTTGGTCCGCTCCGACGAGTCGTCACGGAACAGGTTGATGGCGTCGATGTGCTGCTCGCGCATCGCCTGGTCGCGCACGCCCATGCCCTCCTCGGGGGCCAGGCACAGCACGCCGACCTTGCCCTGGTGGAGGTTGCGGTGGACGTCGTACGCGGCCTGTCCGGTGTCCTCCAGCCGGTAGGTCTTGGACAGCGTCGGGTGGATCTTGCCCTTGGCGACCAGGCGGTTGGCCTCCCACGCCTCGCGGTAGTTGGCGAAGTGCGAGCCGATGATCCGCTTGAGCTGCATCCACAGGTAGCGGTTGTCGTACTCGTGGGTGTAGCCGGAGGTCGACGCGCAGGTGACGATCGTGCCGCCCTTACGGGTGACATAGACCGAGGCGCCGAAGGTCTCCCGGCCCGGGTGCTCGAAGACGATGTCCACGTCCTCGCCGCCGGTCAGCTCGCGGATCTTCTTGCCGAACCGCTTCCACTCGCGCGGGTCCTGGGTGCCGTCGTCCTTCCAGAACGCGTAGTCCTCGGCCGTGCGGTCGATGATCGCCTCGGCGCCCATCCGCCGGCAGATCTCGGCCTTCTGCGGCGAGGAGACCACGCAGATCGGATTGGCCCCGCCGGCCAGCGCGAACTGGGTGGCGTAGGAGCCGAGCCCGCCGCTCGCGCCCCAGATCAGGACGTTGTCGCCCTGCTTCATCCCGGCGCCGTTACGGGAGACGAGCTGCCGGTAGGCGGTGGAGTTGACCAGGCCCGGGGCGGCCGCCTCCTCCCAGCTCAGATGCTTGGGCTTGGGCATCAGCTGGTTGGACTTGACCAGGGCGATCTCGGCGAGCCCGCCGAAGTTGGTCTCGAAGCCCCAGATGCGCTGCTCGGGGTCGAGCATGGTGTCGTTGTGGCCGTCGGAGCTCTCCAGCTCGACCGACAGACAGTGCGCGACGACCTCGGCGCCCGGCTGCCAGGCGTTCACACCGGGGCCGGTGCGCAGCACGACGCCCGCGAGGTCGGAGCCGATGATGTGGTACGGCAGATCGTGCCGCTTGGCCAGGGGGGAGAGCTTGCCGTACCGCTCCAGGAAACCGAAGGTCGGCAGCGGTTCGAAGATCGAGGTCCACACGGAGTTGTAGTTGACCGAGCTGGCCATCACGGCGACGAGTGCCTCTCCGGGGCCGAGCTCCGGCACCGGCACCTCGTCCACGTGCAACGATTTGCGGGGGTCCTTCTCCCGGGTGGTGAGGCCCGCGAACATCTCGGCCTCGTCCTTGCGCACGGTCACCGCGCGGTACGACTCGGGGATGCGCAGTGACGCGAAGTCCTCGGGTGCTGTGTCCGACGCCAGGATCGCGTCAAGTATCTCGTTCATCGGTGCCTCCGGCGAGGCGTCCAGGGGGGACGCCTGAGGGAACGCTGGGCTCGTGACGGGTGATGCTGATGCGGTGCCGTCGGTTCGGCGGAGGTGGTGCTCGATGCGGCGCGGGTGGCGCCGGTTGCCTGGTGACGCAGGCGTTGTCCGGGCGCACAAAGCGGTTTGCGGGGACAGCCGACGCACGAAGGTTGGCAGTGCGCCGGCCGCCCGGACTCCACTCACGGTATGGCACGCTGTGCCACCTCGCAAGACACTGCGTGCCAACAAATTCCCTCAGTTGTCATCTCGGCTGCACACATGAGCAATAACGGCCGCCCTGAGCAGGGCGGCCGTCACGGTGGGTATGCGGTTATGCGTGCTTCGTCAGTCGTTCTTCTCCAGCGAGAGCGCGAAGACATGGGCCCGTGCGGTGCCCGAGGGGGCGGTCAGCGTGATCGCCGACAGCTCCTTGGCCGGGTCCAGCTCCACCACCTGGTGGAAGATCGCGGCCTTGGTGCCCAGCGGGCCGGTGCGGGTGTGGATCTGGCTGGTCCGCACCGCCTCAGTCTCGCCGTACGCCGGACCCGACATCCAGCCCGTCAGCTCCATGGTCAGCGTGCCCGTGGAGCCGTCGGCGTACGTGGCCTCGGCGGGCACGGACACATTGCCGGTGTCGCCCGCGCCCAGCACATGCAGCTTCGTGTAGCTGCCCGCCGGGACCGTGACCTTCTGGCCCGCCGCGATGACGTTGTTGTCGGAGCCCTCGCTGCCGTTGGTGAACGCGAAGGTGATCCCGTCGTCCTCGGTCTGCCCGGTCTGCGGGAGCTGCGCCATCGGATAGGTGCGGCCCGTACCGTCGAAGTCGCCGTCCCCGTAGTACATCTCGGTGGTGATGGCGTCGTTGTCGAAGTGCCCGGTCAGATCGACCTGGGTGACCGCGCCCGCCTGCGGCAGCTCCGGCAGGCCCCAGGGCTCGGCCGGGGTGGTGACCTTCACCGGGGCGACCCGGAAGTCCGGCCGGGTGCCCGCCGGATAGATCACTGCCTCGCCCTCCCGGTCCAGCTCCAGCTCGATCTCGCCGTTCCCCAGGTCACGCCACTTGGGCGCGGGGCCCCCGACCCCGGCGACCGCGACCCGGCCGCCGATCGAGTGGCGGACCCGGCAGGGCTCCCCGGCCAGGCTGCGCACCCGCACCCAGCGCGTCCTGCCGCCCGTCCGCACCGCGCTGACCAGGAACGCGCCCTCGGTACGGAAGTCGTGCAGCGTGACGTCCTGCCACTCGCCCGGCACCCCGGGAAAGAAGCGGATGGTCCCGCCCCAGCTCTGGCAGAGCATGTCGTGGATGGCCTGCGCACCCGACAGCGGGGTCTCGATCACCGGACCCGCCTCGTAGTAGTGCGTATTGGGCTGGATGAACCGCGCCACCAGCTCCCGCAGATACGTCAGCGCGTCATCGCCGCGCCCCATCTGGGTCGAGATCGAGGCCGCGCCCGAGAAGCTGTAGCCGCGCAGCGCGCCCTCGAAGCTGATCCAGTGCTTCAGCGAGCGGGCGATCAGGTCCCGGTGCTCCTGCTGGTCCCAATTGACCAGGTAGAGCGGGTAGACCGAGAGCATATGGGAGTAGTGGCGGTGGGACTTGGCGAACGGGACACCGGTGCCGATCATGAAGCCGTTCTCGTCCACCGGATAGTCGACCAGCTTCTCCAGCACCTCGCGCCACTTGGGCACCAGTGGATCGTCCTTGTCCAGCAACTCGACCGTCGTCAGCAGGGTCTGGCAGGACCAGCGCAGCAGCGCCAGGTCGTAGTTGCAGTCCGGGGCCGCGCCGTACTCGGGGGAGAAGGTCTTCGGCAGATGCAGCTTGCCGTCCGACTGCTCGGTGAGAAAGTGCAGGTAGTAGTTGGTGGAGCGGCGCAGCAGCGGATAGAGCACATCCTCCAGCACGCCCCGGTCCATGGTGTGGCGGTAGGTCAGCCAGACGTTGTGCAGTGCCCAGGGCAGATTGCCGACCTCGGGGGAGTCCCCGACGCCGGGCACCGGGACCGTGCCGTTGTCCTCGCACTGCGCGTCCGTGGAGCGGCGCAGCCCGGCCGAGTCGGCGCGGTACTCGGGCCCCAGCGCGCCGATGAGCACATCGGTGTTCTCGGCGAGGGTGCGCGGAATCGCGTCCAGTTCCAGGTGGTTGGAGCCGTGGACCGGCCAGTACTCAAGCTGGACGTTGAGGTTCCACCACACGCCGGGCCAGGGGGTCGGCTCCACCCACGGGCCGGTGGTGGCCATGACGGGCGCGTGCTCACGGGCGGCGCAGGCCAGCTTGTAGAGCTGGATCCAGTAGAAGCTCTGCAGCATCCCGTCGGGCACCGAGATGAAGCTCTTGCGGTAGAAGCGGTGCCACCACTCGTAGTGGGTGCGCCGCAGGCTGGAGACCGGCAGCGCCGACGCCTTGCGCACGGTGGTCCGGGCCCGGCCCTCCGCGTCCGTACCGGGGTGGGAGTGCGCCACGGCCAGGTAGTACGTGCGCTCCCGGCCGCTGCCGCGCTGCCGGTACGCGCTCACCGTCTGCCCGCCCGCCACCAGCGACTGGACGGTGCTGCCGAGCCCGTCCTCGGTGCGCGTGACCGGGGCCGGGTTGGGCTCGAAGCCCTTGGGCGGATCCTCGCGGACGATGCGCGGGCTGACCGCCGGTGACGGCTTGAACTCCCAGCGGAATCCCTCCTCGCCGGCGCTCGCCTCGACGGTGGCCAGCAGCATGGTGCGGTCGTTGTGCACCAGGGCGCGGAGCTTGAGCTTTCCCTTGTCCGTGGTGATCGTGCCGCGCAGTTCGGCGTTCCACAGATCCAGCCGCAGATCGACGCCGGTGATGGCGCCGACCGGGCGCAGCAGCAGATTGCCGACCGGAAGCCGTGCCACCCCCCAGTCGCTGCCGCCTTCGGTGGGCCGGTGGTCCTGCACCTCGCTGTGGTGGATGGTGAACCGCAGCGCATTCTCGCCGGGCTCCTGATAGATCATCGAGCCGAGCAGGCCATTGCCCAGGAAGGGCCCCTCGTACCAGGTTCTCGGCAAGCGCTTCCAGAGCAGATCCTGGCCGCCCAGAAAGCGCTCCCACTCCCGGTCGGTGCGCATGCCCCGCAGGGCCACCGACTGCTGTGGCTGGGCGGCCGCCTCCTGTTCGGGAAGGGCCGCGCCGACGGCCGTGCTCGCGGCCGCGCCCGCCGCCACCCGGCCCAGGAACCCACGTCTGCTGACTGGCATCCCGATCATCTCCCGTCCCCGAAGCGATCAAATTGATCCGATGATTTGGCTAGACGGGAGCGTAGAAACGGGCTGATGATGCGTCAAGGTAGGGGATTGCTCTGATGTATCGAGCGCCGCATCGAAGATGCGGTGAACGAGGAGGAACGATGCATACGGCACGATCAAAGGTCACCAGAGCCGTGGCCGCCCTCGCCTGCGCGGCCGCCGTGCTGGTGCCGCTCCGGGCGGCGGCGGCATCGGACGGTCGTGCGCAGGACTGGCGGCTGACCGGAAAGGGGCAGGTCAGCGGCGAGCTCAAACTGAGCAACGAGGGCGGGCTGACGCTGGCCGCGCGCCATGGCGCCACCACCGTGCTGCGGCCGTCGGGCTTGGGCATCCGCACCGCGGAGACCGATTTCAGCAAGGGCTTGCGGTTCGCGGGGCGCAGCGACCGTAAGGTCCACGAGACCTACACGACCACCACCGGCCGCCGCACCCACCACACCTCCGACGCCTCCGAGTCGACCTTCACCTTCCGCAAGGACGGGCGGACGCTGAAGGTGGTCATCCGGGTCTCGGCCGACGGGCTGGCCTACCGCTATGTGGTGCCGGACAAGGGGACGGTCACCGTCCTCGGCGAGCACTCGGAGTTCGCCGTCCCGCCGTCCGCCGACTCCTTCCTCCTGCCGTACGACAACGGCCGCCAGGACTACGAATCCGCCCATGACCACGGCAAGGTCGCCGACGCCAAGGCGGGCGACTACGGCTATCCGTCGCTCTTCCACCTCGGCAAGAGCTGGATGCTGATCGAGGAAGCGGACCTGAACAGCTCCTACGGCGGCTCCCGGCTCGCCCTCGACTCCGCCACCGACCGCTTCAAGCTCACCCTCCCCGACCCCGCCGAGGTCAGCGGCCCCGGGCTGACCACGCCCTGGCGCACCATGGTCATCGGGGACCTCGCCACCGTCACCGAGAGCGATCTGCCGACCGATCTGGCCGCCCCCTCGAAGGTCGCCGACACCTCATGGATCAAACCGGGCCGGGCGGCGTGGTCCTGGTGGTCCGACGGGCAGAGCCCGACCAGCCTGGACGCCCAGAAGAAGTTCGTGGACTTCGCGGCGCGTGAGGGCTGGGAGTACATCCTGGTGGACTCCGGCTGGAGCGACTCCTGGATGCCCGAGCTGACCGCGTACGCCAAGGAGAAGGGCGTCGGCGTCTGGCTGTGGGCCCGCTGGCAGACCATCGACGCGCAGAGCGAGCGGGACCGGCTGTTCCCGCTGTGGAAGTCCTGGGGGATCGCCGGGCTGAAGATCGACTTCCTGGAGTCGGACGGCCAGGACCGGATGCGCTGGTACGACGCGGTCTTCAAGGACAGCGCCCGGAACCAGCTGATGCTGAACTTCCATGGCGCCACCATCCCGCGTGGCCAGGAGCGGACTTGGCCGCAACTGATGAGCACCGAGGCGGTCAAGGGCGCCGAGGGCACCCGGCCCAAGCCGGGCCGCCAGCCCTTCCCGGCGGCGCACTACACGACCCTGCCCTTCACCCGGAACCTCATCGGGCCCATGGACTTCACACCGGTGACCTTCACGGGCGTGCGGCCCACGAGTGACGCGGCCGAACTCGCGCTCTCGGTCGTCTACGAGTCCGGTGTGCAGCACTTCGCCGACAGCGTGGAGTCGTACGAGAGCCGGCCGGTGGAGCTGAAGTTCCTGAACCAGGTGCCCACGGTGTGGGACGAGACGCGGCTGGTCGACGGCGACCCCGGCGACCGCGCCGTCCTGGCCCGCCGCTCCGGCGACACCTGGTACCTGGGCGCGATCACCTCGGGCGCGGCCCGCACGCTGGACGAGCCGCTGAGCTTCCTCGGCAAGGGCAGTTGGCGGATCGAGGTGTGGAAGGACGGTCCGGACGGCAAGGTCGTCACCGAAACCCACGAGGTCACACGGGACTCGCGGCTCTCGGTGGACGTCCCGAAGAACGGCGGCTTCGCCGCCAAGCTGACCAGGACCGGCTGACGCGCCCGCGCCGCCCCGACCCGGCACCGGGACGGCGCCCAGCCGGGTCCCCGCCCCGGCGGGGGCGGGCCCGGCCAGGCGGGACCTGCCTGTGGGGGGCGGGTCCCGCCCCTCCTTCCGCCGCGCCCGACGGTGCCGAGCCGTCCGCATGGGCGGGAAGCCCGGGCCGCCCGGCCCGGCGGCGTCACCGCGGCCGCCCGGCGCTGCGCCTGCGCCCGGGCAGGTCGCGGGGCTACCCCTGGGCCGGCCCCACGACGGCAAGCGGCTCGTGCCACCGGCGGGTGGCCGCGAGACGGCGGGCGGGGGTGGGGCCACCCCCACCCAGGACCCGGCCCCTCCCCGGGGGCTGAACGTGGAACGGCGGGCGCCCGGTGCCACCGGCGGGCAGCCGCCGACGAGACGGGAGGGGGTGGGGTCGCAGGGGTGGTGTCCTGGACGCTTTCGCATATTTGTGGCGCCAATCCCCGGCCCACTCCACGCCTCCGGGCACCGGCGCCGTAAATATGCGGTCCAGGGCGCCGCACCGGAGGTCCCGCCCCCGGCACCCGCCACCCAACCGACCGCGTACCCCGTACGCGCCGCACCGGAGGCCCCGCCCCCGGCACCCGCCACATCCGCATGGGCGGGCCACCCCGGCCCAAGACGTGGGCCACCCGGTCCGGGAGGCGAGCCCCGGACCGGCGAACCCGAAGCGTCAGCGCTACCGCTTGAGCGCTTCCTTGATCGTGCGCATCACCTCGGCCAGTGGCGCGTCCGTCCGCGCCACCATCACCACCACCTCGTCCTCGTCCGTCGCCGACACGGTCGCCGCGGGGCGGCTGCCGGACGGGATGGGGCGGGCGCCGATGCCGCTCCCGAAGGTTTCGCGGACAATCGCGAAGGCGTGGTCCAGCTGGTTTTCCACATCGCCCTGGCCGCCCGCCCGCAGCCAGCGCCGCAGCACATGGTTGTGGGCCGTGACCACGGCCGACGCGGCCACCTCGGCCAGCAGCGGATCGTCGTCGCCGTCGTGGTGGGCCCCCTCGTCGAAGTGGCCCAGCAGATAGCTGGTGAACAGCCGCTCGTAGCGGGCCACCGAGGCGATCTCTCGCTCCCGCAGCGCCGGTACCTCACGGGTCAGCCGGTAGCGCTCCACGGAGACGGTCGGCGCGCTCGCGTACATCCGCATGACCTCCTTGATCCCGCGGCACACGGTGTCCAGAGGGTGCTCATGCGGAGGCGCCGCGTCCAGCACCGCCGCGGCCCGCACCAGCGTGTCGTCGTGGTCCGGGAAGATCGCCTCTTCCTTGGAGCGGAAGTGCCGGAAGAAGGTGCGGCGGGCCACTCCCGCCCTGGCCGCGATCTCGTCGACGGTCGTCGCCTCGTACCCCTGCGTCGCGAACAACTCCATCGCCGCGGCCGCGAGTTTGCGGCGCATGGACAGACGTTGGGCCGCGGCGCGGCGACTTCCCGCGCTCTCACCGCCACCGGATGAGGGGGATCGCTTCGTACGCTCCGTACGCGTGGCCTTCACGGGCTGGGACATGTGGGGAACGTAACACGCTTGTGAGTGCCGGTGCGGGGGCAGACCGACGGAAGGCTCCAGCAGCCCGCCCCACCCGGAACCGGACTCAGACGGTCCGCCCCACCCGGAGCAGAATTCAGGCTTTTGCATACTCGCGGAAGCCGCGCCCGGTCTTGCGCCCCAGGCACCCCGCGGCCACCAGATGCTCCAGCAGCGGCGCGGGCGCCAGGCCCGGTTCACGGAACTCCCGGTGCAGCACCCGCTCGATGGCCAGCGACACATCGAGCCCCACGACATCGAGCAGTTCGAAGGGCCCCATCGGATAGCCGCCGCCCAGCTTCATCGCGGCGTCGATGGCGTCCGGGGTGGCGTAGTGCTCCTGCACCATCTTGACGGCGTTGTTGAGGTACGGGAACAGCAGGGCGTTCACGATGAAGCCCGCCCGGTCGCCGCAGTCCACCGGATGCTTGCCCACCGCCGCGCACACCGCGTGCGCGGTCGCGCGCACATCGTCCGCGGTCAGCACGGTGCGCACCACCTCGACCAGCTTCATCGCGGGCGCCGGGTTGAAGAAGTGCAGGCCCACCACGTCCTGCGGGCGCGAGGTGGCCCGTGCGCAGGCCACGACGGGCAGCGAGGAGGTGGTCGTGGCCAGCACCGCACCCGGTTTGCAGACCTTGTCGAGCACCTTGAAGAGCTCCTGCTTGACGACCAGATCCTCGGCCACCGCCTCCACGGCCAGATCGACCTCGGCGAACGCGTCGAGTGCGTCGGCCGCGGTGATCCGCTCCAGCGCCTGCTCCCGGGCCCGTTTGGTCATCCGCCCCTTGGACACCGAGCGTTCCAGGGATTTCCCTATGCGGGCCTTCGCCCGCTCGGCCTTCTCCAGGCTCCGGCCGGCCAGCACCACCTCCAGGCCCGCCTTCGCGAAGACCTCGGCGATCCCGGAGGCCATCGTGCCCGAGCCGGCGACGCCCACGGCGCGCACCGGACGCGCCCCTTCCGTGGAGTGCCGCACCTCGGCCGTCGCGGCGTCCGGGACGACGGTGGCGCTGCCCGGCGCCTCGTACGTATAGAAGCCGCGGCCCGCCTTACGGCCGGTGAGACCGGCCTCGGAGAGCTGCCCGAGGATGGGCGCGGGGGCGTGCAGCCGGTCGCCGGAGGCGGAGTACATGGCCTCAAGGACGGTACGGGCGGTGTCGATGCCGATCAGGTCGAGCAGGGCCAGCGGGCCCATCGGCAGCCCGCAGCCGAGCCGCATCGCGGCGTCGATGTCCTCCCGCGCCGCGTACTTGGCCTCGTACATCGCCGCGGCCTGGTTGAGATAGCCGAACAGCAGCCCGTCGGCGACGAATCCGGGCCGGTCGCCGAGCGCCACCGGCTCCTTGCCCAGATCGCGGGCGAGCGCGGTGACCGCCTCGATGGCCGCGGGGGCGGTCAGCACGCTGGAGACGATCTCGACGAGCTTCATAGCGGGCGCCGGATTGAAGAAGTGCAGGCCCAAGACCCGCTCCGGATGGGCGGATTCGGCGGCCAGCCGGGTCACCGACAGCGCGTTGGTGCCGGTCGCGATGATCGCTGAGGGGCTGACGACGGTGTCCAGCGCGGCGAAGACCTCGTGCTTGGTCTCGTAGTCCTCGGGCACCACCTCGATCACCAGCTCAGCGTCGGCGGCGGCGCGCAGATCGGTGGAGACGCGGAAGCGGTCGAGGATCCCGGCGCGCTCCCGCTCGCTGATCCGCTCGCGGTGCACGGCGCGGGCGGTGGCGACCTCGAGCGCGGTGACGGCTCGGCGGCAGGCGCTTTCGTTGATGTCGACGCCGATCACCTCGCGGCCCGCCCGGGCCAGGATTTCGGCGATGCCGGTGCCCATCGTGCCGAGCCCGACGACGGCGACAGTAGTGAGCGGGGCCCGGGAGGGGGAGAGATCAGAGGGGGACGTAGTGCTGACGCCGGTGTGTGGGAGACGGTCCATCGCGGACTCCAGAGGGTGTTCCCCGCAAAAGGGGATGAAGTGACGACTGAGGGGAGCTCGTGCCATGCCACTGATGCCGTTCACGCCACGCATGCGCGGGGGGCTGACGCGGCTGACACAAATCCCCGATGGAAGGGCTTGCACGCTCCCTTACGGACAGCGCCGTACGGAGGAAACTGCCCGTGGGAGACACCCGGCCGACCCTGTCCCGGGGCCATGCCGTACTCGCTTTTCTGGAACTGCCGAACCGACGTCACACAAGGCGGCTGCGTCACCAGGCCGCCAGAGCAGGGGTGCTGCTCGTGTCGCCATATTAACTCGCGGGTAACCAAGATGCCAGAGCTCATAGTGCGGCCGTGCCCGGGCGCGGCCCACCGGGGAGGGGAGACCTCGTATGGACGAAGAATTCCGGACGCTGACGGAGCGGGTACGGGCCTCGCTCTCAACCCCGCAGGAAACGGCGGCCCATGCCTCGCTGCTCGCGCTCGTACGGCAGGGCACCCCCGCCGCGCGTGAACAGCTCGCCCGCATCCTGGTGGCGCCGGAGCAGCCGCTGTGGGCGCGGGAGACGGCCGCCTTCGTGCTCGGCAGCGCAGGAGACCGCAGGGCCTTCGAAACCCTTGTCCTGCTGCTCAACTACCGCGAGCCGGCCCGCTGTGCGACCGCCGCCCGGGTGCTGGCCCGCCTCGGCGATCCGCGCACCGCGCGGGCCGCCGCCGCCCTGGCCACGAACCCGCTGCGCACCGCGTACTCCCTGCACCCCATCCGGCTGCTGGTGGAGCTGCGGGCCGCCGAGTCCGTGCCGTCCCTGGTCGCCGCGCTGGAACGGCAGTTGGGGGCCCGTGACCGCCACTGGGCGATCGCCCGCGCCTGCGTCGAGGGCCTGGGCGCGATCGGCGACGAGCGCGCCATCCCGGCGCTGACCGCCGCCGCCCAGCACATACGTCTCAGCGCGGCTGCGGCCGCCGCCCTGGCCCGCATCACCGGCGAAGGCGCCGTCACGGGCGGAGGCGCCCCGGAGCCGGCGGGCAAGGGCGGCGCGGCGGAGAAGGTGGGTGAGGCGCGCGTGCCGTGAGGGACAGCAGGGAAACGGCCCGCCGCGGGGTGCGTGTGCTCACGGCGGTGACGCGCGTGCTCACACGCGCGCGTGCTTACAGCAGGGAGAGCTGGGCGGGCGCCGGCGGTGAGTCGGCCCGGGCGTCCGGCTCCTCCGGCTCCTCCGGCTCCTCCGGCACATTGCGGTGCGTGCCCGCCGTGTACGGGCCGATGCCGTACTCGGCGGCGAAGTCGTGGACCATCCCGGTGATCCGCCGCTGGTACCACTTCGGGGCGTAGGAGCCGCCCTCGTACAGCGCGTCGTACCGCCGCAGCAGCCGAGGGTGGTGGTGGGTCAGCCAGGTGGTGAACCACTCGCGGGCGCCCGGGCGCAGATGGAGCACCAGCGGGGTCACGGAGGTGGCTCCGGCCTGAGCGATCGCCCTTACGGTGGCGCGCAACTGCTCGGGGGAGTCGCCGAGGAAGGGGATCACCGGCGCCATCAGCACGCCGCACGGGATCCCGTGGGAGGACAGCGTCCGTACGACGTCCAGGCGCCGCTCGGGCGAGGGCGTGCCCGGCTCGACGGTGCGCCACAGCTCGCCGTCGGTGAAGCCGACCGAGACCGAGACGCCGATGTCGGTGACGCGTGAGGCCCGCCGCAGCAGCTCCAGATCGCGCAGGATCAGCGTGCCCTTGGTGAGGATCGAGAAGGGGTTGGCGCGCTCCATGAGCGCGGTAAGGATGCCGGGCATCAGTTGGTACCGGCCCTCGGCGCGCTGGTAGCAGTCCACGTTGGTCCCCATGGCGATGTGCTCGCCGGCCCAGCGGCGGGAGGCCAGCTCGCGGCGGAGCAGCTCCGGCGCGTTGGTCTTCACCACGATCTGGGAGTCGAAGCCGATCCCGGTGTCCAGGTCGAGATAGCTGTGCGTCTTGCGCGCGAAGCAGTAGACGCAGGCGTGGGTGCAGCCGCGGTACGGGTTCACCGTCCACTCGAAGGGCATCCGGGAGGCCCCGGGCACCCGGTTGATGATCGAGCGCGCCCGGATCTCGTGGAAGGTGATCCCGCGGAACTCCGGGGTGTCGAAGGTTCGGGTGGTCACCGCGTCCGCGGCGAAGAGGGCCGGGGTGGCCGATGTGTCGTCTCGGGTCAGGTTGTCCCAGCGCATCGCAGGCACCTCCGGGTCTCGCTCGTTACCACAATAGAACACATGTTTGATTGGTTTTCGTCAACCCCCGATTTGGGCGGGTGACCCTGAGGTGGTTGGCTTGCGCTCGTCAAGGCGTCACGGGCTGGGGGCGCCACGTCGAGCGCGGAGGGACATGCGATGGGCCAGGTCGAGGCCACTACGGAGCGGATCGTCACGGGTAAGCCCGAGGACGTGTTCGACGCACTCGCCGACTACCGCGAGACCCGCCCCCGGCTGCTTCCGCAGCAGTTCAGCGAGTACGAGGTGCGCGAGGGCGGCGACGGTGAGGGCACCGTCGTGCACTGGAAGCTCCAGGCCACCAGCAAGCGGGTGCGCGACTGCCTGCTCGAGGTCTCCGAGCCGAGCGACGGCCAGCTTGTCGAGAAGGACCGCAACTCCTCCATGGTCACCACCTGGACGGTCACCCCGTCGGGTGAGGGCAAGTCGCGGGTTGTCGTCACCTCGACCTGGACCGGCGCGAGTGGCATCGGCGGCTTCTTCGAGCGGACCTTCGCCCCCAAGGGGCTGGCCCGGATCTACGACGAACTGCTGGCCAAGCTCGCCGCCGAGGCAGCCCAGACCGCCCAGTAGCGCTCGGCGCGTCCTGATCCCGTCCCCGGACCGAACGTCGCACTCACCGGTTCGGGTGGTTTTCTCTACGGTCCGGCATACCCCCCGCACACACTCCCACCGGGGGGAATGCCGTCGATGGCCCCTCGTCGGTGATTCGTCGCTGTTTGCCCCTGGTTGCGCGTGATGCGAGAAATGGGCGGCGCAGGCGTGACGAGGGGAGAAGGACGTGGGCGGCACCACCGGGACCACCGGGGCCACCGTGCCGAAGCGGCGAGAGAGCCACGAGCGGCACGGGGGGTACGAACCGGCGGGCCCTCCCGCCCACACCACCGACGACGGAACCGACTGGGCCGGGGGCGCCGGGGCGGGCGCGGCACCGCCTCCGGTGGCGGGCGCCGCCCCGGCGCCCGCCCCGCTCAGCCCGGCCCGGGTGCGGATGGTCTTCTTCGGGCTGATGCTCGCGCTGCTGCTCGCGGCCCTCGATCAGACCATCGTCGCCACCGCCCTCCCAGAGGTGGTCGGCGAACTCCACGGCCTGGACAAGATGTCCTGGACCGTCACCTCCTACCTCCTCGCGGTCACCATCGTGCTGCCGGTCTACGGCAAGCTGGGCGACCTCATCGGCCGTAAGAGCGTCTTCGTCTTCGCGATCGTCGTCTTCGTCGCCGGATCCGCGCTCGCGGGCTGGTCCCGCACGATGGACGAACTGATCGCCTTCCGCGCGGTGCAGGGCGTGGGCGCTGGCGGTCTGATGATCGGCGTCCAGGCGATCATGGCCGATATCGTTCCGCCCCGGGAACGCGGCCGCTATATGGGGCTCATCGGCGCCGCGTTCGGCCTCGCCTCGGTGGCCGGTCCGCTGCTCGGCGGGTTCTTCACCGACCATGCCTCCTGGCGCTGGTGCTTCTATGTCAACGTCCCCTTCGGGCTGGTCACCCTCGCCGTCGTGGCCGCCGTCCTCAAAGTCCCGGAGCCGCCGCGGCGGGCGCGCTTCGACTATCTGGGCGCGCTGTTCCTGTCGCTGTTCTCCACCTGCGCGGTGCTGCTGACGAGTTGGGGCGGCACGGAGTACGCGTGGGGCTCCCGCGTCATCCTCGGGCTCGCCCTGGGGGCGGCGGGTTCGGCGATCCTCTTCGTCGTCGTGGAGTGCGTCGTCCCCGAACCGATCATCCCCATGCGGCTGTTCCGCGACTCGGTCTTCTGCGTCAGCGGGCTGATCGGCGCCGTCATCGGCGTCGCCCTCTTCGGCGCCGCCAGCTATCTGCCGACCTTCCTGCAGATGGTCGACGGCGTCTCGGCCACCGAGTCGGGGCTGCTGATGGTGCCCATGATGGGCGGCATGGTGCTGGCCTCGATCATCTCCGGCCAGCTCATCAGCGCCACCGGCCGTTACAAGGTCTTCCCCATCGTCGGCGGGCTGATCTCCGTCGTCGGCATGTGGCTGCTCTCCCGGCTGGAGGAGGACACCTCCCGCCAGGACTACAGCCTGTGGATGGGCGTCCTCGGGCTCGGTCTGGGGCTCGTCCTGCCGGTGCTCATCCTCGCCGTGCAGAACGCCGTGCCCGCGGCCGACCTCGGCTCGGCCACCAGCGCCAACAACTACTTCCGGCAGATCGGCGGCAGCGTCGGCGCGGCCGTCTTCGGCACGCTCTTCGCCAACCGGCTCGCCGACCGCCTCGAGGCCGACCTGCCCTCCGGGGCGGCGTACGGGCGCGGCGGCGACGGAACCGGTCTGCCCGACCCCGACTCGGTCACCCCGCAGATGGTGCACGCGATGCCGGGCGCCCTGCGGGACGGCTACATCGCGGCGTACGCCCACGCCATGCCGCGGATCTTCCTCTATCTCGTGCCGGTGCTCGTCCTGGGCTTCCTGCTCGCCTTCCTCCTGAAGGAGAAACCTCTGGTGTCCCACACCGACTATGCCGTCCAGCAAGACCTGCAAGACCCCGTGGTGCCGGCCGCGCGCACGGGCGCCCGGCACGCCGCGGCGGGCGCGCCCTCCGCGCCGCCACCCTCCGCGGGCGTCCCGGTCTGCGGCACGGTCCAGCACCACGACGGCACCTCGGTCCCACGGGCGGCCCTGACCCTCATCGACATCGGCGGACGCCAGATCGGGCGCGGTGCCACCGGGGAGGACGGGCGGTACGCGCTGAGCACGCCCGGCGCCGGGTCGTACGTCCTGATCGCGGCGGCCGGCGGCCATCAGCCGCGGGCGGTCAGCGTCACCGTCGGGGACCGGCCGGTCGACCTGGACGTGGTCCTCGGCGGGGCGGGGCGGCTCGCCGGTGCCGTCCTTACGGCGGACGGCACCCCCGTAAGGGAGGCGACCGTCACTTTGACCGATGTGCGTGGCGAGGTCGTCGCGGCGACCCGCAGCGGACGCGAAGGCGGCTATGTGATGGACGAGTTGGTGGCGGGTGAATACACCCTCGCCGCCAGCGCCCCCGCGTTCCGCCCCGCCGCCCTCCCCGTCTCCGTCCAGGCCGCCCGCGAGACCCGGCAGGACATCGAACTGGCCGGTGGCGCGGTCCTGCGCGGGGTCGTCCGGGCCACCGGCGGCCGGGTGGTGGAGGACGCCCGGGTCACGCTGCTGGACGCGGCGGGCAATGTGGTCGACACGGCGACGACGGGCCCGGACGGCGCGTTCCGCTTCATCGACCTGTCAGCGGGCGAGTACACGGTCATCGCGGCCGGCTACCCGCCGGTGGCGACGGTCCTCCAGGTCGCGGGCGGCGGCCGTACGGAGCGCGATCTCCAACTGGGCTACGAGGACTAGGCCCAGCCTCGCCGGGAGGCGCGCCGCGGCGCCTCCCGGCGGCGGCCTCCATCGCACGTACCCGCACATGACACCTATTCGGGTATTGCCTCCCACGGACGCCCGCAACAGCCGTACCGTGGGTAGCGCTGTCGCAGATCTTGCGTGCGAAGGAGTCTTCCGCCTATGGAGTACGGCACGTCGCGCTGCGACGACGGCCAGGGCGAGCCGCCCGCGGTGCCGGAGCAGCGCAGGGGTGTCCACGGGAGGATGCCGCTCGCGGTCGTCGTCATCGATGCCGAAGGGCGCGTCACGCATTGGAGTTCGGGGGCTCGCAGGCTCTTCGGACCCACGCGCGAACAGGCCGTCGGCTGCCCCGCCGTCGACCTGATGCCGGTCTCGGGGGCGTTACGCGGCGCGGAGGTGCGCACCGACGCGACGGGCCACCCGGAACTCGACGATTCGCAGCTCGGCGCCATGTACTACCCCACCGCGGGGCGGGCCCGTATGGCGGATCCGGCGCATGGCCAGGCGGACGTCCTGTGGTGGGCGTATCCGCTGGTGGGCCCCGGGCCGGAGCGGCTGCTGGTACTGGCGGCGGATGCCAACGGAGTGGGCGGGGACGCGCTGGGGCCGGACGGGCGGATCGCACCCGGCTTCGCGCTGCACACCGAGTTCCCCGGCGCCGAGCGGCTGGCCGGCCGGCTGCCGGACATCCTGCCCAACATGGGCCCGGCCACGGCCGGCCGGATCGTCGCCCAGGTGCTGGAACTGGGCTATCCGGTACTGGAGATCAGCCACCACGAGCGCGTCCCGGTGACGCCGGACTGGGGGATGCCGCGCTACCGCGAGCGCCGGGCGCGCCAGGAGGCCGTACTGCGGCGCGCGGTCACGGCGGACGGCGCACCGGATCGCGCGCACGCCTCCGGGCGCTCGCTGGACCCCGATGAGGTGGACCTGGAGTACGCGGCGGTCCGTGAGCGGCTGGAGTTCCTCAACGAGGTCAGCGGCCGCATCGGCACCTCCCTGGACCTCGCCCGCACCATCCGCGAGGTGACCAGCGCCGCCGTGCCGCGCTTCGCGGACTTCGCCGGTACGCATCTGCGCGCCCAGGTCCTGGCGGGTGAGGGGTTCCCCGACGGCCCGCCCGACGTCACCACCGTCTGGCACCGCGTCTGGGTCGAGCACAACGACGAACCGGGCCGCTGGGACGACACCGTGCCGGTCGGGGAGAGCATCGCGTTTCCCGAGCACACCCCGTTCTTCCAGTGCATGGTCACGGGCGAGCCGGTGCTGATCCCTTGCATCAGCGACGAGGTGGGCGACCGGATCGCCGGGCAGTTCGAGAAGCGCGACCTCAGACCGCTGATCAACGGCCGGTCGATCCTGATCGTGCCGCTCAAGGCGCGCGATGTGGTGCTGGGCTTCATGGTGCTGCTGCGGCGCCCCGGGCGTGAGCCGTTCGACGACATGGACCGCACGACCGGCGCCGAACTGGCCGCCCGCGCAGGTCTCGTCCTCGACAACGCCCGGATGTACACCTACCAGGAGAACGTCGCCGAGACGCTCCAGGACAGCATGCTGCCCCAGGTGACCCCGCGCATGGCGGGCTGCGACACCGCGACCCGCTATCTGCCCGGGACCCGGCTCGGCCGGGTCGGCGGAGACTGGTTCGACACCATCAAGCTGCCCGGGTCGCGCACCGCGCTGGTGGTCGGCGACGTGATGGGGCACGGGCTCACCTCGGCGGCGATGATGGGGCAGTTGCGCACCGCCGTGCAGACCATGGCCGCGCTCGATCTGCCGCCCGCCCAACTCCTGCGCAACCTCGACGACCTGGCCCAGCGGCTCGGTGAGCACTATCTGGCCACCTGTCTGTACGCCGTCTACGACCCCGTCAGCTCCGAGCTGGTGCTCTCCAACGCGGGCCATATCCCGCCCGTGCTGGTGCGGGCCCAGGACGGCCGCAGCGAGCTGCTGGACCTGCCGACCGGGGCGCCGATCGGCGTGGGCGGGGTGCCCTTCGAGACGGTGACGGTGCGGGTGGAGCCCGGGGACCGGCTGGTGCTGTGCACGGACGGCCTGGTCGAGGTGCGCGGCCAGGACATCGGCGCCGGGATCGCCGCGCTGTGCGAATCCGCTGCGCATCCGGCGGCGTCCATGGACGACGCGTGCGACACCATCATCCGGGCGCTGGCCGCCGCCTCCCGGGACAAGGACGGCCGTGACGGCCGTAAGGACGACGTGGCGCTGCTGATGGCCCGGCTGGGCGGCATACCGGCCGAGCAGGTCGCCCAATGGCGGCTCGCGCTGGACCCCAGCGAGGTCGGGCGGGCCCGCCGGCTCGTCCGCGAGCGGCTGCTGCGGTGGGGGCTGCCGGAGTCCGTGGAGACCGCCGAGCTTCTGGTGAGCGAGGCGGTGACCAACGCGATACGGCATGCCCACACCCACCATGTGCGGCTGCGCCTGGTCCGCACCGACGCCCTGCTGTGCGAGGTCACCGACGACGACCACGAACTGCCGGCGCTGCTGAGCGCGGACCGTGACGACGAGAGCGGGCGCGGGCTGCGGGTGATCAGCAAACTGGCGCGCGAGTGGGGTACGAGTCGCACGGGGCGCGGTAAGACGGTGTGGTTCGAGCAGGCGTTGGCACACCCAGGGGAGCGGCGATGAGCGTCTCGGAGCGCTACCGGCAGGCGTGGGAGAGCTACTGGCAGCAGACCTCGGATGCCCCGGGGGAGGCCATCTGGGACGCGGACCCCTCGCTGAGCGCCGCCCCGCATCTGGACCTGCTGGCGCCGTACGCCGACCCCTCGCTGCCGATCGTCGACCTGGGCTGCGGCAACGGCACCCAGACCCGCTATCTGGCCTCCCGCTTCGGGCGGGCGGTGGGCGTCGACCTGTCCCGCGCCGCGGTGGAGCACGCGCGGCACGCCGATCCGGCGGGCGCGGCGGAGTACCGGCGGCTGAGCCTGACGGACGCGGCCGGGGTGGCGGAGCTGGCCCGGCGGCTCGGCGACGCCAATGTGTATATGCGCGCCGTCATCCACCAGAGCGACGCCGCCGACCGGCGTCCGGTCGCGGAGGCGGTGGCCACGCTGCTGGGGCGGCGCGGGCGGGGGTTCGTCGTGGAGCTGACGGCGGAGTCCAAGGCCGTGCTGCGGGAGCTGGCGGCGAGCCCGGGCGGTCCGCCGCTGAAGCTGCGCCGGGTCTTCGACCACGGGCTGCGGCCGGCCGACGCGGCGGACAAGGAGGTGCCGGAGGTGCTGGCGGAGGCCGGGCTGGAGATCCTCGCCGAGGGCCCGTCGGCGCTGGCCCAGACGGAGCAGTGGCCGGACGGCTCACGGGTCGAGCTCCCGGCCCGCTGGTTCGTGGTCTCGCGGGCGTAGGGCCCTTGCCCGAGGGTGGTCGGGGCGTGTGCCCGCGGGCGGTTGGGGCGTGTGCCCGCGGGTGGTTGGGGCGTGTGCCCGCGGGTGGTTGGGGCCCTTCCCCGCGGGTGGTCGGGGCGCGGCGGGCATGCGCCGGACGAGGCGGGCACGGGCCGGGCGCGACAGTGGACTGGACCAGTTATCCACAGGGGTGGTTCGGGTCGGGCGCGGCGCGTAACGTGACGAGGCATGAAGATCCTCATCAGCGCCGACATGGAGGGCGCCACCGGCGTCACCTGGCCGGCTGATGTGCTGCCCGGCACCCCCCAGTGGGAGCGCTGCCGCCGTCTGTTCACCTCCGATGTGAGCGCGGCCGTCGCCGGATTCCTCGACGGCGGTGCGGACGAGGTGCTCATCAACGAGGCGCATTGGACCATGCGCAATCTGCTGCTGGAAGAGCTGGACGATCGAGCCCAGATGCTCACCGGTCGGCACAAGAGCCTGAGCATGGTCGAGGGCGTGCAGCACGGTGATGTGGACGGAGTGGCGTTCGTCGGCTATCACACCGGCGCGGGCACCGAGGGCGTCCTCGCCCACACCTACCTCGCCAACTCCATCACCGGAGTGTGGGTGAACGGCGCGCGGGCGAGCGAAGGCCGGCTCAATGCCCTGGTGGCCGCCGAGTACGGGGTGCCGGTGGTGCTGGTGACCGGGGACGACAAGACCTGTGAGGACGCCGGGGACTATGCGCCGGGCGCCCGTTCGGTCGCGGTCAAGGACTATGTCTCGCGCTATGCGGCGGTCTGCCGCACCCCCGCCCGCACGGCCGCGGACATCCGGGCGGCGGCGCGGGAGGCGGCGGTGCTGGCGGTGCGCCACGAGCCCGCGCGCGGCGGGCCGTTCACGGTGGAGCTGGAATTCGACGCCGAGCATCTGGTGGGGGCGGCGAGCGTCGTGCCGGGCGTGGAGCGCAGTGGCGAGCGGCGCGTCGCGTACACCTCACCGACCATGTACGAGGGGATCCGCTGCTTCAAGGCCGTCACGACGGTCGTCTCGGCCGCGGTGGAGGAGCAATATGGCTGACACGGACCGTCCGGAGACCATCGACGCCCAGACGCTCGACGAGGTGGTGCGGTTCACCTCCGAGCTGATCAGGATCGACACCACCAACCGCGGCGGCGGTGACTGCTCGGAGCGCCCGGCCGCCGAGTATGTGGCGGAGATGCTCGGCGATGTGGAGATCGAGCCCACCTTGCTGGAGCGGTCGCCCGGGCGCACCAATGTCGTGGCCCGGATCGAGGGCACCGATCCGTCCGCGCCCGCGCTGCTGGTCCACGGCCATCTGGACGTGGTGCCCGCCGAGCCCGCCGACTGGACCGTGCACCCCTTCTCCGGGGAGGTGCGCGACGGCGTCGTCTGGGGCCGGGGCGCCATCGACATGAAGAACATGGACGCGATGGTGCTCGCGGTCGTCCGGGCCTGGGCGCGGACGGGCGTGCGGCCGCGCCGGGACATCGTGCTGGCCTTCACCGCCGATGAGGAGGACAGCGCCGCCTGGGGTTCCGGCTTCCTCGCCGAGCGCCACGCCGACCTCTTCGAGGGCTGCACCGAGGGCATCAGCGAGTCCGGAGCCTTCACGTTCCACGCCGGGCCCGGGGCGCGGATCTACCCCATCGCGGCGGGGGAGCGCGGCACGGCCTGGCTGAAGCTCACCGCGCACGGCCGCGCCGGACACGGCTCCAAGGTCAACCGGGACAACGCGGTCAGCCGGCTCGCCGCCGCCGTCGCCCGGATCGGCGAGCACCGCTGGCCGGCCCGGCTGACGCCCACGGTGAAGGCCGCGCTCACCGAACTGGCCGCGCTCCAGGGCATCCCGGCCGATGTGGACGCGGCGGACTTCGACGTCGACGCCCTGCTGGCCAAGCTGGGGCCGGCCGCCGCCCTGATCGAGCCGACCGTGCGCAACAGCGCCAACCCCACGGTGCTGGAGGCCGGTTACAAGGTCAATGTGATCCCCGGCAGCGCCACCGCCTATGTGGACGGGCGGATGCTGCCCGGCGGCGAGGACGAATTCCACGACACCCTGGACCGGCTCACCGGACCGGACGTGGAGTGGGAGTTCCACCACCGCGAGCGCCCGCTGGAGGCGCCGATCGACACCCCCACCTACCGGGCGATGCGCGCCGCCGTCGAGCACTTCGACCCGGGCGCCCACGCCGTGCCGTACTGCATGTCGGGCGGCACCGACGCCAAGCAGTTCTCCCAGCTCGGCATCGCCGGATACGGCTTCTCACCGCTGCGCCTGCCCGAGGGCTTCGACTACCAGGCGCTCTACCACGCCGTGGACGAGCGGGTCCCGGTGGAAGCCCTGCACTTCGGCGTCCGGGCGCTCGACCACTTCCTGCAGAGGGCGTGAGGATCGGTGCGAACGGTGCAGCAGCAGACGGCCGTCATGGCCCCCTACGGAGCCTGGAGTTCCCCGGTCGACGCCGCGCTCGTCGCCTCGTACGACGGCCATCCGGAGTATGTGGGCACGGTCGGCGAGGAGGTGTGGTGGACCGCGCCGCGCCCCGGCGAGGGCGGCCGCCGCGCCCTGATCCGGCGGCGGACCGACGGCGCGGAGGTCCCGGTGCTGGCCCCGCCGTGGAATGTGCGCAGCAAGGTGATGGGGTACGGCGGGATGCCCTGGGCCGCGGTGGACCGCGCGAGCGGCGGCCCGCTGGTGGTGTTCGTCCACTTCGCCGACCAGCGGTTGTACATCCATGAGCCGGACGCCCCGGCCGGGGGCGCGCCGCGCCCGCTGACCCCGCTGTCGGCGGTGGGGGAGGGGCTGCGCTGGGCGGATCCGGTGCTGCGCCCGGAGCGCGGCGAGGTGTGGTGTGTGCTGGAGGAGTTCACGGGCGAGGGGCCGACGGATGTGCGGCGGGTGATCGCCGCCGTACCGCTGGACGGTTCGGCCGCCGAAGATCGCGCGGCGGTGCGCGAGCTGACCGACGACCGGCATCGCTTCCTCACCGGGCCCCGGCTCTCGCCCGACGGCCGGCGGGCCGCCTGGATCGTCTGGGACCACCCCCGGATGCCCTGGGACGGCACGGAGGTGATGCTGGCCGATGTCGCGGAGGACGGCTCCTTCACCGGCGCCCGGGCGGTGCTGGGCGGGCCGGATGAGTCGGTCGCCCAGATCGAGTGGGCCGAGGACGGCGCGCTGCTCGCGGCCACCGACCGCATGGGCTGGTGGAATCTGCACCGTCTGGAGCCGCCGGCGGAGGTGGCCGGTGCGCGGGAATGGGCCCCGGCCGGTCGGCCGGTGGCGCTGTGCCCCCGCGAGGAGGAGTTCGGCGGGCCGCTGTGGAAGCTGGGCCACCGCTGGTTCGCCCCGCTGGCCGGCGGTCTGATCGCGGTGCTGCACGGCCGGGGCGCGGCGGCCCTCGGCATCCTCGATCCACGGACCGGCGGGACGGCCGATGTGCCGGGCCCCTGGACCGAATGGGAGCCGACGCTGGCCGTGAACGGCACGCGCGTGGTCGGCGTCGCGGCGAGCCCGCACAGTGGCCATGAGGTGATGGAGCTGGACGTCTGCACCGGCCGCTCCCGGGTCATCGGCAACGCGTACACCGACCCCGTGGACCCCGCGTACTACCCCCGGCCCCTGGCCCGCACCTTCACCGGACCGGACGGCCGGGAGATCCACGCCCAGCTCTATCCACCGCGCCATCCCGGCCACACCGCACCGGACGGAGAGCTTCCGCCGTATGTGATCTGGGCCCACGGCGGGCCCACCGGCCGCGCCCCGCTCGTGCTCGACCTGGAGATCGCCTATTTCACCTCACGCGGCATCGGCGTCGCCGAGGTCAACTACGGGGGCTCCACGGGCTATGGCCGCGCCTACCGCGAGCGGCTGCGCGAGCAGTGGGGCGTGGTCGACGTCGAGGACTGCGCCGCCGTCGCCGGGGCGCTCGCCGACGAGGGCATCGCCGACCGCGCCCGGCTCGCGATCCGCGGCGGCAGCGCGGGCGGCTGGACGGCGGCGGCCTCCCTCACCGCCACGGATCTCTACGCCTGCGCCACCGTCACCTACCCCATCCTCGACCTGGTCTCCTGGGCCACCGGCGGCACCCATGACTTCGAGTCGCGCTACACCGAATCGCTGGTCGGCCCCCTCGCGGAGGTGGCGGACCGCTACCGCGAGCGCTCCCCGCTGCACCGGGCCGACCGCATCGGCTCGCCCTTTGTGCTGCTCCAGGGGCTGGACGACACCATCTGCCCACCCGAGCAGTGCGAGCGGTTCCTGGCTGCGGTCTCCGGGCGTGGCATCCCGCACGCCTACCTCACCTTCGAGGGCGAGGGCCATGGCTTCCGCCGCGCCGATACGATGATCCGCGCCCTGGAGGCCGAATTGTCGCTGTACATCCAGACCTTCGGGCTGATCAGATCCGATGTGCCTACCCTGGAGCTGCTGACATCAGCGGCCCCGAACTCCACTGGAGGAGCGAGTTGACACCCCCACCGGCCCCGCGCATCGTCGGCTCCGAGCCGCTGCCCACCGCCGTCGCCGGTGCCTGGCCGCAGGGCGGCGAGCCCGAGACCTGGCTGCTCAGCGTCTCCCGGTACACCGCGGCCATGGACCCGGGCGCGCCCGGCACGATTTTGGACGCCGAGGAGCGGGAGCGGGCCGCGAAGTTCCTGCGGGCGGAGGACCGCGAGCGCTATACGGCGGCCCATCTGGGGCTGCGGGAGCTGCTCGGCGCCTATCTGGGCATGCCCCCGGCCGACGTTCCGTTCACCCGCGAGACATGCCCCGGCTGCGGCGGTCCGCACGGCCGCCCCGCCGTGTCCGGCACCCCGCTGCACTTCAACATGTCGCACGCCGGTGATCTGGTGCTCTTCGCCTTCGCGGGCTCCCCGGTCGGCGTGGACGTGGAGAAGCTGCAGCCCGCCTCGGTGGTAGACCAGGTCGCCGAGAGCCTGCATCCCAAGGAGCGCGCCGAGCTGGACGCGCTGGCACCGGCCGACCGGCCCGCCGCCTTCGCCCGCTGCTGGACCCGTAAGGAGGCCTATCTCAAGGGCCTGGGCACCGGCCTGTCCCGGGACCCGGCGGTCAACTACGTCGGCACCGGGCTCTCCCCCGTGCCCGTCGGCCCGTGGGCGATGACCGACATCCCCGTGGACGAGGCCATATCCGGTGGCTCCGGCTATGCGGCGGCCATGGCGCTGCTGTCATCATTGCCGCATGCCTGACGTCCGGTATGTCACCGAGGGAACCCGGGCGGCCATCCGCCGCACCACCCGCGCGGACGGTGCGGAGTTCGTCAGGCGCGCCCGGGAGAGCATGGAGTTCCACCGCCCCTGGCTCACCCTCCCCACCACCGAGCGGGCCTATCTGCACTACATCGCCCAGCTTGAGCGCGAGGACCGCGAGGGCTTCCTCGTCTGTGCCCGGGACACCGGGGACATGGTCGGGTTCATCAACATCAACAACATCGTGCGCGGCGCCTTCCAGTGCGGCTCGATCGGCTACGGAGCCTTTCCGCCCGCCGCCGGACAGGGCTATATGTCCGAGGCACTGGGGCTCGTTCTGCGCCATGCCTTCGGGCCGCTGGGGCTGCACCGCGTCGAGGTCAACATCCAGCCGGGCAACAAGGCGTCGTTGGGGCTGGTGAAGCGCCATGGCTTCCGGCTGGAAGGGTTTTCCCCAGACTTCCTCTATATCGAGGGCGCGTGGCGCGACCATGAGCGCTGGGCCATGACCAGCGACATGCTGGACCAGCCGATCGGTCCTGGCTGACGGGGCACCATGATCGGTCCGAAGCGGCTCTGTTCAGCGGGCCCCACGACGTTGTTCCATGGTCATCGGACGGTCGCCGCACCGAGGTGACCCAAGGCAGTCGGAGCGAGGCAGCCCGTGGCCACGAGCGTGCGACGTACCACCCTGACCCTTCCCACCGCCCCCGTCGGGCCCGACAACCCCCTGCCCGCGCTGCGCCCCCTCGACGAGGTGCACCGCGTGGACGACCGCGTCCGGGCCACGCTCCCCTCCGACATGGCCCGTCAGGTCGCCCATGCCCCCCTGCGGTCGGTGCTGCCGGTGCGGCTGCGCGACGGCTACGGCCGCGACCGCGCCCCCGCCACGCTCGACGCCATCGTCCTGGAGAACGACCGGCTGCGGGCCACGGTGCTGCCCGGGCTCGGCGGCCGGGTCCACTCGCTGATCCACAAGGCCACCGGCGATTCCGCCGACACCGAGCTGCTGTACCGCAACCCGGTGCTCCAGCCCGCCGACTTCGCCCTCAATGGCGCCTGGTTCTCCGGCGGGATCGAGTGGAACATCGGCGCCACCGGCCACACCACCCTGTCCTGCGCACCCCTGCACGCAGCCCGCGTCCCCGCCCCCGACGCCGCCGACGGGGGCGCGATGGTGCGGCTGTGGGAGTGGGAGCGGCTGCGCGATCTGCCCTTCCAGGTGGATCTGTGGCTGCCCGCCGACTCCGCGTTCCTCTACGTGGGCGTCAGGATCCGCAACCCCCACCACCTCCCCGCCCCCGTCTACTGGTGGTCCAACATCGCCGTCCCCGAGGACGAGCACACCCGCGTCCTGGCCCCCGCCGACGACGCCTGGCACTTCGGCTACGCCCGCACCCTCAGCAGGGTTCCGGTCCCGGAGTGGGACGGCGCCGACCGCACCTATCCGCTGCGCGGCGCCTACCCCGCCGACTACTTCTACGAGGTGCCCGACGGCGCCCGCCGCTGGATCGCCTCCCTCGACGGCGACGGCAGCGGCCTCGTCCAGACCTCGACCGATCTGCTGCGCGGGCGCAAGCTCTTCGTCTGGGGCGCGGGCCCCGGGGGACGGCGCTGGCAGCAGTGGCTGACCGAGCCCGGCACCGGCGGCTACGCCGAGATCCAGGCCGGGCTCGCCCGCACCCAGCTTGAGCACATCCCGCTGGAGGCGGGCGAGGAGTTCGCCTGGCTGGAGGCGTACGGTCCGCTGACCGCCGACCCGGCCGCCGTCCACGGCACTGACTGGGCCGCCGCCCGCCGCGAGACCGAGACCCGGCTGGAGGCGGCGCTGTCGCGCGCCGCGGTCGACGCGGCCTACGCCGCCTGGCGCCCGTACGCCGACGCGGAACCGGCGGAGCAGCTCGCGACCGGCTCCGGCTGGGGCGCGCTGGAGGCCGAGCGGGGCGGGTTTCAACTGCCCGGTACGCCATTCGACCCGGGCACGCTGGGGGAGGACCAGGAGCCGTGGCGCCGGCTGCTGCGCACCGGCGCCCTCCCCGACTGGGAGCCGGGCCCCTCCCAGGCCGACCCCGGCGCCTCCCTGGTCGCGCCCGCCTGGCGCGACCTCCTCGAAGCGGCCCCCTCGACCGCGGGCGCCGAATACCACCTGGGCGTCGCCCAGTGGCATGCGGGCGACCGCGCACAGGCCGAGCGCAGCTGGGAGCGGTCGCTGCGGTGCGCCGAAACGCCCTGGGCACTGCGCTGTCTGGCCGTGGCCGACACCGCCTCCGGCCATCCGGCACGCGCGGCGGACCGGCTGTTGCGCGCCGTACAGCTCCTCCTCGCCTCGGGCACCGTCCCGCCGCAGGAGGCGGACCCGGTGCTCGAAGCGGCGGGAGCGGGGCAGGGACCGGGGCCGGGAGTAGGAGTGGGAACGGGACAGGGGGCGGAGGCGGCCGGAGCGCCGACCGCCGTCTCGCTGGCCGCGCCGCCCGTCGCTGCCGCCGCCGACCCGGTCGCCCTGGAGGCGGCGGAGGCGGCGCTCGGCCGGGAGGCGATCGTCGCGCTGCTCGCGGCCGACCGCGCCGACGACGCACGGGCGGTCCTCGACGCCCTGCGCCCCGCCATCCGGGCCCGCGGCCGCTTCCGGCTGCTGCGCGCACAGGTGCTGCTGGCCCAGGGCGACGCCTTGGCCGCCCGCGCCGTCTTCGACGAGGGCTTCGAGGTCTGCGATCTGCGCGAGGGCGACGAGGCGTTGAGCGACACCTGGTACGCGATCGTGGAACGGCTGGTGACGGGGACCGACGAGCCCCTGACCGAGGAGGCACGGGCACGGGCCAGGACCGAGCACCCGCTGCCCGGCCGCTACGAGTTCCGCATGCGCCCCACATAGCGGGCCTGCGGCCCGCATTGGGGCGATCCGGGTTGCGCCCGCAGGCGGCCTCGGCCCCGAGCGGGCCTGCCCGGGGCGTGAGCGTGAGCGGTCTGCGTCCTGTCACTGGCCTGCGGGCCGCATGACGACCTCCCCGGGTTGCGCCCGCAGGCGATCTCGCCCGAGAGCGGGCGTGCCCGGGGCGCGGGGGCGAGTGGCCTGCCCCCTGCGAGTGGGGTGCATCCGCCATGGATGCCGCGCGGCTGCGCCCGCGTTCGCGTTGCACGGTGTGGCCTGCATAGGGCTGGCCCAAGGGGGCACCCGGTCGTGGATGTCGGCATAGCGCACGAGCGAGCGGAAGGAGCCGCGACCGTGAGGACACCGCATGACCCCGGCGCGGATCCCGAGGACGAGGGGATCCCCGATCTGCAGGACGGTACGCCCGAGCAGCAGCGGGCCGAGGATCCTGAGCAGTTGCCCGTGCCCGGGGACGAGCCGACCATCGCCGAATACCGGGACACCACGAGCGCGGAAACGCATGAGCGGGAGTCGCTCGAGGAGCACTTGACCGATGAGGAGCCGGAGACGGGGGAGCCGGTCGGCATCGAGGCGGAACGGGCGGGGCTGCTGTACGACGAGCCGGACCCCGACTTCCCGCGCGAGCAGGACGTCTACTCCCAGGAGGGCTCGACCAGCGGGCTGTCAGCCGAGGAGGAGGCGGTCCGGATCAAGAGCGATGAGCTCCGTGATGTGGACGATCTCTACGAGGAGTTCGACGACGAGGAGCTCACCGAGGATCCGGGACCGCCCTCCTGACGGGTCTGCCGGACGGTGAGTTCACGGGCGGGTCACGCCATCGGGTTCCGGTCGACGTACTCGAAGATCGAGCCGTCGGGGTGGCGCGCGACCAGGGTCCGGCCCACGGGGGCGGGCAGCGGACCGGCCACGATCTGCCCGCCGACCGCCGTGAGATCCGCGATCGCCTCGTCCACGTCCTTCACCGCGATCGTCGCCGTGATCTTGCGAAGAATCGACAGCTCCGACTCCGGACCGCTCATCAGAAAGAAGCAGCCGACCGCCGCGACCGAGACCGGGCCGCGCTGGAAGCGCACCGCCTCGGCTCCCGTCAGCCGTTCGTAAACGGCGATCGCCGAGTCCAGATCGTCGACGCACACGCGGAGTGAAGTCCCCAGAATATCCATGCGGGTGAGCCTAGTTGAACTGCTCAGACGCGGCAGAGGATCTCACCGTGCAGGACGGCGAACCAACCGTCCGGGGCCTCGCCCCATGCCCGCCACGCGTCCGCGATCGACCGCAGTTCCTCCTCGGTGGCATGGCCGCCGTCCACCGCGCGCCGGGCGTAGGAGGAGGCGACCGTGCGGTCCGCCCACAGCCCGCTCCACCACGCCCGCTCCTCCTCGGTGGCGTAGCACCACGCCGAGGCGGTCGAGGTGATGTCGATGTCGGTGAACCCCGCCTCCAGCGCCCAGGAGCGCAGCCTGCGACCGGCGTCCGGCTCGCCGCCGTTGGCCCGCGCGACCCGGTGGTAGAGATCCAGCCAGCCGTCCAGGCCGGGGACGGACGGATACCAGGTCATGGCGGCGTAGTCGGAGTCGCGCACCGCCACGATGCCGCCCGGCGCGCACACCCGTCGCATCTCGCGCAGCGCCCCCACCGGGTCGCCGACGTGCTGCAGCACCTGATGGGCGTGGACCACGCAGAAGGAGTCGTCGGGGTAGTCCAGCGCGTGGACGTCGGCGACCGCGAAGGACACGTTCGTCAGCCCGCGCTCCTCGGCCACCGAGCGGGCCCGCTCCAGGATGGAGTCCTCGGCGTCGACGCCCGTGACCTGCCCCTGGGGGACCAGTTCGGCCAGGTCGGCGGTGATGGTGCCGGGGCCGCAGCCGATGTCCAGGATCCGCATATGGGGCCGCAGATGGCCGGTCAGATACGCGGCGGAGTTGGCCGCCGTGCGCCAGGTGTGCGAGCGCAGCACCGACTCATGGTGGCCGTGGGTGTAGACGGCGGCGTCCTTCGACATGGCGGAACTCCCCCTTCGGGACCGGTGAGCGGGTGGCTCCACGGTAGAAGGCATCTCGCATCACGAGAAGAACCGTCTCACTATGTAAGAAGTGTGAGTGCTATGCGGAAGCGGCGGCGGTCTCATGGCGAAGCGGCGGCGGTCTCATGGCGAAGGGGCGGCGGTCTCATGGCGAAGCGGCGGCGGTCTCATGGCGAAGGGGCGGCGGGGGAGGACCCCCACCGCCCCTTCGGCGGAACGTGCTGCGGGAATTCAGGGCGGCTCCGTCGCATCGCCCAGGCTGATCACGCCCAGCGGACGCCCCGCCTCGACGACCGGAAGCCGCCCCACCGCATGTCGCCGCATCAGCGCGGCCGCCTCGGCCACCTCCTTGTCCGGCCCGATGGTCACCGGGTCCGGAGTGCACACGGCATGGCAGGTGACGGCGAGGGGGTCGATGCCCTCGGCGACAGCGCGGAGGGTGATGTCGCGGTCGGTGAGCACACCGAGCAGCTCCCCGTCGCTGGCGACCAGCACATCGCCGATGCCCTGTGCGCGCATCAGCTGAGCCGCTTCCACCAGCGAGGCATCGGGGTGCACCCAGATCACGGGCCGCGACATGACTTCCCGCACATAGCGAGGTGGGTCCTGGGACATCTGTCCACCTCCCCTTCGTGGGTGATGTGCTGCCCGCAGTACCCGCGCGGGGCGGGTGCTATGCGTGCCGGTGTGCGCCGTCCCCTCGACGTCTCGCCGTCCCTCCATGTCTTACGTGGGTCTTACGAGGGTTTTACGAGGCCGGGCGCATCCCCAGCGCCGAGACCACCTCCTGCACCGTGTGGAACGTCCGGTCCGCGGGCAGTTCCTCGGCCAGAGCGATCAGACCGTCCGGTGTGTGCCGTTCTTCCAGGACGCGCAACAGCTCCTCACGATCGGCGGGGAACGACGTACGTCCCAGCCGGCGCGCGAACTCGAACCGCACCGCCTCGGCCTCACCGGTCGTCCCCCGGGCCGGGACCGGCCCCAGGGTCACGTCCGGGTCGTCGTCGGCGCCCGGCTCCGGGTCGTGCCACTCCTCGGCACGGGTCGGGTGCCCGGAGCGGATCAGCCCCTGGAGCTCGTGCTTCATCTCGTCGTCCTTGTGGACGCTCAGCCGGTCGCTGCCTCGCTGCATGTCGGTCCCCTTCCTCAGCGGGTCCGTATGTGTCTCCCGGGTCGGTCGTCTCCCGGGATGGTCAGTCCGCGCCGCCCTCGTACGGCCGGCGCACCGCACGGCAGGTGGCCCGGTCGGCGCCCTGCCCTTCCAACCGGCGAATTGCCTGGCGGGCGGCGCGTTCCCGTTCCTGGGCCGCGGATTCGTCGGGGCGCGAGGTGTCGAAGTGGGCGCCGGCCCAGGAGCCCGGGCGGTCAGGGCGGTCGTAGAGCGGTTGGAGCGGTTGGAGCGGTTGGAGATGTCCGAGTCGCATGTACTCCCTCCAGCTTTCGCGTCCCCCACGCGTACCCGTCGCGATGGCATCGACACGAGGTTGTCGGGTGCGTTTGAGGACCCCGGGGGCGGGGACCCGTCGTGCGGCCGAGCGGCCCGTAGGGAGTGAGGAGCGGCGTCGGACGTGGGATATCAGGGGCCGCGTTCGACGCCGTGCCCTGTCTTGCCCTGCGGATGTGCCCGCGTATCCGTGTCCCGTCCGTTTTCCGTCCCATGCCCCGCCCGTGTCGGCCGGGACTGTTAGCGAGGATGGGGCACGGGTACTCGGCGGCGCATGACTGATAAATCGGGCTACCCGAAGGCAGGCATACCCTCGGCCGGGGACCTGGCGGAGCCGGTCGCACGGGCCGTCCGCGACGAAGTCCGCAGGGAGCTGCGGGAGCAGTCCGGGCGGCGCGCGGTCCGCCTCTACGGTGGCGCGGCGGCGGCCGCGCTCTACGCCGGGGGTGCGCTGACGGCGTGCCTGGTGCTGCTCTTCGCCCTCGCGCTTCCGGCGTGGGCGGCGGCGCTGATCGTTTTCGCGCTGTTGCTGGTGGCGGCGGGGTGGCTGAAGAACTCCGCGGCGCAGGCGTCGGGGCCGGGGCCGGGAGTGGCTTCTGGGCCGACCGCGCCCTCGGGGCCTTCGGGGCCTGCCCCGCCTACGGGCCCTTCGGGTCCCGCCGCTCCGGGTTCCGCTGGTCCCTCGGGCCCCTCCGGGCCCTCCGCGCCTCCCACGCCGCCGACGCCTCCGGCGCCGGGGTCCGGGGCGCCTCCTCAGCCCCCTCAGCCTCCTCAGACGGGGTGATCGCCCATGGCGGAGAATCGGCTGCTGGCCAGGCACGGCGAGGCGCTGGACCTCTTCACCGAACGGGTGCACGCGATCCGGCCCAATCAGTGGGACGACCCGACGCCCTGCACCGAGTGGACCGTACGGGATCTGGTGAACCATCTCGCGGTCGAGCAGATGTGGGTGCCGCCGCTGGTCCGGGAGGGGGCGAGCGTCGCCGACCAGAGCGATGCGCTGGAAGGCGATCTGCTCGGTGACGACCCGGTCGCCACGTGGGACGTGGTGGTCGCCGCGGCGCGGGACGCCTTCCGCGAGCCGGGGGCCCTCGACCGGACGGTCGACCTCTCGTACGGGGAGAGCCCCGCCACGCATTACTGCGCCCAGATGACGGCTGACGCGGCCGTGCACGCGTGGGATCTGTCGCGGGCCATTGGGGCGGAGGAGCGCATTCCGAAGCCGCTGGTGGACTTCTCGGTGCGGGAGGTCGCGCCGTATGCGGCGGACTTGGAGGAGAGCGGGCTTTTCGCGGCGCCTGTGGAGCCACCGTCGGGAGCGGATGCGCAGGCCCGGCTCTTGGCCTTGCTCGGCCGCGAGCCGTAGCGGGGGGCGTGGGCGCCTTCGGCGGAGAGCCCCCACCCCGCCCCTTCCCGAAACGAGGGGCTCCGCCCCTCGACCCCGCCGGGGCCCCGCCCCCCGACCCCGCTCCTCAAACGCCGGAGGGGCTGGTGTCCCCCACCAGCGGTACTTCGACGGTCCGTCCGGTCGGGGCGAGTCCGGGCAGCAGGAACGGGCTCTCCTGGTCGTGAGGCATCCGCATGATGATCTCCTCGACGAGGAAGTCGCTGCCCACCGACCGATCCACCGTCTCCACGATGGTGTTCCGCGGAATGCCCGGAATGAAGAGGTCGCGGTACCGTGTGCTCCTCCCACAACGCGACCACGATGCCTCCTTCAGCGAGCCTGCGATCCGCCGGTGCCGACGGGCGGGGGGGGGGGGGGGGGGGGCGCCCCCCCCCCCCCCCCCCCCCCCCCGACGCCCCCCCCCCCCCCCCCCC
>NZ_JAGFNO010000009.1:0-154786 GCF_017592595.1 Streptomyces sp. NEAU-YJ-81 | reverse complement strand
ACGGGCGGGGGGTGTGGAGCGGAGGACACTCCGCTCCACACCCCCCGCCCGCTTACCGGCCCACCGCGCCCCGCGGAATTCAGCAGCGGACCCGCGGGCGGTCCCAGTGCCGGTGGGCCGATATCGCTTCGATGAAGGCCCTGGTGAATTCTTCGCTCGCCGCGCCCGTCGTCGTGTCCGTGACCACGCCGCGGTCCGCGCAGACGTGGCCGTGGCCGGAGGCGATGTGGAGGCCCTGCGGGTCGAGGGAGGAGAGGATGCCGACGCCTGAGCCGAGTGCGCCGATGGGTTTGCCGTGGCGGTAGGCGTCGCGGACGAAGCGCATGGCCGCGCTGTCGGAGGCCAGGTCGGGGGTGCCGGTGGGGCCGCCGGGGAGGAGGACGGCGTCGTACAGGACGGAGGCGACCGTGGGGAGGGCGCGGTCGACCGCGTAGCCGTTGCCGTCGGCGCCGACCACCTTGCCGTCGTGCGGGGCGAGGGCCTCGACGATGGCGCCCTGGGCGGTGAGTGCCTCCTGGGCCTGGGTGAGCTGGACGGTGTCCACCCCGTCCGTGACCAGTACCGCGATCTGGCGGGTGCGGATCGAGCCGTCGCCCTGGAGGTTCTCCAGGCTCAGCGCGGGCGAGGCTTGCGGCTTGTGGTTGTTGGCGCCCGGTTCCGGCATCGCCACGCCGATGCCCTGGGCCACCTGCGATGCCAGGTCGTAGTCGATCCGGGCCAGCTGCTCGACCGTGCGCTCGCGCACATGCACCGCGCCGACCTTGCCTAGCTCGAAGCGGAAGGCGTCCACGATATGGCGCTTCTCCCAGTCGCTCATGCTGTTCCAGAACAGCGCGGCCTGGCTGTAGAAGTCCTTGAAGGATTCGCTCCGCTTGCGGATCTTGTGGCCCTCGATCCGCTCCGCGTAGTGGGAGAAGGCATAGCCGTCCGCGCCCGCGAGGGCCGGGCAGCCCCCGCCGAGTGAGTTGGGGGAGTAGTTGGTGCCCTTGTGGAGCATGGTCTGGTGGTAGCCGTCCCGGTGGTTGGTCCGGGCCGGGGTGACCGGCTGGTTGACCGGGAGCTGCGAGAAGTTGGGGCCGCCCAGCCGGATGAGCTGGGTGTCCAGATACGAGAAGTTCCGGGCCTGCAGCAGCGGGTCGTTGGTGAAGTCGATACCGGGGACGACGTTCCCGGTGTGGAAGGCCACCTGCTCGGTCTCCGCGAAGAAGTTGTCCGGGTTGCGGTTCAGGACCATGTGGCCGATCGGCCGCACCGGCACCTGCTCCTCCGGAATGAGCTTCGTGGCGTCGAGCAGATCGAAGTCGAAGTTGAACTCGTCCTCCTCCGGGATCAGCTGCACCCCCAGCTCGTACTCGGGGTACTGCCCCGCCTCGATCGCCTCCCACAGATCGCGCCGGTTGAAGTCCGGGTCGCGGCCCGCGGTCTCCTGCGCCTCGTCCCACACCAGCGAGTGGACGCCCAGCTTCGGCTTCCAGTGGAACTTCACGAAGGTGCCGCGCCCCTGCGCGTCCACGAAGCGGAAGGTGTGCACCCCGAAGCCCTGCATCATCCGGAAGCTGCGCGGAATCGCCCGGTCCGACATCAGCCACATCATCATGTGCATGGTCTCGGGCTGCAGGGAGACGAAGTCCCACAGGGTGTCATGGGCGGAGGCGCCGGTCGGGATGTCGTTCTGCGGCTCCGGCTTGAGCGCGTGCACGAAGTCGGGGAACTTGATCCCGTCCTGGATGAAGAAGACCGGCATGTTGTTGCCGACCAGGTCGTAGTTGCCCTCCGAGGTGTAGAACTTCGTCGCGAAGCCCCGCACGTCCCGCACCGTGTCCGCCGAGCCCCGGGGCCCCTGCACGGTGGAGAACCGTACGAAGACCGGGGTGCGCACGGACGGATCCTGGAGGAAGGCGGCGCGGGTGAACTCCGCGCAGGACTCGTACGGCTCGAAGTAGCCGTACGCGCCCGCGCCCCGCGCGTGCACCACCCGCTCCGGGATGCGCTCATGGTCGAAGTGGGTCACCTTCTCGCGGAAGTGGAAGTCCTCCATCAGCGTCGGGCCGCGTTCGCCCACGGTGAGGGAGTCATCGGTGTGGTCGACCGCCACGCCCTGGTCGGTGGTCAGCGGTCCTTCGGCCGGGTCGGGGGCGCGGTAGTGGTCGCGCTGCCGCTCCTTGCGGTCCTCCGTCATGATGCCGATCCCTTCGTCGTCTTCGAGAACTCCTCCAGGAACGCCTCACAGAACGCCTTGAGATCATCGGGCTTACGGCTGGTGATCAGGGCGCCCGGACCGCTGGTGCAGACCTTGACCTGCTCGTCCACCCAGGTCCCGCCGGCGTTGGTGATGTCGGTGCGCAGACTCGGCCAGGAGGTCAGGGTGCGGCCGCGCAGCACATCGGCCTCCACCAGCGTCCAGGGGGCGTGACAGATCGCGGCCACCGGCTTCCCCGCGTCGAAGAAGCCCTTGGCGAAGGCGACGGCCGCCTTGTCCAGGCGCAGGAAGTCGGGGTTGGCGACCCCGCCGGGCAGCACCAGGGCGTCGTACTCCCCGACCGTGGCGTCCTTGACCACCTGGTCGACCTCGAAGGTGTCCGCCTTGTCGAGGTGGTTGAACGCCTGGATGCGGCCGGGCTTGGTGGACACCAGACGAGGGGTGCCCCCGGCGTCCCGGACCGCCTGCCAGGGGTCGGTCAGCTCGACCTGTTCCACGCCTTCCGGGGCGACGAGAAAGGCGACCTTCATTGCTGCTCACGTCCTTCCGGTCCGGGTATCGCATTCGTCCGGTGCGGCGGGTAGCCAGCGCGGACGGGGTCGAAACGGGTACCTCAGGGGTTACGGGTGGCCATGGGTACGTCAGGCGTCGTCCGTGGCCTTGTCCTCCGCGGCCTTCTTCCGGTGCGGCAGGTACTCCTGCACCTTCGCCTTCAGGCCCTGGCGGACCATGCCCGCCCGGTCCGAGTCGCCCTTGATGATCGACTCGACCGTGGCCTCCATCTGCTCCCAGGTGGCATGCGGCGGGATCGGCGGTACGGCCGGATCGGTGAGGAACTCCACGACCGCCGGGCCGTCCGTGGCCAGCGCCTCGCGCCACGCCTGCTCGACCTGCTCGGGCTTCTCCACCCGGATGCCGGTGATGCCGAGCGATTCGGCGAACCGCGCGTAGGAGACGTCGGGGAGCTCCTGCGAGGGCAGGAACTGCGGCGCCCCGCCCATCGCCCGCATCTCCCAGGTGACCTGGTTGAGGTCCTGGTTGTTCCAGACGCCGATCACCAGCCGGGGGTCCTCCCACGTCTGGCGGTACTTGGCCACCGTGATCAGCTCCGCCATGCCGTTCATCTGCATCGCGCCGTCCCCGACCAGCGCCACCGCCGGCCGGTCCGGATGGGCGAACTTGGCGCCGATCGCATACGGCACCCCACAGCCCATCGTGGCCAGCGTGCCCGACAGCGAGGCGCGCATCTCGCCGCGCATCCGCAGATGGCGGGCGTACCAGTTGGCGACGGAGCCGGAGTCGCAGGTGATGATGGCGTCGGACGGCAGCAGCGGATCCAGGCAGTGGGCCACATACTCGGGGTTGATCGGGTCGGCGGACACCTCCGCGCGCTGGGATGTCACCTCGCGCCAGCGCCGTACGGCCGAGATGATCTCCTCCTGCCAGCCGCGCGCCTTCTTGCGCTCCAGTTGCGGCAGCAGCCGGAGCAGCGTCTCGCGCGCGTCGCCGACCAGATTGACCTCGTACGGATAGCGCATCCCGATCATGTGCGGATCGAGATCGATCTGAACGCCGCGCGCCTTGCCGAACTCCGGCAGGAACTGGGCGTACGGAAAGCTGGAGCCGATCGTCAGCAGCGTGTCGCAGTCCCGCATCATCTCGTACGAGGGCCGGGTGCCCAGCAGCCCGATGGACCCGGTGACATAGGGCAGTTCATCGCTGAGCACATCCAGGCCGAGCAGCGCCTTGGCGACACCGGCGCCGAGGGTCTCGGCGATCCGCTGGACCTCCTCGCGCGCCCCGGCGGCGCCCTGGCCGACCAGGATCGCCACCCGCTCGCCCGCGTTCAGCACCTCCGCGGCCCGCTCCACCGCGGTGCTGGACGGCACCGCGGACCAGCCGCTGCGGTCCAGGCTGGAGGGCACCATCTTGAACTCATGGGTGGGCGGGGAGTAGTCCAGCTCCTGCACATCCGCCGGGATGATCACGGCGGTGGGGGCGCGGCGGGCGTAGGCGGTGCGGATCGCCCGGTCCAGGACGTTGGGCAGCTGCTCGGGGACGGTGACCGTCTCCAGGAAGTCGGAGGCCACGTCCTTGAAGAGGCTGTGCAGATCCACCTCCTGCTGGTACGAGCCGCCCATCGCGCTGCGGTGGGTCTGGCCGACCAGGGCCACCACCGGCACATGGTCCAGTTTGGCGTCGTACAGCCCGTTCAGCAGGTGGATCGCGCCGGGGCCCGAGGTGGCCGCGCACACCCCGAGGCGCCCGCTGAACTTGGCGTAGCCGACGGCGTCGAAGGCCGCCATCTCCTCGTGCCGGGCCTGGATGAACCGGGGCTCGTTCTCGGCCCGCCCCCATGCGGCGAGCAGGCCGTTGATGCCGTCCCCCGGGTAGCCGAAGACATGCTCGACACCCCACTCGGACAGTCGGGCGAGGATGTAGTCGGCCACTTTCATGGTCATGGTGGGTCATCGCTCCTCTCGGTGGTTCAGCCGTTCTCACGGTTCGGGGCGGGCCGTTCCCCGCCGGGCGCCCGTGGCGGCCCCTCAGTCGGCCCCCCGCGGCGGTTCTCAGCGGGCCACCTGCGGCAGCACCTTGGTGCGGTAGAAGTCGAAGAAGCCCCGCTGGTCGGGGCCGATCTGGTTGACGTAGACGGTGTCGAATCCGGCGTGGGCATACGCGGTCAGCGCGCCGATATGCGCCTCCACGTCATCCCCGCAGACCACCTCTTCGGCCAGCCGCTCGGGGGTGACGAGCCGGGCGGCCTGCTCGAACTGGCCCGGGGTGGTCAGCGTCGACAGCACCTCGCCGGGCAGCGCCTCGGTCGGCCACAGCCGGTGGGCGGTGCGCAGCGCCTCGGCGCGGTCCGGGCCGTAGCAGACCTTCACCCCGCCGCGGGCCGGTTTGCTGTTGCCCCCGGCGCCGCTGCCGCGCCGGAACCGGGCCACCAGCTCCGCGTCCGGGACGGTGGTGATGAAGCCGTCGCCGACCCGCCCGGCCAGCGCGGCGGCGGCCGATCCGAAGGCGGCGATGTCGATGGGCACCGGCTCCTCGGGCACCGTGTACAGCCGTGCGTTCTCCACCGTGTAGTGCTTGCCGTGATGGGTGACGCGGCGCCCCTCGAAGAGCTGGCGCATCAGCATCACGGCCTCTTCCAGCATCTCCAGCCGGATCGGCGCGGGCGGCCAGCGGTCGCCCAGCACATGCTCGTTCAGCGCCTCGCCGCTGCCCACGCCCAGCCGGAAGCGGCCCTCCAGCAGCACCGAACTGGTCGCGGCGGCCTGGGCCACGATGGCCGGGTGGGTACGGATGATGGGGCAGGTCACCGCGGTCTGCACGGGCAGGCTGGTGGCCTGCGCGAGTGCGCCGATCACCGACCAGACGAAGGGGCTCTGGCCCTGGGCCTCGTTCCAGGGGTGGTAGTGGTCGGAGATCCACAACGCGTTGAAACCGGCCTGCTCCGCCATCCGGGCCTGCTCGACGAGGTCCGCGGGCCCGTGTTCTTCGGCGGCCAGGAAATAGCCGTACTCGGTCATGGGCCCTCCTCGAGCGCGGAGCCGGCGAATGTCGGCAGATGCGACGGGTAACCGGCGCCCGGTGAAGGAAACCTCGTTTGATCCGGCGTGGGACGGGCACGTGGGGGTGCGCTGAGGACACGCGCCCGGTGCTGGGACGATCACGCGCCCGGTGTCGGGGCGGGCACGCGCCCGGTGTGCTGACGGGCACATGCCTGGTGCGGGCACGCGCCCGCGCCCGGTGTACCTACGGTTCGCCGCCCCGCCGGGTCACGCCCCGGGCGCCGGGGCGCGCGGAGCCGTACGCGGCATGGCCAGGGCGACATGGCGGGAGATCCGGTCCGCCACGCCCGCCTCCGCCATCTCGAAGGCGCCGCGCCCGCCCGTACGGAAGAGCGTGAGCGCCCCGCGGACCGGATCCGTGGCGGAGGCGCGCAGGGGTATGCACAGCAGCGAGGTGACCTCCTCCCGCACCAGCACGGGCGCACCCGTCGCGTCCCGGCCGAAGGCGTCGGCGTCGGCCGGGCTCACCCGCAGCGCGGAGACCCCGTCGGACAGCGCGTCCACCACCAGGGGGCAGTCGGCCGGGTCCTGCTCGGCCAGGGAGGCCGTACGGTCGCCCACCGCGTCCCGCGGGCCGAGCGCCACCACCCGGCGCGGGGCGCCGGGACCGCTCTCCGGGGCCAGGTCGGCGATCACCCAGTCCGCGAACCGGCCGTGCAGCACCTCCGCGGCCCTGGCCAGCACGGCCTCCGGACCGCCCCCGGCCAGCGCCACCCTCAGCAGCGCCGCCGCCATGTCGTCGGCCAGGTCCAGCAGCTCGGCATGGCGGGTCACCTCCGCCAGGTCCGGCCGGGACTCCGGGCGCCGCGCCCTGGCCGTCCCCTCGACCACCGGGGGGCCGGTCATCCCGGGCTGGAACGCCGCCAGCACCGCCGGATGGGGTTCGCCCGGCGGTCGCAGCGCGGCCAGGGTCACCCGCACCTCACCGTCGGCCGACGGCTGCGACAGCCGCACCGTCAGACTGCGGTCACCCTCGCCGCGCGCGACCGCGGCGACCTGCGAGCGCAGCGCCGCCTGACCGTCGCGCCGCAGCGAGGCGGCGAGCGGGCGCCCGGTGGCATATCCGGCGCGGGTGTTGAAGAGCTGGGTGGCGGCGAAGTTCATGCGCCGCACCACGGTGTCGCGGTCCAGCAGGACCGCCGGGACCGGCAGCCGCTGGAACAGCGCCCGCAGCAGTTGCTGCTCCTGCGGGTCGGCCCGGCCCCCGCCGGGGCTCCGGGAGGCCGCCGTCAGCCCCTCGTACCGCGGCCACAGCACGTCGGCCACATGCTGGAGCTCGAAAAGAGCGGCGTCCAGCAAGGACAGCCGCTCCTGCGCGGGCAGCGAGGCCCGCGCGGTCCGCAATTCGTCCACCCGTCTGCGGAAATCTGTGAGCTCCGCACCAAACTCCTGAGCGCCTGGCATGGGCACACCGTAGCCTGACCGGACGCGGCGGACGGCCCGGGTGTCGTTTTCCGCTCAATGCCGTGGGAAGGCGAAGAAATCGGGGCCCCGGACGGGGACGGGGCCGTAAGCGCACATCGCACCGGAGCGAAAGGAGCGGACCCGGCGATGCCCGACCGTACGCACATCCGCACGGCCTGCCAGACCGACGCGCCGTCCCTCGGCCGCGGCCTGGCCGAACTGGCCGAGCAGGCCGCCGCGGGCACGCCCGACAGTTGCGGGGCCACCGCCACCGCCGTGCTCGCCGAGGAGTCCTCCGGCGCCGCGGCCGCCGACCGGACCACGGCGGCCACCCACCCCGATCTGTCCGCGCTGGTGTCGGTCCAGATGCGCGCCGGGGAGGGCCCGATCCTCGCGGCGCTCGACACCGGCCGCCCGGCGGGCGCCGACGATCTGCTCCACGACGACCGCTGGCCGCGCTACCGGGCCCGGGCGCTGGACGCGGGCGTCCGGTCCACCGCCACCCTGCCCTTCGTCTGCGACGGGCTCACCGTGACCGTCTCGGTCTACGGGCTGCGCCCCGGCCCCCTGAAGAAGGCCGCCCAGGGCGCCACCGAGCTGCTCGGCGACCTGGCCACCGAGAGCATGGCCCGGGACCGGCTCTACCGCGCCGCCCTCGTCCAGGTCGACCAGTTGGACACGGCGCTGCGCACCCGGCCGGTGGTCGACCAGGCGTGCGGCATCGTCATGTACGTCCTGGGCTGCGACGCGGACCAGGCGTTCGATCTGCTGCGCCGGCTCTCCCAGCGGACCAACAACAAACTGGCGGAACTCGCCGAGACCGTGGTGCGCACCCGCGGCCGTGGCCTGGAGAAGGAGCTCATCGCGTTCGACCGGTCAGCCGCTCCCGGACGCGGTCGGCCAGCGTCCGGCCCGGACCGGGACCTTCCGGGCTGACCGGGGGCACGCCCTGCGCCGCGGCCGCCGCCTCACCGACGCGCAGGCCCAGCATCATCCGCTCCTCGGGCGTGAGCCGCTCCCGCAGCTCGGGGAAGACGAGATCCTCCTCGCCGCGGATATGCATGGACACCACGTCCATCAGATCCCGTACCAGCGGGTCGAACCGCCGGTCCCGGGGGTCCACGGCGTCCAGGTCGGACAGGATCCGCTCGGCCTCGGTCAGCTCCTCGATCTCCTCGTCGGCGATCCGGTCGCCGTTCGGCAGCGCCTTGCGGACCGTGGGGTACAGATAGGTCTCCTCGGCCACGGAGTGCCGCACCACCTCCACCGTCATCCGGTCGACGAGCTGCCGCCGCTGGTCGGGGTCGGTGGTGGCGCGGTACCCCTCGAAGAGGTTGCGCACCGTGCGGTGGTCCGCGGTGAGGACGTCCACCACATCGTGCTGTTCCGGCATGGCTGTCATGGCGCCCGGGTCCCCCGGCCGCCTTCCGCGAAACGGCGCCGGAGATCTGCGAAGGTGGACATACGCAGGCGGTGACGCGTCCGGCACGGGCGGAGGTGTGGCGAATGCAGCGGCAGTGGACCGCCCCGGCTCCGGCGGACCGGGACGACGGCGGGCTGCCGGTCCTCCCGGAGCTGCTCGACAGCTTCGTCGCGACGGCCGGTCACACCGCGCCGGAGCCGGTCGGCGGCTCGGCCGGGCTGCGCTCGGCGGCCTGCGGCTACTGGTCGCGGCGCGGGCTGTGGACCGACCCGGAGCATGTCGTGGTCGCCCCCGGCGCCGAGCCGCTGCTGCTGGCGCTGCTCGCCTCGGCCCCCGGCGGCGATGTGCTGCTGCCCCGCCCCTGCGCCGCCTGGTACGCGCCGCTGGTGCGGCTGGTGAACCGGCGCGCCCACCACGCGCCCGTCCCGGCCGAATGCGGTGGGCTGCCCGATCCGTTCGCGCTGCTGGAGATCGTCCGCAGGATCCGCGCCGAGGGCGGGGTGCCCAGGGTCCTGCTGCTGTCGGTGGCCGACGACCCCACCGGCACCGTGGCCCCGCCCGAGCTGCTGCACGAGGTGTGCGAGGCGGCCGTGGCCGAGGGGCTGCTGATCGTCAGCGATGAGACCTGGCGGGACACCGTCCACCATCCGCACGGCACGGTGCTGCTCAGCCCCGCCGAGATGAGCCCGGAGAACGTGATCGTGCTCTCCGATCTGGTGGGCGCCTTCACCCCGGCGGGCTGGCCCGCCGCGATCGCCCGGTTCCCGGCCACCGAGCGCGGTGTGGAGCTGCGCGGCCGGGTGCTGTCCCTGCTCACCGCCGTACGCTCCGGGCTGCCCGCGTCCATCACGGCGGCCACCGCGTACGCCCTCGGCGAGCCCGAGCCGGTCCGGGGCCGGATGGCCGCCGCGGCCCGGGCGCACGGGGCCGTGGCCGCGGCCGCCTACCGCGCGCTGACCGCCGTCGGGGCGCTGGCCCGCCCGCCGCAGGCCGGCCGCCATCTCTACGCCGACCTCGACGAGCTGCGCGGGGTGCTCGCCGCCCGTGGCATCACCGACTCGGTGGAGCTGGAGCGCGAGCTGGTGCGGCGGATCGGCCGGAGCGTGGCCGGGGGTCATCGCTTCGGCGACCCCCCGCACACCCTGCGGCTCCGGCTGGCGACGCTGCCGCTGCTCGGGGCGGCGGAGGAGTCGCGGCTGCGGGCGCTCCAGGCGCCGGATCCGCTGGAACTGCCCCATGTGGCCGCGGCGTTGGCCGCCTTCGAGACGGCCTTCCGTGACCTGATCGAGGACGGTCCGGTGGCCTGAGCCGCCCGGGACCGCCGCCATGACGCGCCGGCACGGAAGGGCCGGACCAGAGAGAGAAGGGAGCCAGGCCATGACCGACCACGCCGAGCAGGCCGACCCGGCGGAACCGGCCGAACGGCCCCGGCCGTTCCCGGCCAGACCCGAGTCGGCCGCCCCCGGTCCGGTCGCCTCCGAGGCGGCCACTTCCGAGCCAGCCAGACCCGGTCCGGTCGCCCCCGAGTCGGCCACTTCCGAGCCAGCCACCTCCGGTCCGGCGGCCCCTGATCCGGTCGCCCCCGAGTCGGCCACCTCCGAGCCGCCGAGCCCCGATCCGGCTGCCCCCGATCCGGCCGCCCCCGAGTCGCTCACCTCCGAACCGGCCGCCCCCGGTCCAGCCACCCCCGAGCCGACCGCCCCCCGTCCGCTGTACGAGATCCGCCGCTGGCCGCCGTCGTTCGCAGATCGGCTCACCTCCCCGCTGCCCGGGGTGCGGGCGGTGGCCCGGCTGGCTCGGGAGGGGCGGCTCAGACCGTCCGTGGAGTCGCTCCGCCAGATCCCCGAGCTGCCCTTCGAACCGGGGCCGCTGCCGCTCCCTGTCCCCGGCCGGACCGCGCTCACCTGGGCGGGACACGCCAGTTGGGTGGTGCGGATCGGCGGGCTCACCGTGCTCACCGACCCGGTCTGGTCCCGCAGGATCCTCGGCACCCCGGCCCGGGTCACTCCGGTGGGGGTCCGCTGGGAGGATCTGCCGCCCGTCGACGCGGTCGTCATCAGCCACAACCACTACGACCATCTGGACGCACCCACGGTCAAACGGCTGCCGAGGACGACGCCGGTCTTCGTCCCGGCCGGGCTCGCCGGCTGGTTCCGGACCCGCGGATTCACCCGGGTGACCGAGCTCGACTGGTGGGAGGCGGCCGAACTGCCCGGCGAGGACGGCCCGGTCCGCTTCGACTTCGTCCCGGCGCACCACTGGAGCAAGCGCACCCTCACCGACACCTGCCGCTCGCTGTGGGGCGGATGGGTCATCACCGCGCCCGGCGGCCGACGGGTGTACTTCGCCGGGGACACCGGCTACGGCCACTGGTTCCGGCAGATCGGCCGCCGCTACCCGGGCATCGATCTGGCGCTGCTGCCCATCGGCGCCTATGAGCCGCGCTGGATGCTGGACGGGGTGCACACCGATCCGGAGGACGCCGTACGGGCGCATCAGGACCTGGGGGCGCGGGTGCTGGCGCCCATGCACTGGTCGACCTTCCTGCTCTCGGCCGAGCCGCCTCTGGAGCCGCTGCACCGGATCCGCGCGGCCTGGGAGGCCACCGGCCGCCCGCGCGAGGAGCTGTGGGATCTGCCGGTCGGGGCCTCGCGCGTGCTCGAATAGGGGGCCAAGTGGGGGAATACGGCGCAAAGGTGACAGGTAGATCATAAGTGGCGAGTGGTGCGGAGCGCACCTAGCTTCCTGTTCATGCGCACTCCGAAACTTCGTCACCTCGCCGGCCTCACGGCCGTCCTCGTCATCGAACTCGCCCAGCTCCCCGGAGCCCACGCCGCCCCCGTCGACCCCGCCGGCCAGGCCGCGACCCGCCATGTGGTGCAGCCGGGCCAGTCCGTCCAGGCCGCCGTGGACGCCGCCAAGCCCGGCGACACCATCGAGCTCCGGCCCGGCACCTACCGGGAGAACATCCAGATCACCACCGACCGGCTGACCCTGCTCGGCGCGGGCGAGAGCACCGTGCTCTCCCCGGCCGCGAAGCCGTCGGACAACGCCTGCGGCGCGGCCGGTCACGGCATCTGCGTCACCGGGACGGCCGAAGACCCCGTCTCGGATGTACGGATCGGCTCACTGAAGGTCACCGGCTTCGCCAAGAACGGCATCTGGGGCTCCGGCACCGACCGGATGACCGTGCGGGACACCGTCGCCGAGGACAACGGCCAGCAGGGCATGGGGCAGGAGATGTCCACCCGCGGCACCTTTGCCGACAACGTCTCGCGGAGCAACAAGCAGTCCGGCATCTTCCTGGCCAACACCATGGACGCCGAGGGCGGCGCCACCGACGCCCTGGGCACCCTGGTGGCCGGTAACCAGCTCAGCGGCAACCGGACCGGTGTCGTGGTCCGCCGGCTGCGCGACCTCACCGTCGAGCGGAACACCGTCACCGGCAACTGCGCCGGGGTGTTCGTCGTCGGCGACGAATCGACCCCGCGCGCCGGGGACCTGAACGTCCGCCACAACTCCGTGTACGAGAACAACGCCTACTGCGAGGCCACCGACCGGCTCCCCTTCATCCAGGGCGCGGGCATCGTGCTCACCGGCACCGAGGGCACCCGGGTGACGGGCAACCAGGTGACCGGCAACGTGGGCACCTCGCCCATGTCCGGCGGGATCGTGCTGTTCACCAGCACCGTGGGCGCCCCCAATGCCAAGAACGCCATCAGCCGCAACGTGATGAGCGGCAACAAGCCCGCCGACCTGGCCGACCGGGACAAGGGCCCCGACAACACCTTCACCGACAACGTGTGCGAGCTGTCCGCGCCCACGGGCCGGTGCTGAGAGGCGACGTCATGACCACTGTGGACACCACCACCCCCGCGGCCGCGGCACAGCCCCCACCGGCCGCGCTCCCGCCGCCCATGCAACTGCGGGAGATCGTCTTCGGCGCCGCACGGGCGGCTTCCGTGCGTGCCGCGGTCCGGCTGCGGATCGCCGACGCGCTGGGCGAGCAGCCCGCCTCCATCGGCGAACTGGCCTCCGCCGTGGACGTCGAGCCCGATCCGCTGCGCCGGCTGCTGCGCTCCCTGGCCTGCTGTCAGATCTTCGCCGAGACCGCGGACGGCCACTTCCGGCACACCGAGATGTCCCGACTGCTGCGCGAGGACACCCCGGGCAGTCTGCGGAACATCGCCCTGTGGTGCACCGAGCCGTGGACCTGGGAGGCGTGGCCGCTGCTGGACCGGGCGGTACGCGGCGGCGGCTGTGTCGTCAATGAGATCTACGGCAAGGACTTCTTCGCCTATCTCCATGAGGACGCGCCCGAGTCGGCCCGGGTGTTCGACGCCGCGATGACCACCTCCAGCCGGCAGTCCGCCGCCGATGTCGCCGCCTTCCTCGACCTCGACGGGGTCAAGGACGTGGTGGACATCGGCGGCGGCCAGGGCCATGTGCTGGCGAGCCTCCTGGAGCGGCATCCGGCGCTGCAGGGCGCGCTGCTGGACCTGCCGCAGGTGGTGGCCAACGCCGATCCGCGGCTGCGGGACGGCGGGCCACTGGCCTCGCGGGCGACGCTGGTGTCCGGCGACTGCCGTCGTGAGGTCCCCGTCGAGGCCGACCTCTACATCATCAAGAACATCCTCGAATGGAACGACGAGAGCACCCGCCGGACGCTCGCCAACGTGGTCGCGGCGGCGCGGCCCGGCGCCAGGGTGGTCGTCATCGAGAACCTCGTCGACAACAGCCCCTCCTCCTTCACCACGGCGATGGACCTGTTCCTGCTGCTCAACGTGGGCGGCCGGAAGCACACCGAGGACAGCATGGTGACGCGGATGACCGAGGCCGGTCTGAATGTGACCGACATCCGGCCGGTCAACGGCGCGCTGCACGCCTTCGACTCCACGGTGCCCGCCACGGGCCGCCGCTAGCCGCATACGCCACGCACGGTGCCCGCGTCGTCCGTCCTCGACGACGCGGGCACCGTGGTGTGTGCTCGGCTTGTTTGTTGTCGTTGGTCCGTCAGCTGTAGCGGTACGAGCTGAGGTGTGCGAACACCACCACATTGGCCGTGTAGTCCTTGGCCGTGTGGTCATAGACCCCGCCGCAGGTGATCAGCCGCAGCTGGGCGTTGGGGGTGTCCCCGTACACCTTCTGGTCGGGGAAGGCGTTCTTCTTGAACGTCTTGATCTTGTCGACGACGAAGGTCGCGACGATCCCGTCCTCGCGGGTGATGGCCACCTTGCCCTGCGGCTTGAGCTGGCTGAGGGTGGCGAACACCGCCGGGCCGACCTTGGTGTCCACGTGCCCGGCCACGATGGCGTTGCCGCGTTCACCGGGGGAGGGGCCGCCCTCGTACCAGCCCACCAGGTTCTGCTCGGTGTCCGGAGGCGGGACCAGCACACCCGACGCGTCCAGCGCGAGGGGGGTGAAGGGCGCGCTCACGCCGATCGAGGGGATGTCCAGATGGGACGCGGGGGAGCGCGGCAGCGCGGGTCCGGGACGGGACTCGGGGGCGGCCGTCGAATCCGGCGAGTCCGAGTACTCAGCCTCGACCGAAGTATCGCTCTCCGGTTCGGAGATGGACGCGGGGGAACTGGCCGCGGGCCGGGCCGACGCCGGGGTGTTCTGGGAGGCGGCGTCGACGGAGTTGTAGATGAGGAATACGCCGATGAGGGCCGACGCGGCTCCCCAGCGGAGGATGCGGGTGTTGCTGTCGGCAGCGCCCTGCTTGGCCGGCTTTCCCATAGGGGTGTTCGCCTTTCTCACAGCGCCTTTCGGTGTCTTTCTCGCGGTACTTTTCTCACAGCCGCTTTTTCACAGCGCTCGTGGCGCTGCCGTGGCACCACCGCTCGGCGGAGGTGCCACGGCAGCACGGAATTACGAAAGCGTCAGACTCAGATAGCGGTGCCGGTCGGCTTGCGACGACGCAGGGCGTAGGCGCCGGCGCCGAGACCGCCGAGGAGCAGGACGGAACCGGCGGCCATGCCGCTGCCCGTGGTGGCCAGGCCGCCACCACCGGTGTGGACGCCACCGCGCGGCTTGTCGCCCTTCTCGTGGTCCTTCCAGGAGCCGCCGGACCACTCGTGGTCGTCCTTCTTGCCGTCCCACTCGTGGTCGCGCTCCCGGCCCTCGTCCTCGTCCTTGCCGTGGGAGGAGGACCAGTCGCGCTCGCCGCCCTCGTCCTTGCCCTTCATCTCTTCCTTGCCGTGGTCTTCCCGGCCGTCCTCGCGACCGTGGTCTTCCCGGCCGTCCTCGCGGCCGTGGTCGTCCTTGTCCTTCCAGGAGCTGCCGCCCTGGCCGTAGCCGTCCTCGGAGGACTCCTGGCTGCTCGAGTACCCACCGTGACCGCCCGGGTCCGAGACGTCGGCGGCGAACGCGGCGGCGGGGGCGCCCAGGGTCAGGGTGGCGGCAATCGCCGCCCCGGTGAAGAGTGCGCGAGTAGATCGCATGAGTCATTCCTTCCGGCGCCGTCGCGATACTGACTATTTGCCAGATAAAGGGATCGCATCGGCGTCTTGTCCACCGTCAGCGAAGAGGGCTCCCCCTGCCACTCGGCGCGGCCTGCGATCTGCTCTGTTGTAAGCCCTCTGGGTGTAGATAAGCGCAATGATCACTCATTTGCCGCGCGAATGGACTGACGTCCTTTCACCTTTTCGGCAGACATCATTCCGATGAGCCCAGTAGTGTGAGATTTTCGCTGACGGGGCATAAGGAAAGGGCCGCCGGGAGTGTGAACTCCGTCGGCGGCCCCGTGCGGCGGGACGCGTCCGCTAGCTTCCGTCGCGCTCCCAGCGGTAGAACTCATGCGCCATGGCGTCCTTGGGCTCGCGCCAGGTCGCCGGGTCGTACGCCTGCATATACGGCTGGAGACGGGCGCTGATGTCGCGGAACTCCGGGTGCTTGGCGTACTTGGTGACCTCGGTGGTCGGCGGCCGCTCGGCCTCGACCAGATGCAGATACACATCGCCGAACTGAAAGAGGCTGCGGCCGGTGACGCCGATCAGCTTGGGGAGTTCGCCGCGGTCGGACTCCGCGAAGATCTTGGCGACCTGGGGGGCCGCGTCCCGCTGCATCTTGGCGACGATCATGGTGCGGTACCTGCTCATGCCCTCACCGTCTCCCGGGCCCGCTGCTCGATCTTGTCCCGGATCAGATCCATCTGGATACGGGAGTTGCGGTTGATGTGGTCGGTCATCGTGGGGTCGTCGACCGGCGCGTCGGGCCGCATCTCGAAGTCCTGGGTCCAGCGCATGCGGGTGCCCTCGGACTCCTCCTCGTACTCCCAGCGGATGTTCATGTACGCGAAGGGGCCGGGCTCGACGCGGCGGGCCCATACCGTGCGCACATCGCGGGCCGTCTCCCGCTCCGAGACCCAGCTCCAGACCTTGCCGTCCTCATCGGGGTGCATGGTGAGGCGGAAGGTGGTGGTGTCCCCGGTCCGCTGGAGCACCTCGACCGCGGCGTACTCGCTGAACAGCTGCGGCCAGTTCTCCAGGTCGTTGGTCATGTTCCAGACGAGGTCGAACGGCGCCTTGATCATGACCTCGTTGTCGGTGTGGCCTGCCATCTTCATGCTCCTGGGGTAAGTGAGGTGTTGATGACGTCGAGGAAGTCCCCGGGGGTCTTGCAGCTTTCGGCACCCGGCTCGATCGGGGTGCCGTACCGGTTCTCCAGCTCACCGACGATGGCGAGCAGACCTAGCGAGTCCAGGCCGTACTCCTCGAAGGTGGAGTCCGGCCGGGTCTGCATCATGTCCGGATCGACGGTGAGCCCGGCGCACCGCTTCATCAGCGTGGCCAGTTCCCCGTAGGACAGTTGACTGGACATCAGTAATCTCCTTCCGGTCCGCGGAGCACGAGCGCCGCGTTGCAACCCATGAGCCCTCGGCTGAGCACCAGCGCCGTCCGCGGCTCGGCGGGGCGGGAGCTGCGGGTGACCAGGTCGAGCTCATGGCAGACGTCGGTGACGTACGGGGTCGGGGGCACGACGCGGTGCTCCATGGAGAGCACGGCGGCCACCACGTCGAGCGTGGGGGCCGCGCAGTGCGCCCGGCCGAATCCGGTCTTCGGCGCGGTCACCGGGACCCGCGTGCCGTGCGGCCCGAGGGCGTCGGCGATGGCCAGCGCCTCGGCGCGGTCGGCCTCGGGCACGCCGAGGGCGTCGGCGAAGACCATGTCGATCTCCTCCGGCGCGCACTCCGCGTCCTCCAGGGCGACGCGGATGGCCTGGGCGAGCCCCTCCCGGGACCGCTCCCAGCGGGAGGCCCCGGTGAAGGTCGAGCCGTACCCCGCGATGAAGCCCCGGATCCGCACCCCGCGGCGCCGGGCGGCCCCCTCCTCCTCCACGACCAGCATCGCCCCGCCCTCCCCGGGCGCGAATCCGCAGGCGTCCTCGGTGAACGGCAGATAGGCCCGGCCCGCGTCGCGGGCCCGGCTGAGCTCGTCCCAGCCGAGCATGCAGACGATGGAGTACGGGGCCAGCGATGCCTCGGAGGCGCCGGCCACCATCGCGTCCGCCCCCCGCCGGATGGACCGGCGGGCGTGCGCGAGCGCGTCCAGACCGCCGGCCTCGTCGTTCGCCACCACCCCGCAGGGGCCCTTGAACCCGCCGCGGATGGAGACCTGGCCGGTGCTGGCCGCGTAGAACCACGCGATGGACTGGTACGGGCCCACATAGCGCGGCCCCTTGCCGTAGAGCTGCTGCAGCTCGCGCTGGCCGAACTCACCGCCCCCGGAACCGGAGGCGGTCACCACGCCGACCGCGAACGGCGACATGTCGTCCACCGGCAGCCGGGCGTCGTCCAGCGCGAGATCGGCCGAGGCCATCGCGAAGTGGGTGAAGCGGTCGGTCTGGACGAGGAAGCGCTCCTCGATCATCGAGCCCGGATCGAAGCCGCGGACCTGGCCGCCGATCCGGACCGGGAAGTGCCCGCTGCCCTCGCGGGAGATCCGGTCCAGGCAGGGGATCCCCTCCCGGGTCGCCTTCCAGAAGGCGTCGGTGCCCACCCCGTTGGGGGCGATCACACCGATGCCCGTGATGGCCGCGCCCCGGTTCCGGGTGTTCATCGCCGCGTTCATGCCGCCCTCCCGTCCGTCCGGCCCAGCACCACCGCGGACTGGAAGCCGCCGAACCCGCTGCCGACCGACAGCACATTGCGCAGCGGGAGGGCGCGGGCGGTGCGCGGGACATAGTCGAGGTCGCATTCGGGGTCGGGGGTCTCGTAGTTGGCCGTCGGCGGCACCACGCCATGGGCGAGCGCCATGGCGCAGGCGACCACCTCGATGGCGCCGATCGCCCCCAGCGAATGGCCCACCATGGACTTGATCGAGCTCATGGGGGTCTTGTACGCGTGCTCGCCCAGGGACCGTTTCACGGCCGCCGTCTCATGCCGGTCGTTCTGCTTGGTGCCCGAGCCGTGCGCGTTGACGTAGTCGATCTCGTCGCTGTTGACACGGGCGTGGCCGAGCGCGTGGTCGATCGCCTCGGACATCTCCAGCCCCTCCCGCGTCAGACCGGTCATGTGGTACGCGTTGCCGTAGGTGGCGAAGCCCCGGAACTCGCAGTAGGCCCGCGCCCCTCGGGCCCGGGCGTGCTCCAGCTCCTCCAGGACCAGCACGGCGGCGCCCTCGCCGAGGACGAAGCCGTCCCGGTGGGCGTCGAACGGCCGGGAGGCGGTGGCCGCGTTGTCGTTGTTCGCCGAGGTGGCCTTGATCGAGTCGAAGCAGGCCACGGTCAGCGGGGTGATCGGCGAGTCCGCGGCCCCGGCGATGCACACATCGGCCCGCCGCTCCTCGATCGCCTGGAAGGCGTATCCGATCGCGTCGAGACCGGAGGTGCAGCCGGTGGAGACGGACTGCACGGGGCCCTGCGCACCGGTCAGTTCCGCCACCCCGGAGGACAGCGCGCTCGGGGAGAACGCGTGCTGCAGATGCGGACCCGCCTTGCGGTGGTCCACATCCCAGTGCTCTCCGGCATCGCTGACCTTGACGTAGTCCTGCTCCAGCCGGGTGGAGGCGGCTACCGCGCTGCCCAGGGAGACCCCTATCCGCCAGGGGTTGAGCGCCTGGAGGTCCAGCCCGGAGTCCCGGACCGCTTCCTTGGCCGCCACCAGCGCGAACTGCACATAGCGGTCGGAGCGTTCGATCTGCTCGAAGGTCAGACCGCCGGCCAGCGGGTCGAAGTCGCATTCGGCGGCGATCCGGGAGCGGAACCGCTCCGCGTCGAAGAGCGTGATGTTGCGGGTGGCCGTACGGCCCGCGGTGAGCATGTCCCAGAACGCCGGAACGCCCACGCCCCCGGGGGCGACGACGCCGAGCCCGGTGACCACCACCCGTCGGGTCACGACGTCGCCTCGGCGGGTTCGGCGGACTCCGTGTCCACATGGCCGAGCTCGGGGCGCGGTGCCAGGGGGCCGAGGTGGAAGACCATCCGGGCCTCGGTGCTGCCCACGTTGCGGAACCGGTGACGCACGTTGATGGGGATCAGGAGCGCCTGGTCGGGGCGGAGCGGATGCGCCTCGCCGTCCAGGTCCACCTCCATGTCGCCGCTGACGACGTACACGAACTCCTCGGAGTACGGGTGGTAGTGCTCGGTGACCCGTTCACCGGGCCCCACGATGGCCATCCCCATGAAGCCGCTCGTGGCGCCCACCAGAGGCGGTGTGAGCATGGCGCGCACATCGCCACCGCGTCGGCGGTTGGGGGCGACCGCGGCGAGGTCGACGACGAGAGGGGACTGCGTGGTCATGATGAGTTCCTCCAGGTAGCGTTGCGCGGTCCGCGCCACAGGGGGTGGGAAGGTGCGAAGGGGAAAGGGGTCGTCAGTGGTCCGCCGCTTGGCGGTCGGTGATCGGGGTCATGTCGCAGTCGGCGAGGAAGCGGCGCAGCCCGTCGTCCACGGACAGGTCGATCACCGCCCCGTCCGCCCCGAGGTCGAGCAGGCGGCCCAGCACCGCGGCCGCCCGCCGTCCGCTCACACCGGCCGCCATGGCCGGATGCCGGTCCAGCGGCACGCTCATGTCCACCAGCCGGACCACGATGTCGTCACGCTGGAAGATGGTGCTGCTCAGTAGGGTCTTCGCGGACTGCTCCGCGGTCATCTCCTTGTTCACCGCCAGCTCGTCCTGCCGGGCCAGCAGACTGGCCACCGCCGGTCCGCAGCCGGCCTTGACCGGGTAGAGCAGGGCGTGCCGGTGGACGCCCTGGGCGGGACGCGGGCCGCCGGCCGTCATGTGGTGGACCACCGGAAGCGACGCCCGGGCGAAGAACTCCCGTGCCGAGCTCGGGTCGTCGAGGTTGCGGTCCTCCTCCAGATACGGATTGATGGCGGCCTCGACGGCCTTGATCTCCGGCTGCCGGGCCACGAAGCGCAGCGCCGCGGTCAGATCGCCCTTGACCTCCACGGCCCGTACGACCCGGTTGCCGCTCATGAAGACGGAGGTGCGGGAGAGCCGGGTGGTCTGGTCGACCCGTGCCTCCGGTGAGGCGTAATCGGCGAGGATCTTGGCGACGGTGTCCTCGCTGCCGGAGTTCACGGTGAAGGTCAGCGCCTGCCGGACCAGCCCGTCGCCGACCCGCAGCGCGGCGTCGACACCCCGGGTGGTGACATCGACCGGCGCGGATCCGGCGGTCAGGGTCTCCCGCAGAATGCTGAACCGCAGCGAGCGGGTGTCCTCGACACAGCCGTGGAAGGGCTTGACCATCTCCCGGTGCGCGGGAGAGTCCACCCAGGCCAGGAAGGGAGGGGCGCTTTCCCATTCGCTGGTGATCAGCCACTGGGAGGGATTCTCGATCGACTGGCAGAGCTGGTCGCTGATGTGCCCGGGCACCGCGGCCACCTGCTGGGACAACTGATCATAGGCACGCAGAAAGCGCTGCTCGGCACCGCTGTTGACCTGCACCAGCAAGATGACGCGCAATCTGGTGTCGGTGAGCGCGGATTCCACGGTCGTCGGTGATGGGTTCACCGTGGTCTCCGGAATATCGGACAGGGTGCTCATATTCCACTCCTTATTTCGCGGACGCGTCCTTCCGGGCATCGAGGACACCCGCCCGTTAGACGATCGTGGGGCGCACCCACCAATGGCGCGAGATATGTGAGCCATCCGAGCGAACGCCTCGTCAGCGTCTCGGAAGAGCCCGGAAACACCGGGCATAGCAGCACAATGAACCGTCTTGCCGACAATGCTGAGCGTGTGCCCGTCCTCATCGCGGGCGGCTCCCTGGTGGGCCTCTCCGCCTCACTGTTCCTGGGCCGACTGGGGATCGGTCATCTACTGGTCGAAAAACACCCGCGCACCTCGCACCACCCGCGCGGACGGGGGAACAACATCCGGACGATGGAGCTGTTCCGCACCGCCGGAGTGGAGTCCGCGATCCGCGAGGCCGCGTCCGTCCTGGCCGACAACCACGGAATCCTGCAGACCCCGTCCCTGACCGGCACGGAGGGCGACTGGCTCTTCCGGGAGATGGATCCGGGTGGCAAGGCCGCCCGGATCAGCCCCGCCGGATGGTGCCTGTGCAGCCAGAACGACCTGGAGCCCGTGCTGCTGAGCGCGGCCCAGGACCTCGGCGGCGATCTGCGGTTCTCCACCGAGCTGATCTCCTTCGAGCAGGACGCGGACGGGGTCACCGCCGTGCTCCTGGACCGCAGGTCCGAACGGCGCTCCACGGTCCGCGCCGACTACCTCATCGCCGCCGACGGCCCCCGCAGCCCGGTGCGCGAGGCGCTCGGCGTCGAGCAGAGCGGACGCGGCGAGCTGTTCCACAACGTGTCCATCACCTTCCGCGCCAAGCGGCTCGCGGACGCGGTCGGGGACCGCCACTTCATCGCCTGCTACCTCACCAACCCCGAGGCCGACGGGGCGCTGCTGCCCGTCGACAACCAGGAGCAGTGGGTCTTCCACGCCCCCTGGCACCCCGAGCGAGGCGAAGAGCTGGAGGAGTTCACCGACGAGCGCTGCGCCAAGCACATCCGTACCGCCGTCGGCATGCCCGACCTGGAGGTCGAGGTCACCGGAAAGGCGCCCTGGCACGCGGCCGAGCGGGTGGCGGACCGCTACTCCGACCGCAGGGTCTTCCTCGCCGGGGACTCCGCACACGAGATGTCGCCCACCGGCGCCTTCGGCTCCAACACCGGTATCCAGGACGCCCACAACCTGGCATGGAAGATCGCCGCCGTCATGGGCGGCTGGGCGGGCTCCGGGCTGCTGGAGACCTACGGCATGGAGCGGCGGCCGGTCGCCCAGGCCACCAGCGCCCGCGCCGCCACCCGTTCGGCCGAACACAGCCACCCCGGCTATTCGGCGCCCGCCAGCGAGGGCCAGGGCCCGCAGAGCAATGTCATGGCCGTCGCCATGGGCTACCGCTATGTGCGCGGCGCGGTCGTCGGCGCCGACCCCGCCGCGCCCGCGGTGCCCGACCACTTCATGGTCTCGGCCGAGCCCGGCAGCCGCGCGCCCCATATGTGGGTGCACCGCTGCGGGGTGCGGCTGTCCACCCTCGATCTGTACGAGCGCACCTGTGTACTGCTCACCGGGCCGGGCGGGGCCTCCTGGTACGAGGCGGGCCACCGCGCCGCCGACGCCCTCGGCGTACCGCTGGACTGCTACCGGGTGGGCGGCGGACCGGACCATGAACTCGCCCCCGAACCGGGCGTGGACTGGGCCGAACTGCACGGCACCGCCCCCGACGGAGCCGTCCTGGTCCGCCCCGACGGCTTCGTCGCCTGGCGGGTGGAGCGCTCGGTGCCCGACCCGGAGGCCGCGTTGACGCGTGCGCTGCGCGGGGTACTGAGCCTGGACGGCTGACCCCGCCTTCCCGGGCGCCACCCGCCCCCGGTCGGCGAGACGCCGCGCCGACCGGGGGCGGCGAGCCCCGCCGCAGAGACGCCCGGACGGGCCCCGGGTCTCCGGCCCCGGGCTTCCGGGTCCCCGGGCTTCCGGGCTTCCGGGTCCCCGGGCTTCCGGGCTTCCGGTCCCCGGGCCCGGAGACGCGGGTCCGGGTCGGGGGCGGGGGCGCCTGCGGCGGGCGAGCCCCCCCGCCCCTTCCCGAAACAAGGGGCTCCGCCCCTTGACCCCGCTGGGGCTGTGCCCGGAACCTCGCTGGGGCTGTGCCCGGAACCTCGCTGGGGCTGCGCCCCGAACCCCGCCGGGGCTGCGCCCCGAACTTCCGTGTCGGAGCCGCCCAGACCCCGCGGGGGTCCAGGGGCGGAGCCCCTGGTATCGGGAAGGGGCGGGGAGGGGAAAAATCCGCCGGACACCCCGTAAGGGGCAGACGTCGGGCGGCGGCGATCCCCGTTGCCGGGAGGCGCTGTTGGGCGCAGGGTCTGGTGGCTCGGCCATGGGTGCGCCCGGCGGTCGCCGAAGCGGCGGGGCCGGGAAGCGGGGTATCGCTTTCCCGGGTGCCCCCGTGGCGCGGGGGTCGCGGGACGCCGCACCGGGCGCCGGGCGGGCCGGTGCGGCAGGGGCAGGGGTGCTGCCGGAGCGGGCCGGGCCGTCGGGTCCGGCCCGGGGCGGAGGGGGCGTCAGCCCGCGGCCTCGCTCCGGGCGTCGCCTGCCGTACGGCGCCGTAGCCGTCGCCACAGCGCGGGGGTCGTGCTGATCACCACCGTCAGTACCACGGCCGCCGCCACGCCCTCCCACGGCTCGGGGAAGAGCGAGCCGCCCAGGATCCCGATGAGCTGATACGTCACCGCCCAGGCCAGCGCCGCGGGTCCGGCGCCCCGTGCGAACCTCCGCAGCGGCCAGCGCGCCAGCAGACAGGCCAGCATCACCGGTATCCGCCCGGCCGGGATCAGCCGGGACAGCACCAGAACCGCCACCCCGTGCTCCTCCAGCCGCGCCTGCGCCTGGTCCAGCCGTTCCGGCGCCGCGTGGTCGTGGATTCGCTCCAGCCACCGCGAGCCGTTCTTCGAAGCCACCCCGCGCCGCCCGAGCCAGTAGAGCGTCACGTCGCCCGAGAAGGCCGCCAGCGAGGCCACCCCGAAGACCACCAGCAGCGACAGCGGGGGAGCGGTCTGGTGGATGGCGACCACCGCGGCCGAGGAGACCACCGCACCGGTGGGCACCACCGGCACCAGCGACCCGAACACCACCAGCAGGAACAGCGAGGGATACCCCACCGCCTGCTGGGTCGACTCGGACGGCACGCTCCGGGCCAGATCGACCACGTCCACCAGATTCGCCAGATCGCCCATCACCTGGCGGGCTCCAGCCGGACGCACTCCCCGTGCCCCAGCCGGTGCACCACCGCGTCGGGGGCCAGTCGCCCGGCGTGGCGCACGAAGTCCTCGCCGGGGGCGTGGAATTCATGCGGACGGATCGCGTCCATCCCGATCGGCCAGTACGTCCCGTAGTGCACCGGCACCGCGCAGCGCGCCCCCAGCCGCGCCAGCGCCTGTGCCGCGCGGCCCGCGTCGAGATGGCCGGGGCCGAGGTACGGTCCCCAGCCGCCCACCGGAAGCAGCGCCACATCGCACGGGCCCACCACCTCCGGCATCCGGTCGAACAGCCCGGTGTCCCCCGCGAAGTACGTGGTCGACTCGCCGCTGAGCACATACCCCAGCGCGGGCACCCGGCTCGGCCCGTACGGCAGCCGCCGCCCGTCGTGCGCGGCCGGAACCGCCCGGATCCGCACCTCGCCGACCGCGCACACATCCCCCGGCGCCATCTCGGTCACCCGCAGCCCGCGCGCCGCCACCACCCGCCGCAGTCCGGGCACCGCCCGCCCGGCCCCGCGCGGCACCACCAGCCGGGTGCCGGGCGGCAGCTTGGCCAGCGAGCCGGGGTGCAGATGGTCGGCGTGCAGATGCGAGACCAGCGCCACGTCCGCCACGGCCGCGGCCGCCGGTGGCACGGCCCCCCGGCGGCGCCGCAGATGGGCCAGGCGCCGTACGAACAGGGGGTCGGTCAGCACCCGCACCCCGGAGTCCCGCACGGTCGCGGTGGCGTGCCCCCACCAGGTGATCTCCACCGACATCTCCCGCCTCCGTCCCTCGGGCCCGTCCGTCCGATCCTCTCACCCGGCCGACGGGCGCGGGGATTCCGCCCGCCGCACCGAAAACCCATGGCTCGGCGGCAGGCGCGTACGTCACGATGGCCGACGCCGCTTCCCGTCCCACGAAAGGCCACCGTCGTCCTTATGAGCCGTGCCCTATGAGCCATGTCCTATGAGCCGTGACCTCCACCAGCGCGCCGTCGTCGCCGACGCCCACAACGATCTGCTGACCGCCGTCACCGCCCGCCCGCCGCACCGCTGGGCCGGTTACTTCCGGGAGCGCTGGCTGCCGCAGCTCCGCGAGGGCGGAGTGGATGTGCAGGTGCTGCCGGTCTTCATCGACGACCGGTTCCGCCCCGAGGGCGCGCTGCGCGAAACGCTGCGGATGATCGAGTGCGCCCACACCCTCGCCGAGGGCAACGCCGACGAGGTACGGCTGTGCCTGGACGGCGACGACATCGACGCAGCCTTCGCCGACGGCCGGATCGCCCTGGTGCTGGCCCTGGAGAGCGCCCCCGGGCTGGACGCGAACGTGGAGCTCCTCCCGACCCTCCACCGCCTCGGGGTGCGCATCGCCTCGCTCGCCCACTGGGGCCGCACCGCCCTGGCCGACGGCAGCGGTGAGGACGCCACCGGAAGCCGGCTCACCGAGGCCGGGGTCCAGGCGCTGGGGGAGATGGAGCGGCTGGGCATCCTCTTCGACGTCTCCCACCTCGGCGCCTCCGGGGTCGCCCATGTGCTGGAGCTGGCCACCCGCCCTGTACTGGCCACCCACTCCTCCGCCCGCGCGCTCCTGGACCACCATCGCAACCTCACCGACGAGCAGATGCGCGGGATCGCCGCGACCGGCGGCATGGTGTGCGTCAACTTCCTCGGCGAGTTCCTGGCCACCGCCCAGGCCGACCGCACGGTGGACCGGCTGGCCGATCACATCGTCCATATCGCCGAGGTGATCGGCGTCGGCCGTGTGGGTCTGGGGCCGGACTTCATCAAGGAGGTCAGCGACGACACCACCCCGCCCTGCTGCGAGGACGTCGAGTACGCCCGGCTGCTGGTCCCCGGCCTGGAAGGCCCCCGCGGACTGCCTCTGGTGACCGAGGCGCTGGTCCGAAGGGGCCTTCCCGAGGGGGACGTCGAGAAGATTCTCGGCGGCAATGTGCTGGAGCTCTTCCGCAAGGAGCTGGGACGTCCCGCCTGACAGGTGCGTGAAGACGGCCGCTACTGCCCGATGGCGGCCGCGAAGGTGTCGATCGCGGCGAACGTGGCCTCCGGGGCCTCCCGGGTGGGGATGTGGCCCGCGCCCGGGATCAGCTCGAACCGGGCCCCCGGGATGGCGGCGGCGTACGCGCGGCCGAAGTCGGGCGGGACGGCGGTGTCCTGCTCCCCCCACACCGCGAGGGCGGGCACGCTCACCCGGGCGAGCCGGTGCAGCAGCTTCGGATCGGACCTCGTCGGGCCCGCGTAGGCCGCCATCGCCTGGAGGGCCGCGGGCGAGGGGCCTCGGCGCGGTGCCGGTGCCGGTACGCCGGAGCCCTGACCGGGCGGTGGGCCGGGCGGGCCGGGCGGGGCGGTGGGGAATCGCAGCTCGTGCCCCTCGATATGCGGTCCGAAGGCGCCCATGATGACCAGCCCGCCGATGCGGCGGGCCCGGTCGCGCACGGTCATCTCGGCGGCGACCCAGCCGCCGAACGAGGCGCCGACGACCAGGACATCGCGCAGGTCGCGGTCGTCCAGCAGATCCAGATAGGTCTCGACGAGGTCGCCCACGTCCGAGAACCACTCGGGCCGCGGGGTGTCCTCCCAGCCCGGATGGGTCGGCGCCAGCACCCGGGAGGCGGCGGCGAAGTGGTCCACGATGCCGGTCACGGAGGCGGGTCCGCCGCCGCCGTGCAGGACGAGCACGGGCCGGCCCGCGCCCACGTCCCGCACCGTCAGGGGAAGGCCGGGGTAGGGCTCGATGGTGAATCCGGTGGTCTGGTGGGTGGTCATCGGGCCTCACCGCCGGAAGTGACCGCGGTGAAGGTGTCGCACGCGATTCGCAGGCCGTCCGGGTGGAAGAAGCCGGTGAGGTTGTCGGCCGATTGCGCGGCCGCCTCTTCGGCGCGCGGGAACATGGGTGTCTCGTAGGCGTTCAGAGCCGTCTCCAGGTCGTCGTGGGTGGCGAGGGCGAGGGCGAGTTCCGCGCCGTCGAGCATGGCGAGGTTGGCGCCCGCCCCCGCGAAGGGGGACATCAGGTGGGCGGCGTCGCCCAGGAGCGTGACGCCGGGCGTCCGCTCCCAGCGGTGGCCGATGGGCAGGGCGTGGATGGGCCGGGGGACGAGCGGGCCGTCGCTGTCGGCGATCAGCGCGCGCAGCCCCTCGTTCCAGTCGGGGAAGAGGTCCAGCAGCCGCTTCCTGGCCGCCACCGGGTCCGCCGGGTCGATCAGGCCCGAACGGCTCCATTCCTCCGGCGCCTTGATCCCGGCGTAGACGCGGATACGGTCGCCGCTGTTGCGCTGGGTGATCAGCCCCTTCTCGTCCGCCAGGGCGAACATCGTTCCCCGGCCGACGAGTTCGGCGACGGCGGGGTGCCGGGCGTCGACGTCGTGCAGCAGACAGTCCACGAACGAGACCCCGGAGTAGACCGGGTCGGCGTCGGACACCAGGGGCCGGACCCTGGACCACGCCCCGTCCGCGCCGACCAGCAGATCCGCCTCGACGGTCCGGCCGTCGGACAGGGTGAGCGTGGGCCGCCCCGTCGCGCCGAGGGCCACCGCGCGCACCTTGTGGCCCCAGCGGACCGTCCCCTCGGGCAGCGAGCCCAGGAGCAGATCCCGCAGCGCCCTGCGGTCGATCTCGGGCCGCTCTTCTCCCTCGTCTCGCTCGCCCGGTTCCGGCGCGGGGATGCGGAAGCTGAGGGCGGCGTCCTTGTCGAGCAGCCGCAGCTCCCCGTCCTCGGGGCGGCTGAGCGGCCGGAACTCCTCCAGCAGCCCGGCGTGCAGCAGTGCCCGCTGACCGGACTCCGGATCCATGTCCAGTGAGCCGCCCTGGTCGCGTGCGGTCGCCGAGGCGTCCAGTTCGTAGACGGTCGAGGCGATTCCGTGGACGTGCAGAACGCGTGCCAGCGTCAATCCGCCCAGCCCTCCTCCGACGATGGCGATACGGGGTGCTCCGGACATGGCAATGCCTCCCTGGCTCGGCGCCGGTGCCCGGCGGATGGGACGAGCGTAGGGCGACGAACACGTTCGTGGCAAACGCGTTCGGTACGAACAGGTTTGTTAGGAACGCGTTCGCCAGCAGGTACGATGGCGCCATGACAGCGCATCCCACCGCCCCGCGTAGCCGCCGGGAACGTCCGGCGAAACCGGCCCTGACCAGGGAAGGCATCATCGCCACCACGGTCGAACTCATGCGAGCCGAGGGCCTGGAGCGGGTCACGATGCGCCGCCTGGCCAAGGAGCTGGACACCGGGCCGGCCTCGCTCTACGTCTACGTCCGCAATATCGCCGAGCTGCACGCGGCGGTCCTGGACGAGCTCCTCGGCGAGGTCGACCTGAGCCCGGCCGGGGCGGACGGCGACTGGCACGACCGGCTGGTGCGGATCCTCACCTCGTACACCTCGGTGCTGTTCGAGTACCCCGGTCTCGCCCAGTCCGCCCTGGTGGCCCGCCCCTTCGGGAAGCACTACCTGGATCTGGTGGAGGCGCTGCTGGCGCTGCTGGACGAGGGCGGCCTGGAGCCCGACCGGGCCGCGTGGCTGCTCGACCTGCTGATGCAGCACGCCACCGCGACCGCGGCCGAGCACGCCCACCGGACCCCCGGCGACACCCCCCAGGACCAAGCGGACTGGCAGGCGCTCGCCACGGTGGTGCGGGACGTCTCACCGCGGACCCATCCGCATATCGCCGCGCTCGGCCCGCGGCTGCTGTCCGGGTCCCCCCAGGACCGGCTGGCCTGGGCTTTCGATGTCCTCATCGCCGGGGCGCGGAACACTCCGGTGCCGGAGGTACTCGCCCCGTCCCCGGCGGACATCGGGGACTGAGACGGCCGCGCTCAGCCGCGCCCGGCCGACATCGGGGGCTGAGGCGGCGACGCTCAGCCGCGCCCGGCGGGCCGCTCGCCGGTGGCGAGCCGGGCGATGTTGGACCGCTCGCCGTAGGTCACGGGCCGGACCCGGTAGGAGGCCCGCTTCTCGTTCGGCAGGGTGATCAGCCCGAAGGAGTTGATGTCCGGGTCGAGCACGGCTACCGGACGGAAGGAACCGCCGCCCCGCGGCCGGTCCTCCAGCAGATAGCCCCGCTCGCCCTCGGCGTGGTCGGTCCAGGTGAACCGGATGCCGTTGGCGTGCATGATTTTCGCGCGCAGATCGGTCGGGGTCGCGGCGGGCCGCCGGGCGGGGCCGGTGCGGACACCGGCCCGCCGGATGGTGCGCGGCGGCGCCCAATCGTGCTCCGCGCGCTGTTCCGCCTTGGTGAACGACCCCTTCGGCAGCGTGACGTCGACCGGCCGGGACGCGGGCCCGTAGTACGGCCGCAGCCGGTAGTAGAAGTGGGTCTCCGGTAGCAGATCCGGGTGCTGGTACGTGGTCTGGCCGAGCGGGGCGAAGGTGAGGATCGTCCAGGGCCCCCGGGGCTCGGTCGCGAACTCCACGATCCGCCCCGCGGCGCCCGGCGCCTTCCCGCGCCAGCTCAGCTTCGCGTCGACGGGGGAGACCCGGGTGACGGTGAGCACGGTGCCGGTCCGGGGTTCCCGGGGGGCTTCCGGGGAGGCACACCCGCTGACTCCGGAAAGCCCGGCGACGGCGAGAACCGCCGCCGCCAGGGCGCGTACCGAGCCGCTCACTTGCGCCAGAACTTCACGTTGCTCCACACCACGGTGGCCGGGCCGTTGCCGCTGCTGGTGCGGTACGCCCCGAACTTGTCGTAGAAGCTGCCGCCGGGGCTGTCCACGGTGTGCTTGAGCGAGCCGTTGATGTACGTACGGTGCTCCTCGCCCACCTCGTGCACCGTATTGACGCGCACCGTGGCCCCGACCGTCCCCGCGTTGGACAGGGTGTCCCCGCCGTGCACGGCGTACAGCCGCCCGCCCCGCTCGACCGCGAGCATGAAATACGGACCGGCGTCGCCGTCGGTGTCGTTGAACGTCTGCTTCAGGCTGATCCGGGTGCCGCCCATGCTGGTGACCCGGAAGTACCCCTCGAACTGGTGGGTTCCCCCGTTGTAGGTGTCATAGCGCCGCTCGGCCCGCTGGTCCCCGCTCGCGGTGGAGCAGGTGAGGGTGAAGGTGAGGTTGTCGACCTGCCCGCACCCCCGCTCCTGCACCTTGAACCCCGGCGACTCGGACGACCAGCCGCCCGGTTCGACCTCGGCGTGCGCGGCGCCCGAGGCCGCCAGCAGCAGTCCGCAGGCGGCCGAGATTCCGGCAATGACGCGGTATTTGGTGGACACCGTCCGACTCCTCTACTTGACCCAATAGCGGATGTTGCGGAACCGGGCCTCGGCCCGGCCGTTGCCGTGGTGATAGACGCCGTTCTTGAAGTGGCGGGTCGCCGGGCCCCGGTCGTCGACCGTCAGCACCAGTTTGTCGTCGGCGTAGACCTGGATCTTTCCGGTGCCCGCGTCATGGGCCACCTTCAGGTTCCACCACTTGTTGTAGATACCGGACTTGATGACGGTGTCCGTATAGCGCCTGAGCGTTCCGCCGTTCTCACTGGACGCCCGGAACATGATGTCGGTGGCCGGTGTTCCGCTCGGGTGCTTGACCCGCAGGATCTGCATGATGTCCGCGCCGTTCGTACCGGACGGCACATACACATCGGCGTCCCACATGTGCTGCCCCGAGGTGTACTCCTGCTTCCACCGCATTTCGGTGCGCGGATCGGTGCCGCTGCCCTCTTCGAGCGGCTCATCGGTGGAATTCACCCACATCGTGTGGGTCTTCGAGCTCGAGTCGTAGCGGTAGCGCTCGCTCAGGTCGAGATTCCACGGCTTGTGCATCGAGTATGTGAACGACGTCTGCGTCCATCCGTCCGTCGGTGACGCCGCGGCTTCCTTCGCCGTGGCCGTCCCTCCGGACGCGACCCCCGCTGTCAGGATCCCCATGAGTGCGGCGACGGCCATGGCCGTCCTGGTGTGCCTGGTGCGTCTGGTGCGTAACGCGGGCATATGGGCCCACCTCCGGTCTGTTCCGTTCCCTGGATGGATCATGGTCTAGACCAAGAGTCAACGTAGGGCAAGGATGATGGCGTGTCCATATCAATGAACAGAATTCACGACTGTGGGTCGGCGGGGTCAACTCCGCCGCAGCGCCTTCACCATGACCAGCTCCCTGGTCACACCGTCGGCCAGAAGATCCCCCGGCTCCTGGATGGCGACGAAACCGTGCCGCTCGTAGAGGGCGATCGCCGGGGCGTTGCCCGGGAGCACCGCGAGCCGCAGCGCCGTGGCGCCCGCCCGCAGGGCCCAGGTCTCGACCGCCGCGATCAGCCGGTCGCCGATGCCGTGGCCGCGCGCCTCGGGGCTGACCCAGACGGACCTCAGCTCCGGCGGCCCGCCGTCCCCGGGCAGGCCGCCCGCCATCCCGACGGCCCGGCCGTCCAGCAGTGCGACGACGTGGTGGGCGCCCGGCGTCTCCAGCCGGGCGCGCCACCGCTCCTCGCCGCCGCGGTGCCAGTCGGCGAGCCGGGACTTGAAGGCGTGCGGCGCCTCGGCCAGCGCGGCCCGGCGGACGTCCCGCCACAGGGGCCAGTCGTCTGTCGTGACCACCCGCAGATCCACCATGCCGCTCAGTTTCCCGCATCGCCGATCACCGCCGAGTGCCGCCGATCGCCATTGACTCGCCGTCGCGCACCGCCGATTCCGAGGGGAGATGGCCGGGTTCAGCCCGCTGTGCCATGCTTTGAGGAGAGGCGCCAACCCTTTCGAGGGGGCGCGGCAGCGAAGGCCCCGCCGGTGGTCGTGACCGGTCGCCGCGCGAAGGCCGATCAAGGGCCCGGGTACGCCCCACGAGACCGGCGGTCCGCGCACGGAGGCGGTGCAGGCGTGCTGTGACGGGGCATGTGCTGACGTTCACGGGGACCGCGGTGGTGGCTGTCTATGTGCTGGACGCGGAAGGTACCGAGCTGCGGTTGGCCGAGACGGTGCGCAGCGCCGGACGGTCGTACGCGCTGCCGGCCCACTACCCGCTGTCCGGGCGCTCGCCCGTCACCGACGCCTTCCGCGCGGGGCGCCCCCTGTGGCTGACCCCCACCGAACTCGCCGCCTACGGCCCCACGGGCCCCACCACGCCTGAAACCCCCACCACGCCCGGCGTCTCGCTGGGGGTGCTGCCGCTCGGCGGGGACGGCAAGGGGCTGGGGTGTCTGGTGGTGGTGGACGAGGCACCCGGCGGCATCGACGCCGACCGCCGGGGCTTCATCGAGCTCTACGCCCACCATGTGGCCGCCGGGGTCGAGGCGGCCGGGCCGCAGGCGCTCACCCAGCCGCATCCCGACCTCCCCGGCCCCACCCTGGACCGGCTGCGGGTCGGCTCGTTCGCGCTGCACCTCGGCAGCGGGCGGATGACCGCCGACACCCAGGTGCTCGACCTCTTCGGCATCGCGGGGGAGGACTTCGACGGACGGGTGGAGACCCTGCTGGCGGTCACCGTCCCGGACGACGTGCCCGCCCTGATGTCGGTCCTGGAGCCCGACGTGCTGACCTCCGGCACCGCGCAGCTCGAGTTCCGGATCCGCCGGCCCAACGGTGAACTGCGCTGGCTGGGCCTGCGCGCCCAGGTCGAGACGGGGCCGGACGGCACACCCCGGCGCATGCTCGGCGTGGTCGCGGAGACCTCGTATCTGCGGCCCCGCGCCGACGAGGTGTCCCTGGTGCAGCGGCTGTCCGCCGCCCTGGCCGGGGCCACGACCGTCCGGGACGTGGGCCGGGCGGTGGTCGGCGCGCTGCGCGATCCGCTCGGGGCGGGCCGGGTCGCGGTCGCCGAGGTCCAGGCCGATCAACTGGTGGTCGGCGTCCTCGCCCCCGCCGAACCCGCCGCCTGGCCCGAGGTGTGGCGCGCCGCCTGGCGGTCCGAATGGCCCGAGCTGCCCAGCCATGCCCTGCCCACGCTGGCCGAGGCGCTGCGGGAGGGCCAGGTCAGCATCTGGCCCGAAGGCGCCGCCCTCGAACCCGGACTCGCCGGTATCGGCCCCGGCGGCCTCGCCGTCCTCCCGCTCCCGGCGGACGGCCGGATCGTCGGCGTGTGCCTGATCGGATGGGAGCGGCGGCATGAGTTCGGCCCGGAGGAGCGCTCACTGCTGACCGCGACCGCCGGTCTGGTGGGGCAGGCCCTGGTGCGCGCCCACGCGCTGGACGCCGAGCACGAGCTGGCCACCATGCTCCAGCGCAGCCTGCTGCCGCGGAAGCTGCCGGAGCTGCCCGGAGGGGTGGCCGTCACCCGCTATCTGCCCGCGACGATGGGCCTGGAGGTGGGCGGCGACTGGTACGACGTGATCCCGCTGGCCGACGGCCATGTGGCCCTGGTCATCGGGGATGTGCAGGGCCACAGCGCCGCGGCCGCCACCATCATGGGCCAGATGCGCACCGCCATCCGGGCCTACGCCGTGGAGGGCCATCCGCCCGATGTGGTCGTGGCGCACGCCAACCGCCTCCTCGTCGGTATGGAGACCGATCTCTTCGCGACTTGCTGCTACGCCGACCTCGACATGGAGGAGGGCGAGGCGTGGTTCGTCCGGGCCGGACACATCCAGCCGCTGCTGCGCCACCCGGACGGCACCACCGAGGAGCTCGACGTCGAGGGCGGCCCGCCGCTGGGCGTGGTCGCGGACGCCGAGTTCCCGATGACCGCGGCCGGGCTGTCCTCCGGCACTCTGCTCGCCCTGCTCACCGACGGCCTGGTCGAGTCCGCCCGGCTCGACCTGGACGACGGTATGCGCCGGGCGCGCCAGGCGCTCGCCCGCGCCGACGCCGCCGACCCCGGAGGGGTGGCGGACGAACTGCTCGGCGGACACAGCCGCCGCGACGACGACGTCGCGCTGCTGTTGCTGCGCTACGACGGGATGCGGGTGCGGCCCATCCGGGCGAGCTGGACGGTGTGGCGGCTGCCCGACGCCGTGATGCACGCCCGCCGCTTCACCGCGCGCACCCTGCGCAACTGGGGCCTGGCGGACGAACTGGACGTGGCGCTGCTGGTCACCTCCGAGCTGGTCACCAACGCCCTGGTGCACACCCGGGGCGAGGTGCGGCTGAATCTGACGCTGACCGCCGACCGGCTGCGGATCGCGGTGAACGACCCCTCGCCGCGCACCCCCGTCAAACCGGCGACCGTGGACTGGGAGGCGACCGGCGGGCGGGGGCTGCTGCTGATCGAGGCGATGTCGCAGACCTGGGGCTCGGTGCCGCTGAGCGGGGGCAAGCAGGTCTGGGGTGAGATCGGCTTGTCGTCCCCGCAGGAGGAGCCCCGCGGCGGGCCTGGGGGCGGCGCCCCTGACGGCCCCCCGGCGGAGCTCCCGGAAGGACCGGCCGAGGCGAGCGCCGAACGGCAGAGGGAGGGGAAGCCGGGGAGGAGGGGGACGGGACGGAGGAGGACGAGGCGATGAGGCGCTCCGGTACGCACGCCCAGGCGCGAGCCCGTGCGTACGCGCGCACGCGGGTGCGCACGCACTCGCGTACGCATCCCCGTACGCGCTCCCGGACGCGCGATCGCCTCCGCGCGGCCGTCGCCGTCACGGCGGGCCTGGTCCTTGCCGTATCCCTCGCCGCATGCGGCAAGGCGGCCCAGGTCGGGGAGACGGTCGGGGCGCGCGGGCACCACCACGGGGCGCTGCGGATCGGGCTGCTGCTCCCGGAGAACGAGATCGTCCGTTTCGAGCGCTTCGACAGGCGCCTGATCCAGAAGCGGGTCGAGGAGCTCTGCCCGCGCTGCGCGGTGAACTACTCCAGCGCCCAGCACGATCCAGTCGCCCAGCGCAACCAGATCGAAGCCATGATCACGAACGGGATCGATGTGCTCATCCTGGACGCGGTGGACACCAAGGCCGTCCGCCACTCCGTGATCCAGGCCCGCCGCGCCAACGTCCCGGTCGTCGCCTACGACCGTCTCGCGGAGGGGCCCATCTCCGGCTATGTCTCCTTCGACGGCGGACGCGTCGGCCGGCTCCAGGGCGAGGCGCTGCTGAAGGCGCTGGGCCCGAACCCCAAGAACCGCCAGGTCGTCATGATGAACGGCTCGTCGACCGACCCCAACGCGGACTGGTTCGAACGGGGCGCGCGGTCCGTCCTCCAGGGCAAGGTCAAGATCGTCAAGTCCTACGAGACCGTCGGCTGGCGGCCGGAGAACGCCAACCGCAACATGTCCGCCGCCATCGCCACCCTGGGCCCCCATGCCATCGACGGCGTCCTCGCCGCCAACGACGGCCTGGCCTCGGGCGTCATCACCGCGCTCAGGACGGCCCGGATCCATCCGCTGCCCCCGGTCACCGGCCAGGACGCCGAGCTGGCGGCCGTTCAGCGGATTGTCGCGGGCCAGCAGTACATGAGCGTCTACAAGCCGTTCAAGCCCGAGGCGTACACCGCCGCGGAGATGGCCGTCGCGCTGGGACACGGCAGATCGCTCAGCGGGATCGCCAAGCAGCGGGTGAACAGCGCCAGCGCCCGTGGCATCCCCACGGTGCTGCTCAACCCGGTGGCCCTGACCGTGCACAACATCAGGAGCACTGTCATCAAGGACGGTCTGTATCGCGTCGATCAGATATGCACCAAGAAGTATGCGGATGACTGCCGCAAGGCCGGGCTCATCGGGCGGGACGGCTCATCGCACGACGCGGGATGAAGGGAGGCGCGGATGGCTCAACAGTCGGCCCCGCCCCTGCTGGCGCTGCGTGGCGTCTTCAAGCGCTTCGGCGCGGTCGAGGCGCTCACGGACGTCGATCTGGAGATCCACGCCGGTGAGGTCATCGCCCTGGTGGGTGACAACGGCGCGGGGAAGTCCACCCTGGTCAAGGTGATCGCGGGGGTCGAACCGGCCGACACGGGCGCCCTCGAATGGCAGGGCCACCCCGTCCACATCGGCCGCCCGCACGACGCCCAGCATCTGGGGATCGCCACCGTCTACCAGGACCTCTCGCTCTGCGACAACCTCGACGTCGTCGGCAATCTCTTCCTCGGCCGTGAGATCACCCGGATCGGCATCCTGGACGAGGTGGAGATGGAGCGCCGTACCCGCGATCTGCTGGCCACCCTCGCCATCCGCATCCCCGATGTGCGCAGGCCCGTCGCCGCCCTCTCCGGAGGCCAGCGGCAGACCGTCGCCATCTCCCGGGCGCTGCTCGGCGAGCCGTGCCTGGTCATGCTGGACGAGCCCACCGCCGCCCTCGGCATCGAGCAGACCGCCCAGGTCCTCGATCTGGTGGAACGGCTGCGTGAACGCGGGCTCGGGGTGCTGCTGATCAGCCACAACCTGGGCGATGTCAAGGCCGTCGCGGACTGGGTCGCGGTGCTGCGCCTGGGCCGCAACAACGGGTTCTTCGACGTCACCACCACCTCCCAGGAGCAGATCGTCTCCTCCATCACCGGCGCCTCCGACAACGCGGTGACGCGGCGGGGGACACGGGAGGGGGAGTTGTGAGCGTGCCCGGCGGGATCGGCGGACCCAGCGCGCACGGTGCCGAACGCTTCGCCGACGCGTTCGGGCGGAAATTGGGCGGTGGAGCGCTCGGCTCCGTCCCGGTCGTGCTCGGACTGCTCGCGATCTGGCTGATCTTCCAGATCCTCAACCCTCACTTCCTCTCCCCGCGCAACCTCTCCAACCTCAGCGTGGACATCGTCGGCACCGGCATGATCGCGGTCGGCGTGATCTTCGTCCTGCTGATCGGCGAGATCGATCTGTCGGTGGGCTCGGTGAGCGGCCTGGCCTCCGCCCTGTTCGCCGTGTTGAGCGTCAACTACGGCATGCCCGAGCCACCCGCCATCGTCCTGGCCGCGCTCTGCGGTACGGCGGTCGGCTTCGTCCACGGCTTCTTCACCGCCGTGGTCGGCGTCCCCGCGTTCGTGGTCACCCTCGCCGGACTGCTGGGGTGGTACGGCCTGATGCTCGCCATCATGGGCGCCTACGGCACCATCAACCTCGACGATCAGGGCCTGGTCGCCCAGCTGACCAACTTCTACTTCTCCGATGTCGTCGCCGCCTACGCCCTGGCGGCGCTCGGCACGGCCGGATACTTCCTGACCGCCTGGCGGGACGTCACCCGCCGCCGCGCCGCCGGAGTGCCCGCCCGCTCCCCGGCCGAGATCGCCCTGCGCACGGGGGTGCTCGCGGTGATCGCCTTCGCCGCCGCGTATGTGCTCAACCAGTTCCAGGGCCTGCCCCTCGCCCTCCTGATCTTCCTGGTCGTCCTCGTCATCCTCGACTACGTCCTGCGCCGCACGGCCTACGGGCGGATGATCTTCGCGCTGGGCGGCGGGGTCGAGGCGGCCCGCCGCGCCGGGGTCAATGTGGTCTGGGTGCGGACCTCGGCGTTCATGATGTCGAGCACGATGGCCGCCATCGGCGGCCTGTTCCTGGCCTCCCGGATCAACTCGGTCAGCCAGACATCGGTCACCACCGACCTGCTGATGAACGCCATCGCCGCGGCCGTCATCGGCGGCACCAGCCTCTTCGGCGGCCGCGGCAGCACTTGGTCCGCGCTGCTGGGCGTGCTGGTCATCCAGTCGATCGCCTCGGGCGTGGCGCTCATGGACATCCAGACCGCCGTGCAGTTCATGATCACCGGCGGGGTGCTGCTGCTCGCCGTCGTCGTCGACTCCCTGTCCCGCCGCGCACAACGGGCCCACGGGCGGGCCTGATGTTCCGGCGCGACCACACTAAGCGGTCGTGTCGTTCCTGCCGCTGATCGCGGCCGTTGGGCAGGCTGCGGGGCAACATTGGCCGACCGAATTATCGAGCTTTTCGAGAAGGTGGCTCTGGTGAAGAAGCTCATTCGCGTATGGGTGCTGGGTACTTCCGTTATCTGCGCCCTGGCTTTCGGAGGCGTCAACGCGGCACAGGCCCAGCAGTGGCCCGGCCTTCCCGACGAATTCTTCCGCGGCTTCACCACCCTGGGGCCGGACCAAGACAATCAGTGCGACTCCAGATTGTCGGTGGGATCCCCCGGGGACAGCGTGACCGCTGGAGTCAGCGCCGGCGCGGCCCAGCCCGACTCGGCCGGCGGCTCGGGATCCGACTGCCGGAACACCCGCGGCTAGGGCGTGTTTGAGATGTGGTGACAGTGCAGTGCCTGCCGTATCAAGGTGAGTTGGACGGTGGCCTCGTAGCGGACTCCGGACGGCAGGGACCCGACGGGACCAGATTCGGCCATCACCGCGCTGTCGCACATTCTTCCGATCGCCATTCTCTGAGCGCCCGGAGACTATCGCGGATCCCGATGAATGCGAGGGGTTCTGCTGGTGACGGCGAGACTCCAGGGGATAGGATATCGCGCGCTGCTCGCGATGGCGGTCGGCGAGGTCGGGGGTGGGGGCGAAGGCACCGTGATTGAGCTGCAAAAACACGCAACCCAGGGCGATCCTGCCCGAGATCGTGAACACGCGTTCGCTTTTCTTGGTCTACAGCGCTTACAACTCACCCACAATATCCTCATGCGATCATCACAAAGCGGTCCACGCAATAGCAGTGGGCCCTTTTTTCTGCCGTGACGTTCGCGACCGGCGTCCGCGCCTGGGGTCTGTTTTCACGACAAGAGAAGTGTGGAGTGTGATGCCATGAACCGACTCGGCAGAGACTCGCGCCGGTTAGCCCGGAGGCTCGTGGAGCCGCCGGCGCGCATCGCGTTATCTGTTCTTTTGCTGGCAGGCGGCGCCGTGGGAGCGACGGCTGGACCGGCCGCCGCTTCGACCGCCGACGGCACGCTGACGGTTGAGGTGCTGCGCGACTTCTTCGGCACCGGCGTGATCAACGCGACGATGGACGTGCCGCAGCGGGGCATGAAAGTGGAGATCTCCGATCCCGCTGGGCACGTTGTCACCGGCGTCACGGATGCCACCGGAAAGGTCGTGGTGGCGCAGTCGACCGTGCTGAGCGGCGGCCAGTACCGCGTCGACGTCAGCATCCCGGCACCGTACAGCGACTATCTGCGGGCGGCGCCTGCGTCGACGGCGGAGAACCACTTCGACAGCTTCACGTCGTTCGTGGATGTGTCGGACGAAAAGAACGCCTCGGTGGTGACGGGGGTGTGGGATCCGGCCGACTACGCGCTGCCGGACTCGCGGTACTTCGTGCCGATCCACAACGGCGCCAACGGGACCGACAACCGGGCGTTGGTGGCGTTCGGGACGAAGGCCCGGGGCACGTGTCCCACTGATGTGGCGTGCCCGACCACGCTGGCCACGCAGGACCAGGTGGGCACGACGTTCGGGTTGGCGTACGACAAGGACCGGACCCGGCTGTTCCAGAGCGCGTTCGCCCGCCGGTACGCCCCGTACGGGCCGCAGGGCGGGGGCGCGATCTACACGGTGCCGGTCAACGGCTCGGGTGCGCCGGAGCTGTTCGCGCGGGTGCCGGACGCCGCGGTGACGCGGCACGACACCGCCAACATGATCAAGGATCCCGGGTTCACCGACGCGCCGGGCAAAGAGAGCATCGGTGGTCTGGCCCTGTCGGAGGACGGCTCCACGCTGTACGCGGTGAACCTGCGGACCCGCAGCCTGGTGAGCTTCGACGCGACAGGGGCCACCGCCGCGGCGCCCAAGTCGACGGTCCCGATCCCGGACCCGGGGTGCGCGAGCCCCGACGACTGGCGGCCGTTCGGTCTCCAGTCCCACAACAACACGCTGTACGTCGGCGGCGTGTGCAGCGCGGAGAGCACGCAGCAGCGCGCGGACCTGAAAGCCTTCGTCTCCACCTACGACGGCAAGCGGTTCACCACGGTGCTGAGCCACCCGCTCACGGACGAACGCGGCAGCGTCTTCGGTTCCGGCGACAAGGCCACCCACTGGAACCCGTGGAACACCAGCCCGGACACGTGGGACGACCGGAAGTCGGGCAACGTCTTCATCGATCCGCAGCCGGAGCTGGCCTCCCTCGCCTTCGGCCGCGACGGCTCGATGATCCTTGGTTTCCGCGACCGGTTCATGGACGTGCTCAGTTGGGGAGGGCTGGACCCCCGCCCGGGGAACGACACGGCGGAAAACGGCATGTCCGGTGGTGACATCACCATGGTCTGCGCCACTCCCACCGGCGAATACCAGTGGGAAGGCACCGGGAGCTGCCCCAACCACGCCACCCCCGCCAACAATGGCGGCCAGCCCGCCGGTGTCGTCGAATACTTCCCGGGCGACTTCTACGCCAACGCGCACCAGGAGACCGCGCTGGGGTCGGTGGCCTATATCCCGCAGCAGCAGTGGGTAGCCAGCACGGAGTTCGACCCGGTCGTCAACGTCGCGACCTCAGGGACCGGGTACCACAACATCACGACCGGTCAGGGCCCGGGCAACAACCCGACCGCCAACGGGTTCCAGTTCGTCAGCCAGCAACAAGGCGGGTTCGGCAAGGCCGGCGGGCTCGGTGACATCGCGTACGCGGCGGCGAACGCGCCGATCCAGATCGGCAACGTCGTGTGGTTCGACGGCGACCACAACGGGATCCAGGACCCGGGGCACGTGCTGCTGCCGGGGGCGACGATCAACCTGCTGGACGCGGACGGCAAACAGGTCGCCACGACCAGGACCAATGCCGCCGGCGAGTACTACTTCGGCGGTGTCGGCGCCGCGTACGAGCTCACGCCGGGCGCGAAGTACAGGGTGCAGTTCGACGTGTGCACCGCGGACACCAGCCAGGTGCCCGAGCAGCCCCCGGCGCGCGAGCTGAGGTTCACGCTCCCGCGGGCCGGTGCCAACCGTGGGCACGACTCCAATGTGACCTCGCCGACCACCGGACCGTTGTGCGACGGCTACGCGCCTGTCACGGCGCCGGACAAGCCGGGCGGGGTCGATCACACGATCGACGCCGGGGTGTACCTCCCGAAGGAAGAGCCGACCCCAACCCCGACGCCGACTACTCCTACACCGACGCCGACTCCGACGCCGCCCGCGGCCTCCACGCCGCCGCCCGCGCCGTCTGGCAACCACCCGGCCCCGGACGGTGGAGGCGGGGGTTCGCTGGCGAACACCGGTACGCCCGGGCTGGTGGAGATGATCGGCATCGTCGGTCTGCTGGTGGGTGCGGGCCTGGTCATCGCGTTCGTGACCCGGAATCGTCGCGCCCGGCAACACTGAACGAACCGCACAACGCTGATCTGCCCGTCCGCGATCCGGACGGCGCGGACGGGCAGCTCACGTCTCGGCCGGTCCACGAGGGCCGGCCTTGGCGTGGTCTGCCACCGGACTGCCGAGTGCCGCCGCGAGCCCGCGGCGGCCGGACGGTGTGGTGATCGAAAGGATGAATCGGAGAGTGTCAGCGTCGAACCGCGTGCGGAGCGTGAGAATCCGGCAAGCCCCACCGGGCCGTCCGGCTGACCGGCGCCGATGGCCGCGGTCGCGCCGGACCGCGGCCGTCATCGGCATCGCGGCCGTCGCGGTGGCCGCGGTGGCCGCGTTCCTGGTCGCCGACGGCGGCTCCGGCCACGGCGGTCGGCGCTCGCTGACGACGGATGAGGCCGGCCGGCTGGCGATCACGCGATTCCGTAACTACCAGGCGCAGGGCCGCGCGTTGACGATCACCGTGCCGGGCACTGCCGGCGGGCTGACCGTCACCGGGTCCGTCGACTATCGGCGCAAGGTCGGTTACGGCGTGGTGCACGGCACCGGGCGCGACAAGTCCAGCGACGGGCTGGTCCAGTGGACGCCCACCTCGGTGCACGTCCGCCCGATGCCGGACGCCCCGGCGCACGCACCCGTGTCGCCGCCCCGTTCGGGCTGGTACGACCGTCCGCTGCTGTCGTCCGGCAGTGCGCTGGACACCTCCCTGTCCATCGCGCTCGGTCTCGGCGGCGACCGGCCGGACAACGCCGAACTGCTGCCGCAGAACGGCGCCGCCTGGTGGGGGCGGGAGCAGGTGGACGGGCGCTGGGTGGACGTCATGACCGGACCGTCCTCTCCTGACCGCTCCGGTACGGCGGGCAACGTGCGCTACTGGATCGGCTCCGACGGCACCATGTACCGGGTCCGCGTCAGCGTGGGTTCGCAGCCGGAGCCGGTAGTCATCGATTTCGACACGCACAAGTACGTTCCGGTCAAGCCGGTACCCGGAACCACCCCGGCCCGGTAGCCGCTGTTCAGGACGTCCGCACCCGCGCGTTCGCGGCGAGCAGGGACGTCGGCGGCAGCCGGATGCCCTCCGTCTTCGGCAGCGCCGGGACGGGCGGGAGAGCGGTGGCGCCCGCGGTGGCGGCGTCGGGGAACTGCGGCTGCGGAGCAGGCGCCGCGACCTCGGTGAACGGGATGCCACCGGGTGCCGTCGGCGCCGCCCACGTGCCGGCCGGCGAAGACGACCCGGCCGGAAGCGGGCAGGCCGCAGTCGTCGCGAGCCGGGCGGGCACGGTGGTGCGCAGATCGTTGCCCCGCAGGCAGTTGCCCCGTCCCCGCGTGGCGGTGGGGAACGTCCAGCCGACGTCGACGCCGTTGCCGGTGAACGTGTTGTCCACGATCTGGTTGCCGACCGGAGGCATGTCGGTGGTCGCGGTGATCACCAGCCCGGCGTTGCGGTTGCCGGCGATGCGGTTGCGGATGAACCGGTTGTCGCTGCCGCCGTCGATGCCGGCGCCGGTGCCCCACCCGCCGTCGGCCTGTTCCGGGGTGGCCGTCTGCTGGTTGGCGGCGATCAGATTGCCCGCGATGACGGAGCCCTTCTGCGGGAGCAGTTTCTCCTGGTGGTCGGAGTTGGTGGTGAGTCCGACCCGGTTGCCGACCAGGCGGTTGCCGACCACGTACATGTCCTCGCTGGCGTTGGTGCCTTCGTAACCGACCGCGTTGAGTTCGGCGACGTTGTCCCGCACCACGATGTTGCAGGGCTTGCACTGGCCGACATAGATCCCCGAGTCGGCGCCGCCCGACGCGTACGAGTGCTCGATGACACCGTTCTGGGCGGAGAACGCGTAGATGCCGTACAGACCGTTGCGGGTCGCGGTCACGTGGGAGACCAGGAACGACTTCAGGAAGGTGACGGGCTCGTCGCCGGTGTCGTAGCCGCCGCTTCCCCCCGGCAGGCCGGCGGCCGCCTTCGCCGAACCGGTGACCAGGACCCCGTTCTGCGTGTTGTTCTTCACGGTCAGGTTCTCCACGGCCACCCCGGGCGCCGAGACGACGACGCCGTTCGGCTGCCGCAACCGCCCGTCGATGACGACCTTGTGCCGGGACAAACCGCGAAGAGTGATGCGCTCCGTGTCGATCTTCACCGACTCGTGGTACACGCCCGGCGCGACCAGCACCAGGTCACCGGGCCGAGCCAAGGACACCGCATCCGAGATCGTCGGGGCATCGGCAGGTACTGCGATCGTCACATGCGCACCGGCCGGACGTCGGCCTTTGCCCGATCCGCCATCGCCATCGCCGCCGCCGCAGCCGGCCACCAGTGTCAGCGTGCCCACTACCGCCGCCAACACGCGAAGAGCTAATCGAGGCATGATCCCAGTCTGGCATGACGCACAATTCCACGCCAGAATCGCGAGGTTGACCCGCGCGCGCGATTGGGGTGTGGCACTCTGCACCCCATGCGCCGCGCCGATCACCACCCGTCACGCCGCACGTTCCTCGATGTCACCGGCGCCATGATGGCCGCCGGTCTTACCGCCGGGTGCACATCGGACTCCGCCCAGCCAGGCCGGCACGCCCCTACCCCAGGGGCCACGCCAATGCCGGTTCCGGCGACGGGCCGCCATCAGGCAGGCATCACGCTCCCCCAGCCGGCCCAGCCCAACCTGCTCGCCGTGGTGGCCGACCTCGGTGCCACCGTGGCTCCCGGCCCGTTGCTGGCCGAACTCGGCCAGGCCATCCGCACACTCACGGCGGGGACCGACACGCGGCTGCTGGGCCTGCCGCCGGGCGACCTCACCGTGACCGTCGGCGTGGGCCCCCGGCTGGTGGGCGCGGCCGGTGCCTCGCTGCCCGGCGCGGCCGACCTCCCGCGATTCTCCCGCGAGCGGATCGCCTCGCAAGCACGCGGCGGTGACCTGCTGATACAGATCTGTGCCAGCGACGCGCTGCTCTTACCGGTCGTCGCCGCCGCGCTTCTGGACCAGGCCGGTGACCGCATCCGCGAACGCTGGCGCCAGTCCGCACGCCGCGGTACGAACGTGTCCGTCGGCAACGGCCTCACCGCGCCACGCAACCCGCTCGGTTTCATCGATGGCATCGTGGGCCCGCACACGACCGCCGAACAACAACGCGACCTGTGGCTGGCGGGGCCCCTGCGGTCGCCGGCGGCACCCTTGCCGTACTGCGGCGTATGGAACTCGACCTGCCGCGGTTCGCCGCCCTTTCCGTAGCGGAACAGGAAGCGGTCTTCGGGCGGCGCCGGGCCAGCGGCGTCCCCCTCTCCGGCGGCACCGCCGCCTCGGGCCCGCAACTCGGAGCCAAGACACCGGACGGGCGCTATCTCGTCCCCGCGGACGCCCACGTGCGCAGAGCGCACGCCACCGTGGTCGGGGTCGGGCTCATGCTCCGCCGCTCCTACAGCACCGACGAGCCCGCCCCCGGCCTGCTCTTCATCAGCTTCCAGAACGACCTGCGGACCTTCACCGCCACCCTCACCCACATGGACACCTCCGACGCACTGCTGCCCTTCACCACCACAACCGCCAGTGCGACATTCCTGATCCTCCCCGGCTTCGACCGGCAACACCCGCTCGGTTCCGAGCTGGCGGCTCTTCTCAAGCCCTCGCGAAGGTCAGGAAGTCGGCCCAGGCGGTAGCGGGTATGCGGAGGTGGGGGCCTTCGGGGTTCTTGGAGTCGCGTATGTGGATGGTGGTGGGGGTGGTGGCGATCTCGACGCAGTCGCCGCCGGTGTTGTCGCTGTAGCTGCTCTTGAACCACACGAGTCTGCTCATAGCTCACCCATCAACTGCTCGATGAACACGACGGATTCCTCTGGCCCGAGAGCCTGAGACCTGATCATGGCATAGCGCCGGGCGAGGACGCCTACCTCGTCCGCCTTCGATACCAGGATGCTCTTGCCCTGACCTTCCAGATAGACGAGTGGCGTCTCCTCCGGGGTCTCGATCAGCTTCATCGGACCGGGGAGTCCGGCGTGTCCGGCACGGCTCGTCGGCATGACCTGGACGACGACATTGGAGCGGGCAGCGCATGCGATGAGGTGCTCGTACTGCGGACGCGCGATCTCTGGCCCGCCGACCAATCGGCGCAACGCCGCCTCTTCGAGGACCGCGCTCACCACTGCTACCGGCTTGCGATCGAGGAGGGCCTTGCGGTCCATACGAGCCGCAACCAGGCGTTCCACCTCGTCCTCGTCGACGGGCGGGAATGCGTAGTCGAACAGGGCGCGGGCGTACTCCTGGGTCTGGAGCAAACCGTCGATCAGGTGCGTGCAGTACGACGACACGCTCAGCGCTTCCTGCTCCAACTGAACGAAACCCTGGAAGTGAGCCGGATACCGCTCAAGCTTTAGATACTTGATCGCAGAGCGCAGCAACCCGCCCGCGTCCAGTGCCTTCTCGGCCGCGTCGATGAACTCGTCCGTCGGCGGCTTGGCGCATGTCTCCACGGCGCTCACCGCCGACCCGGTGTAGTTCATGAGCGCGCCGAGCTCGTCCTGGGTCAGCCCCGCCCGCTCGCGCAGAAGCCGCAGGACAGCGGCGAAGTACTGCACGGTAGGCGGAGCGGAGTCCTTCTTCTTCGTCTGGGCCACGCAGGCCACCCCCCTCAACATCGGTCAACGCCAATCAACCTGCGTTCGACCAGAGTTGTCGGTCGCCGCAGTCGACGCTCTGTTACTGGTGAAGGTAGCTGCCTGCACTGACAGTGGGAGCATGAACGCGGAAAGTCACGACGTAAACCCGCTCCATGGCTGGAAGCAGAGGTTTACACCCGTCCCCCCATCTGTCCCCCACGCCCGCCGCGCCGCCGATGCCGCTCTCCGCGCCTGGGGCCTGGACCGGGGCTCGGCCGCCCTTGTCCAGCTCGTCGTCTCCGAGTTGGCGACCAACGCCGTCCGGCACGGACGCGTACCGGGGCGGTACTTCGAAGTGCGTATCGCATACGACGCAGAAAAAATGGTCGGGGTCGAGGTGTCCGACCCGCGCGACGGGTGCCCCGCCCTGGCGGACCCGACACTGGATGACGAGTCCGGACGCGGTCTGGCGATCGTGGACGCGCTCGCCGACGCGTGGGGCGTCCGGGAACGCATCGTCGGCAAAACGGTCTGGGCCCGGATCCGCCTCTAGCGGTACCCGGCCGGGCGCGGCGCCATCTCGCGCCTTCGGCGCAATTGAGCATTGGTCGGGGGTGCCGGGGCGGGGGCCGTGCCGTCGGCCGCCGGGCAGGTGGGGGTGCGGGCGAGTGGCGGCATCCGGGCTCGCGGACCGGGAGCGTTCCGGACTGCGGGCCGAACGGCCGGTCCAACGACATACTCGGTCTGGGCGTCCCCCGGGTACCCCTCCAGAAATTGCTTGATCTGACGCAACTAATATGTCAAGCAATCTCAAAAGGGCACCCCACCCTCCCGGCTGTCCGGAGTCGGCCCGAGCCCCGATGGGCAGAAGCCGCCACCGGCCCCACCTCCCACCGGCCCGGCGGTCGGCGACGCGGCCCGCGCCCCCCACTTGCCGCCCCCATGCTCAAATGCGCCGAAGGCGCGAAACGGCGCCGCAGACAACCGGCGACCCCAGTCCGGCACTCGCTCCGGGCTCACTCCAGGACATGCCGCAGATAGCTCCGCGGATCGGCGAGATAACGGCGCCAGTGATCGACCAGCGCCAACTCACTCCACTCCACCCGCCGCATCCCGTGCTCGCCGACTTCCACGATCTCCGCACCGGGCAGCGCCGTCAGCAGCGGCGAATGCGTCGCGCAGATGACCTGCCCACCGTTCTTCACCAACTCATGTACGTGACCCAGGAGTTCCAGACACGAGGTGAAGGAGAGCGCCGCCTCCGGCTCGTCCATGACGTACAGCCCAGGCTGGAGGAACTTGCCCCGGAACGCCGCGAGAAACCCCTCACCATGGCTGACCGCATGCGGTGTGAAGCCCTCCCGGTGCAGCGCGTCGAGCGCGGTCTCGGCCCGCAGGAAGAACCCCTTGCGGGCCGACCAACTCCCCAGCATCCGCCGCCCGCGCGGCGCCGCGTCGAAGCGAATCCGCTCGCCGAGCGCCGACTTGGGGCGGTGGCTGGCGTATTGCCAGTCGTGCGAGCCGCCGTACGGATCCAGTCCGAACCCCTCCGCGAGCGCCTCCACCAGCGTCGACTTGCCCGACCCGTTCTCCCCGACGAGAAACGTCACGGGCGCGGTGAAGCGCAGCCCGTCCGCCAGCAGCCCGCGCACACAGGGCACGGACCAGGGCCACTTTTCCTCCTCGCGCGCGTCCGAATCGACGTGTGCGTACGCACGTTCGATAATCATCGCCCGAGTCTCTCATGGCCCCTGGCGCATCGGGTGTGACGGGACGGGCGGGCCTCGTCGAGGTCGTGACGCTCCAGCCGCTCGGTCCGGATCCGGACTCCGCGATTGCCGACGTGCCTGTGCCCTAGCCGCCGACGGGGGTCCAAAAGGAGGCGGGCAACGCCTCGACCTCAAGGGCGGCTTGGCGTAGGTCGGCGGCAACCGGCAGCAGCGCGGTGTACACCGGGTCGCCGCCACCGGCCATGCGGTCGATGACGTCGGCGTTGGTCCGCGCCCGTGCGGCCACCACGCCCGCGAATGCCGACCGGTCGCCGTCGTAGTCATAGGCGTCAAGCAGCAGGTGCAGACGCCGGGACCGGTCCTCGAACGCGGTGAATCCGGTCCTTTCGGCCAATCGACGGGCATGCAACGGCACCCAGGTCAATGCCATGAATGCCAGATCGAACTCGCGCGACGAAGGCCCAGCGGTGTCCCAGTCGAAGAACCCGGCCAGATCGCCCTCGCGCCACACCGCGTTCCACGGGGCGGCGTCATGGTGCCCGACGACCAGCCCCGGCCGCCACGTCTGCCCGGCGAGCCAGCGCACGCCCGGCGGCGGCACAAACGTCTCCGTCGCATCGTGCAGCCGACGGGCCCACCTGCCAACACTCACCAACGCGGTGTCCGAGTACACCCAGGCAGGCCAGGGAAGCACCTCACCAGCGGTCTCGCCCACGAGATAGGTCAAGACCTCACGCCCTTGTTCGTCCGTCCCCCGCACCCGGGGCGCCCCGCAGAATCCCACGGCCTCCAGGTGACGCAGCACCGCGTGCACGGCAGGCGTCCAGGGCTGGACGGGCCGGTGGACCGCATCACCGATACGCACCGCACCTACGGTCCGGCCACCGGGCAGCCGCTGCTCCTCCATGGCCTGGTTGTATCGCAAGCCCGACCGGCTGCGCATCCGCATTTCCCGGCCGCCACCGGGCCGTTCCGCATCACCTGCGGCGCGGCGCCTACGCGCTCGAAGCCGTCCTGCCCTGGTCCTCGTGGCGGCAGCTTGCGGACTCGGCGCCACGATCACCGCCCTGCGGATCACCCAGCCGGCCCGCGACAAATGATCGCCGCAAGGCGAACGACAAGCGGCTGGGCTCGGGCGCGTTTCTAGTGACGCGCCCTACGGTGATGAGGGGGTGAGGCATGAGTGGGGTGGGCCGCTCGGTCGCATTGAGGAGACACATGACGTTCGAGGGCATCGGTCGGTCCGGCCGGGCCGCGCTGGGGCGGGTGCTTCTTGACGCGGGGGTGATGGGGGAGGACTGGGCTCCGACCTTCGCCGCCGTCGACCGGGCCGCGTTCCTGCCGGAGCTGATGTGGCCGTTCGACACGCGGACGCAGGGGGCCGTCGCCATCGACAAGGCCGGGGACCCGGACGCCTGGTACGCCGCCGCCGACAGCGATGTGCCCATCGTGACGCAGTGGGACGACGGCGAGCACACCGGCCCGGCGCCGGGGCGGGTGTCCACCAGCTCGTCCTCCATGCCCTCTGTCGTCTACGCCTTACTGCGGGACCTGGCCGTGGACGAGGGCATGGCCGTGCTCGACGTGGGCACCGGCACGGGCGAGACCGCCGGGGCGCTGGCGCATCGCTGTGGCGGCCGTAAGGTCATCACGGTCGAGGTGGACCCCGCCGTGTCGCGCCGTGCGCGTCGGCGGCTGGCCGCAGCGGGGTTGCGGCCGGAGGTTGTGCTCGGTGACGGCGGGAAGGGCTGTGCGGGCAGCGCGCCGTATGACCGGGTCCTGGCCACCGTCGGCCTTCGGGAGATCCCCGGGGCATGGATCGAGCAGACGCGGCCCGGGGGCGTGATCGTCGCCCCCTGGGGCACGCACTACACCCATGCGGACGCCGTGGCCCGGCTGGTGGTGCGTGGGGACGGGACGGCGTCGGGGCGCTTCACCGGCCCCGTCGAATTCATGAAGCTGCGCGGCCAGCGGCTGTCGCTGCCGCCGCACGGCGCCTACGTCCCGAGCGAGGGCGAGGGCGAGGGCGGCGGCGCCGATACGTCCAGTACCGGCATCCCCGAGGGAGAGTTCATCACCCCGGCGTACGCCGCCCTCCCCTTCGCGCTGGGGCTCCGGGTACGGCATTGCGTCCAGGTGGTGGCAGCTCCGCACGATGGCGCGCGACCCGTGTGGTTCTACGGGCTGACCGACCGTTCCTGGGCGTGTGTCGTGTTCCGCGAGGGGGAGGCGGAGGCGCGCGTCTGGCAGGCGGGGGAGCGGCGGTTGTGGGATGAGGTCGAGGCCGCGTACGGGTGGTGGGTCGGCCATGGCAGGCCGGACCACACCCGCTTCGGCCTCACGGTCGGCCCGGGCCCCGCCGGTCAGCGGGTGTGGCTGGACGATCCGGCCGATTCCTGGTCCCCGTAGAGCGGGGCGTGAGGCGACGCGCTCCTGGCCAACTCATGGGCTGCCGTAAGTGGAATCGATCCGTCCTGGTAACCCGCCGTCCGCCGGGTCGCGGGGGCGCTGTGCCACGCTTGAAGCCGGTTCGCGCGCATGGTGCGGGCCGGTGACGTGAAGTGAGGCCGCGGCGTGCAGAAGCCCCGATGGAAGACTGTGGGGGGAACCCTGCTGCGGGTGACGGCGGTGTGGGCGGTGGCCACGCTCACGATGCTGGCGCTCGCCGGGATCCTCCCTGACTTTCGCCTGAAGTCAGATGGCGGTGACAGCGCGACGCGGATCGCGATCACGGCGGCCATCGGCGCCGGAGCCTTCGGCGTGCTCAGCGCGCTGGTGTGGCCGCTGCTCGTACGGGCGTTGCTACTGATGCCCGCGCTGGTGCTGGGGCTGCTGGTGTTCGTGCTCAACGGCTCGATGCTGCTGATCGCGATCAGCCTGATCCCGGACGGGCGCGGCGCCGTCGAGCCGGAGACCGCCGTCGTGGTCGCGGCCGTGATGTCCGCCGCGTCGTCGGCGACGAGCACCTTCCTGACCGTGCGGGACGACGGCGCCTACCGGCGGCGGCTGGCCCGGCTGGCCGGGCGGCGCAGGCGGCGGCTCGGTGAGGACGGCGGGAGCGAAGAGCCCCCGGGGACGGTGTTCCTGCAGCTCGACGGGGTGGGGCACGCGGTCCTGCGGGAGGCGCTGCGGGAGCGCGACAACCGGCCCCCGGTGATGCCCACCGTCGCGCGCTTGATCCGGAGCACGCACAAGGTCACGCCGTGGCGCACCGACTGGTCCAGCCAGACCGGCGCCAGCCAACTCGGCATCCTGCACGGCTCCAACGAGGATGTGCCCGCCTTCCGCTGGTACGAGAAGAAGAGCGGGGAGGTGATGGTGAGCAACCGGCCGACCAGCGCGGCGGTGCTCCAGCGCCGCGCGGCTGTCCGGGCCGGACACGACGGACTCCTCACGGTGGACGGGGCGAGCCGGGGCAACCTGTTCACCGGCGGCGCCGATCAGCTTGCCCTGGTCCTTTCGGTCGCGGCGCGGCGCGGTCCGCACAACCGCTCCCGCTCCGGATACTTCGCGTACTTCGCCGACCCCGCCAACGCGACCCGCACCGCCGTGTCGTTCCTGGCCGAGGTCGTCCGGGAGATCTGCCAGTCCACGCGCGCCAAGCTGCGCCGCGAGACGCCCCGGGTCAAGCGGGGCGGGCTGTATCCGTTCATCCGCGCGTTCGCCACCGTCGTGGAGCGGGACGTGGTGGTGACAGCGGTGATGGGGGACATCCTCTCCGGCCGTACCGCGATCTACGCCGATCTGGTGGCGTACGACGAGGTGGCCCACCACTCGGGGCCGCGCAGCCGGGACGCCCGGCAGGTGCTGGCCCGGCTCGACCGCTCCATCGCGCTGATCGCCAAGGTCGCCGACCGCGCCCCGCGCGACTACCGGATCGTGCTGCTGTCCGACCACGGGCAGAGCCCCGGTGAAACCTTCGCGGGGGCGTACGGGCTGACGCTGGAGGACCTGGTGCGGGTCGGCTGCGGTCTGCCCGTGTCGCGGCGGGCCGGGCGGACCCCGAGTGGGGCCGAGGCGCGCGAGGCGGGGCGGGCGGCGCTGCACCGGCCGGAGAAGCCCGAGGTGGACGGGGACGGGCGGTGCGCCGGACGGGATGCGTGGGGCGGACGCGGCGGTCAGGGCGGCGGGCGCGGTCCGGCCGACGCCGCCGGGGCCGCCGACACAGCCGGTGCCGCCGGTGTCGTGGGCGGCGGCGCCGCCGTGTCCGATCCGATCGTGCTGGCGTCCGGAAATCTGGGCCTGGTCTCCTTCCCCGATGTGCCGGGGCGGATGAGCCGCGAGCAGATCGACGCCCGCCATCCCGCGCTGCTGCGCACGCTCGCCGACCACCCCGGGGTGGGCTTCCTGCTCGTACGGTCCGAGGCGCATGGCGCGGTGGTGCTGGGCGCCGAGGGCGCCGAGCACCGTCTGGACACCGGGGAGGTCTTCGGGGCGAGCCCGCTCACGGTCTTCGGGCCCGGCGCCGAGGCCGCCGTACGGCGCACCGCGCACTTCCGGAACACCCCCGACATCATGGTCAACTCCGCCTACGACCCGGCGTCCGGCACGGTGCACGCCTTCGAGGAGCAGATCGGCTCGCACGGCGGGCTCGGCGGGGAGCAGGGGCATCCCTTTCTGCTGTGGCCGGCCGAGCTGACCCCGCCGGTGGCGGCGGGGGAGGACTTGGTCGGGGCGGAGCGGGTGCACCGGGTGCTGCGGCGCTGGCTGGAGGAGGCGGACGGGCCCCAGGTGCCGGAGGAGGAGACAGCGGCCACGGGGGAGACGCATGCGTCGGCGGTGGCAGAGGCGCTGACGGGAGCGGGCCCGGCGGCAGAGGCCCCGGCGGGAGCGAGCCCGGCGGCAGAGGCCCCGGTGGGAGCGAGTCCGGCGGCGCAAGGGTCGACGGAGGTGGAGGTACGCGCCGACACGGGGCTGCCGAGGGCATCCGGCGCGGCGCGCACGGTGCAGGATTCCCGGTGGGACGGCGCCCCCGCCGCACCATTTACCGTGGTCAGCCCGGTTGTGCCGAACAAAACCCGGTGATTTGGGTGCACCCTACACGCTCGGTGACCATAGTCATATGCACGACCAGCCCCACTCCCGCCGCTTTGGCCTGCCCACGGCGACCGCGCTCGTCATGGGAAACATCATCGGCGGCGGCATCTTTCTGCTGCCCGCCTCCGTCGCCCCGTTCGGCACCCTCAGCCTCCTCTCCTTCGTCGTCCTGACGCTGGGCGCCATCGCGCTCGCGCTGGTCTTCGGGCGGCTCGCGGAGCGCGACCCCCGCACCGGCGGGCCGTATGTGCACGCCCGCGCGGCCTTCGGCGACTTCGCCGGCTTTCTGTCGGCCTGGTCGTACTGGACGATGACCTGGGTGAGCAACGCGGCGCTCGCGGTGGCGGCGGTCGGCTATGTGCATGTACTGGTCCCCGGGCATGACTCGAAGGGTGTGAACCTGGCCGTGGCGCTGCTGGCGCTCTGGCTCCCCGCGCTCGCCAACCTCGCGGGGACGCGCTGGGTGGGCGCGGTGCAGCTGGTCTCCACCGCGCTGAAGTTCATCCCGCTGCTCTTCGTCGCCATCGTCGGCCTCTTCTTCTTCGACCCGCACAACCTCGGCTCGTTCAACGAGAGCGGCGGCAGCGCCCTCGGCGGCGTATCGGCGGCGGCCGCGATCCTGCTCTACAGCTATGTGGGCGTGGAGTCGGCCTCGATGAGCGCGGGCGAGGTCCGGGACCCGGAGCGCAATGTGGGGCGGGCGAGCGTGCTGGGCACGGTCGGCGCGGCCGTGGTCTATCTGCTCGGCACGGTGTCGGTCTTCGGCACCGTCGCCCACAAGGACCTGGTCGACTCCACCGCCCCCTTCTCGGACGCGGTCGACGCGATGTTCGGCGGGGGCTGGGGCCCCACGCTGATCGCGCTGGCCGCCGTGGTGTCCATCGTCGGCGCGCTCAACGGCTGGACCCTGATGAGCGCGCAGGCCCCGTACGCGGCCGCGCGGGACGGGCTCTTCCCGGCCGCGTTCGCCACCAGGCGGCGCGGGGTGCCGACCTTCGGCGTCATCGTCGGCGTGCTCCTGGCGTCCCTGCTCACCGTGGTCAACTACACCTCGGGTTCGGGCGGGCTCTTCGAGATCCTCGTACTGATCACCACCTTCTCGGCGACGGTCCCGTATCTGCTGGCGGCGGGCGCGCAGCTTTACTTCCTGCTGTCCGGGCGCCGCGAGCAGGTGCGGACCGGGCGCTTCGTCCGGGACCTGGTGCTCGCGCTCGCGGGCTTCGGCTTCTCGTTCTGGCTGGTCGCGGGCGCCGGATACGCGGCGGTGTACCAGGGCGTGCTGTTCCTGTTCGCCGGTGTGCTGGTGTACGTGTGGATGGCGGCGCGGCGCACCAGCCGGGCGGACGGCGCGGACCCGACGGAGGGCGCCGACGCCAGGGAGAGCGCCGACGCCACGGAGGCCGTCGATGTCGCGGTGGCGAGCCCGGCCGTCGCGGTGGCGAGTCCGGCGGTCGCGGTGGCGAGTCCGGCGGCCGGTTCGGCGGTCGCGGCCGACGGCGTCCCCTGAGCGCACCCGCGATCGTCTCGCGGCCCGGGTCGGCGTTGCGTGCGTATCGGGTGTAAGCAAGAGATATGCGCGTTTCGCCGGACCTCACTCGCATCGGTGGGGAAACGCGGTCGAGCCGGGCGCTGTTCGCCGTCCCGCTCGTGATCATCGTGGCGATCACGGTGATCGATCTCCAGACGCCATCGACCGTCCACCTCGGCCCCTTTCTGATCGCGGCCCCCGCGATCACCGCCTCCTTCGCGGGAGCGGGCGGGACCGCCGCCATCGGAGCCCTCGCCGTGGCGACTCAGGTCCTCATCGGTGTGTTTCACGGCGGTCTGACGACCGCCAACCACCAGGCGCAGATCGTCGCCCTGATCGTGATCTCGGGGCTGGTGACGAGCTTCCGCTATGCCACCGACCGGCACCGGCGCAAGCTGAGCCAGGTGCGTACGGTGGCCGTGGCGGCGCAGGAGGTGCTGTTGCGGCCGCTGCCCGAACGGATCGAGGAGCTGAGGATCGCCTCCCTGTATCTCGCGGCCGATGAGGAGGCGCAGATCGGCGGTGATCTGTACGCGGCCGTCCGGACCGATGGGGCGACCCGGCTGGTCATCGGGGACGTACGGGGAAAAGGGATGGCCGCGATCGGCGACGCCTCCGTGCTGATCGGGGCCTTCCGGGGGTCCGCGTACCGCAACCTCTCGCTGCCGGGCATCGTCGATCACATGGACAGCGCCATGTGCTGGAACTGGCACCACACCACCGGTGACGAGCGGAATTTCCTGGAGTCCTTTGTGACCGCCGTGGTGCTGGACGTCTACGACGACGGCCCGGTGGCCGGGATGGTGAACTGCGGGCACCCTCCGCCGCTGCTGCTGCACAAGGGCGAGGTCGCGACGCTGGACGTGGACGATCCCGCGGTGCCACTGGGTCTGCAGGTGCTGAGGGAGCTGGACTACCAGGTCGAGATGTTCCGCTTCGAGTACGGCGACGTTCTGGTGCTGCACACCGACGGGGTCGTCGAGGCCCGGGACGGCAGCGGCGCCTTCTACCCGCTCCCGGAACGGCTCGCGGCCTGGAAGGGCGGCAGCCCGCAGGCGCTGGTGGACTATCTCCACGCCGATCTGCTCCGGTACACCGGCGGGGTCGTCAACGACGACGCGGCCATCGTGGTGATCGCCCGCTGCGCCTGAGCCACCGCCCCCTCGCCCTCACCACCTCGTCTCCCTCCCCCAGGCCGCGCCGTTGCCTACCCCTACCCCTACCCCTACCCCTACCCCGTCGCCTCGGTGACCTGGACCTGCCCGCCAGGAGCGGATTCGGCATCCGGCAATCGGCGGGACCAGCGGCCCGCGATGACCGCGCACACCATCAGTTGCAGCTGATGGAAGAGCATCAGCGGGAGGATCACCGGCCCGGCCGCGTCGCCGAACAGCACCGCCGCCATCGGCAGCCCGGTGGCCAGGGACTTGTTGGAGCCGCAGAAGACGATGGTGACGCGGTCCTCCCGGCTGAAGCCCAGCCGCCGTGCGGTGAACGACGTCGTGGTGAGGGCCAGCCCCAGCACCGCCGCGGCCAGCCCCAGCAGCGCGAACAGCCGGGGAAGGGTGATCTGGCTCCAGATGCCCTCCGTCATTCCCCGGCTGAACGCCGTATAGACCACGAGCAGGATCGAGCCCCGGTCCAGAAGGGCGAGCACCTTCTTGTGGCGGCCGATGAAGCGCACGGTCCAGCGGCGCAGCGCCTGCCCGGCGAGGAAGGGGAGCAGCAACTGGGTGGCGATGGCCAGCAGCCCCTCGGCCGAGAAGCGGACGTCCGAGCCGATCAGCCACGCCGCGAGCAGCGGGGTGGCGATCATGCCGAGCAGGCTGGAGTACGTGCCCGCGCAGATGGCGGCCGGGACATTGCCCCGGGCGGTGGAGGTGAGGGCGACCGAGGACTGGACGGTCGAGGGCACGACACACAGGAAGAGCAGTCCGGTGTAGAGCCGGTCGGTGAGGAGGAACGGGGCGAGGCCGCCCGCGGCCAGCCCCAGCAGCGGGAAGAGCACGAAGGTGCTCGCGCCCACCACCAGGTGCAGTCTCCACTGCCGCAGGCCGTTCAGCGCCTCGCGGGTGGACAGCCGCGAACCGTAGAGGAAGAAGAGCAGCCCGATCGCGATGTCCGCGGCATCGCCTACGGCCGTGGCCGCCGCCCCGCTCGCGGGCAGCAGCGCCGCCAGCGCGACCGTCCCGAGGAGGGCGGCGACATAGGGGTCGACCGCCCTCCCGAGCCGGCCCGGCCACGACAGCAGCCAGGACTTCCGCATCACATCAATCACCGCTCCCGGCCTGCCACGGCGGGTGGCCGATCTGCGGCAGCACCGGATCCGCACCGATGGGGCCGCCGGTCACGACGTCGATGGCGCCGCCGCCCCCGTCGTGGTCGCTGCCCGCCGTGCCACGGCTGAGCAGCAGGGTATTGAGGGTGCGGTCGACCTCCAGCCAGGAGTCCGCGGAGGAGTTGTCGATGACCACAAGGCCGTTGTGCGGCCCGGTGACCACCGTGGGGGTGTCGTCCGGCTCGCAGTCCTCCCGCGGGGTGCTGCCCGCGGGCGTGGGCGTCGCCTTGGCGGAGACCGCGGCGCCCGCGCACAGGACGCCCGCGGTGGCCGCGAGGATGAGCCCGGCCGTGGACGGACGGGACGAGCCGGTGTCTTTTCTGGGCCTACGGCGCCGGCCGGGGCCGGGCCCGAGGAATGTCGAGGGCATACCGCGCGGCCTCGGCTCAGACCCTGGCGGGCTGACGGTGGCCGTGGTGCCTGCTGATGTTCTTCTCCAGCAGCTCTGTGGCGCCCGCGACCCCGATGGCCGCGGCCTCCCGGGTGTCCGGCAGCCGTCCGTCCGCCGTTTTGAGATCGCTCAGCGCCCCGTCGATCGCCCCATGGGCGGCGAACAGGCAAGGGGTGCTGTAAATGGCGACATCCACCCCCAGGTCGGACAGCTCGGACAGCGAGAGCCGCGGCGACTTCCCGCCCGCGATCTGGTTGAACAGCAGGGGTTTGTCGCCGATGACCTTGCGGACCTTGCGGATCCACTCCACGCTGCGCACCCCGTCGACGAGGACGACATCCGCGTCGGTCTCCGCCAGCGCGGCCGCCCGCCGCAGGATCTCGGGCTCCTCGGTGGCGTCCGTGCGCGCCACCACCACCATGTCCTTCCTGCTGCTCAGCACCAGTTGGAGCTTTTCGAGGTACTCCTCGAGCGGCAGGGTCAGCTTGCCCTCCGCGTGGCCGCAGCGGCGCGGGCGCCGCTGGTCCTCCAGGATCACCCCGGAGGCCCCGGTGCGCTCCAGTCGCTGCACCACATGGCAGGCGACCTCGGGATCCACATAGCCGTCGTCGATGTCCACGAGCAGATGGTGCTCGGGGAAGGCGAGACGCAGCCGCTCCACGAAGGCGAGCATGTCGGGCCAGGCGATGAAGCCGATGTCGGGCAGCCCGTAATGCGATGCGGCGAACCCGAATCCGGATACGAAGAAGCCGTTGTAGTGCTGTGCGGCGATGGACGCCGAGTACATGTCGTAGATGCCGATGAGGGGTGTGGTACCGGATGAACTGATGGCCTTTCGGAGGGCATTGCCATAGAGCATGATGTCCCCTTGAGTTCGGTGTCTTTCGGCGTTGTGTGAGGGTTATGCGTCCGCGCGGTTTGGTTTACGGAAGGCCAAAGAACAGTAAAGCAACCCGCCGGGTTCCCTGAAGATGCCTGGCCCGGCTCGGGTTGGGGTCGAACACCCCTTGAGCGCCGCGGCCGGCGTTCCCGGGTGGTCTGCGACACGCCTGGCATGCCACGGGCTTTGCGGGGTATGCGCAACAAGCCTGTCCACTGAAAAGAGTTGCTCGTGCCTGTCCAAACCGATGTCGAAGCCTCCGCGCCCGCGCCCTCCCGGCACCGCCTGCTCTGGCGTGCTGTCCAGCGACGCAAGAACCCTCCACTGCGCCGGAGCGACATCACGGTCACCGAAGAGAAGACCGTCCGGAAAGCGGTGAAGGCCGCCGCGCTGGGAAACGCCATGGAATGGTTCGACTTCGGGATCTACAGCTATCTCGCGGTCACCATCGGCAAAGTCTTCTTCCCGTCCGGTAATGGCACGGTCCAGGTGCTCTCCTCCCTCGCGACATTCGCGGTGGCCTTTCTGGTCCGCCCGGTGGGAGGCATGTTCTTCGGGCCCCTGGGCGACCGGATCGGCCGTAAGAAGGTCCTGTCCTTCACCATGATCATGATGGCGTCCAGCACGCTCGCCATCGGGCTGATTCCCGGCTATGCCGCCATCGGCTTCTGGTCGCCGGCGCTGCTCATCCTCTTCCGTATGCTCCAGGGATTCTCCACCGGCGGGGAATACGGCGGCGCCTCCACCTTCATCGCCGAATACGCGCCCGACAAGCGCCGTGGGTACTACGGCAGCTTTCTGGAGTTCGGCACGCTGATCGGCTACACCGCGGCGGCCGGACTGGTCACCATTCTGACCGTGACGCTCGCCGACTCCTCGATGAATTCCTGGGGTTGGCGCATCCCGTTCCTGGCCGCCGCGCCGATCGGTCTCGTCGGCCTGTATCTGCGGCTGAAGCTGGATGACACCCCCGCGTTCCAGAAGCTGGAGGACGAGGGCGCCACCAGCGCGGGGGAGCGCGAGAGCCTGCCGTTCTGGCAGGTGTTCCGCACCCAGTGGCGTGCGATGGCGCTGTGCATCGCGCTGGTCGCCGCGTACAACATCACCGACTACATGCTGCTGTCCTACATGCCGACCTATCTGTCGGACACCCTCCACTACAGCAGCACCAGCGCCCTGGTCTCGATCATCATCGTGATGCTGGTGCTCATGGCGGCCATCACCTTCGTCGGCCGGTACTCCGACCGCATCGGCCGCAAGCCCGTGCTGATGGCCGGGTCCGTGGGCTTCCTGGTGCTCGCCGTGCCGTGCTTCCTGCTCATCAAGCAGGGCGGGGTGGTCCCGGTCTTCGCCGGGCTGCTGCTCCTGGGGCTGTGTCTGCTGCCGTATGTGAGCGTGATGTCCGCCTCGCTGCCCGCGCTCTTCCCCACGAATGTGCGCTACGGCTCGCTCTCCATCGCCTTCAACATCTCCGTCTCGCTCTTCGGCGGCACCACGCCGCTGGTGACCGAGGGCCTGATCAGCAGCACCGGGGACGATCTGATGCCCGCCTACTACACGATGCTCGCCGCCGTCGTCGGCATCATCGCCGCCGCCGTGATGAAGGAGACGGCCCGGCAGCCGCTGGAGGGCTCGCCGCCCGCCGTGGCCACCAAGGAGGAGGCCATCGCGCTCGTGGAGTCCCAGCGCTCCTGAACTCCCCGGGGCGGTGTCTCCCCTCGTCTCCATTACCTCGGCGGTAATCGACCCCCGCCCGCGACGGCGGCAGGGTTGAGACATCGGGTTCCGGGCCGGCGCCCTCCGGTCCGGGACCCGGGTCCGACCAGGGGATTTCATGGAGGAGTAACCACATGACGCAGTACGACACCGCCGTCGCCCGCTACTTCGAGGCGTGGAACGCCACCGGCCCCGAGGCCCGCGCCAAGGCCATCGCCGCCGCCTGGATCGAGGACGGCGGCTACACCGACCCGCTGGCCGAGGCGCGGGGCCATGAGCAGCTCGCCGCCGTCATCGCCGGGGCCCAGGAGCAGTTCCCCGGCCATGAGTTCCGGCTCACCGGCGCCGTGGACGGCCACCACGACATGGCCCGCTTCTGCTGGGAGCTGGTCTCCACGGCCGACGGCTCCGCCCCGGTCGCCGCGACCGATGTGATCACCCTGGCCGAGGACGGCCGGATCCGCTCCGTCCTCGGCTTCCTGGACCGGGTCCCTACGACCGGCTGAACCGCCCCAGGGCGGCGGCGGTCTCCGGGTCGGCCGGGAGGAAGGTCTCGATGGCCAGCTCGGAGACCGTGACGTCCATGGGGGTGTTGAAGGTCGCGATCGTCGAGATGAACGACAGCACCCGCCCGCCGTGCTCGATCATCATCGGCAGGGCGAAGGGCGGGGTGTCACCGGCGGTCGCCGTCTCCCGGCCGCCGCTCTCGGGCAGCGGATAGGCGGCCACCTCGTCGTACAGCGCGCGCAGCGGCGAGGAGCGCATCAGCGCAAGCTGCCGGTCCATCTGGTCCAGCAGATGGCCACGCCATTCGCGGAGGTTGCGGATGCGCGGGGCGAGCCCCTCGGGGTGCAGGGTGAGGCGCATCGCGTTCAGCGGGGGCTTCAGCAGATGCTCCGCCACCCCCTCCAGCAGCGCCGCGATGCCCCGGTTGGCCGCCAGCACCCCATAGGTGCCGTCCACCACGAGCGCCGGATACGGCTCGTAGCCCGTCAGCAGCCGCTCCAGGGATGCGCGCAGGGCGCTCATCGAGGGGTCGTCCACCGACCGCTCCGGATAGTGCGGAGCGTAACCGGCGGCGATCAGCAGGGCGTTGCGCTCGCGGACGGGGACGTCGAGATGGTCGGCGAGCCGGAGCACCATCTCCTGGCTGGGCCGCGACCGGCCGGTCTCGATGAAGCTGATGTGGCGGGCGGAGGAGTCGGCGCGCAGCGCGAGCTCAAGCTGGCTCAACCGGCGGCGGTCCCGCCACTCGCGCAGCAGTGCGCCCACCCGGGGCGGCGCGGCAGTCGTCATGAGCTGAAGGTAGCCGACGCCGGGTGCGCCCATGGCAGGGTGGAAGGGCCACCGGTCACCCGCGACGAAGGGATGTGTCATGGCAGTCCAACCGCTCACCGACCAGGAGATCCAGCGGCGTCTGGAGCAGCTTCCCGGCTGGTCGTTCGCGGACGACCGGCTCTCGCGGACCTATGTCTTCAAGGGGCATCCGCAGGCGGCCGGGATGGTGGCGGAGATCGCCACGATCCAGGAGGAGCTCGACCACCACTCCGATCTGACCCTCGGCTACAACAAGGTCGGCGTCTCGGTGAACACCCACAGCGCCGGGGGCAAGGTGACCGGGCTCGACTTCGAGCTCGCCGGCCGGATCGAGGAGATCGCCCCGCGGCACGGCGCCCGCGCCGACTGACCGGCCGGACAGGACCCGACGTCACCCCCGGGCGTGCCGGAAGCGGGCCAGTCCCTCCTGGAGGTCCACGATCGGGCCGGGGTAGTCCAGCCGGTCCCGCTCGGCCTTCGGCAGCCGCCAGGGAGTGTGGACGCCGGAGCCGGTCACCTCGGCCAGCTCCGGCACCCAGCGCCGCACATACGTGCCGTCCGGGTCGAACCGCCGGGCCTGCGCCAGCGGATTGAGGACCCGGTTGGGACGGGTGTCGGTGCCGGTGCCCGCCGCCCACTGCCAGTTGAGCTGGTTGTTGGCCAGATCCCCGTCCACCAGCAGATCCAGGAAGTGCCGGGCGCCGATCCGCCAGTCCTGGTAGAGCGTCTTGGTGAGGAAACTGGCCACCAGCAGCCGCGCCCGGTTGTGCATCCAGCCCTCGTGGCGTAGCTGCCGCATTCCGGCGTCGACCAGCGGATAGCCGGTGCGCCCCGCCTTCCAGGCCGCGATCTCCGCCTCGTCGCGGCGCCACCGGTCGCCCCGCGGGCGGTAATCGGCGTGTGCGGCGTCCGGCCGGGCGGCCAGCACCTGATGGTGGAAGTCCCGCCAGGCAAGCTGCCGTACGAAGGCGTCGGCGCCCGCGCCGCCCGCCTTCCGCGCCCGGTGTACCAGCTCCACCGGGGACAGGCAGCCGAAGTGCAGATACGGGGAGAGCCGGGAGGTGGCGTCGCCCGCCAGATCGTCCTGCCGGTCGGCGTAGTCCCCGAGCCCCGACCGCCACCAGGAGCGGACGCGGCGTCGGCCCGCCGTCTCCCCGCCCTCGGGCAGCCCGGGGGAGGGGCTGCCCGGGGCGAGCGAGGTGACCGCCGCCACCGGCTCCGAGCGCAGCCCGGACGGCACGCTCACCGTGCGCGGCGCGGTGAGCGCCGTGCGCAGCCCGGTCCGCTGCCAGGCGCGGAAGTACGGAGTGAAGACCGCGAAGTGGTCCTTGCCCGCCGGGGTCACCTCGCCCGGCTCCACCGCCGTCACCACCGCGCCGTGCACCCGCAGCCGCCGTCCGTCCGCCTCCAGTGCCTCGCGCAGCCGCTGTTCGCGGCGGGTGGCGTAGCCACTCACCCCGCCCGCGATATGCACCTCGTCCGCGTCCGCCTGGCGCGCCGCCCGCAGGATCTCCGCCACCGCGTCGCCCCGGCGGACCACCAGCCGCCCGCCGCGCTCGCGCAGCCCCGCGTCGAGATCGGCCAGGGCGTCCGCGAGGAACGCCACCCGGTTGGGGACGGCGAACCCCGTTCCGGCCAGGCCGCGGTCCACGACGAACAGCGGAACGACCCGCTCGGCGGAGCGCGTCGCGCCACGCAGCACGGGGTTGTCGGACAGCCGCAGATCGGAGGTGAAGACGGAGAGGGACGTGCGCATCCCTCTCCCTTACCCCACATCGCCTCCCGTATCGATGGATTTCGCCCGATGTCGCCCGCTCACGCCGAGGGGAACGTCAGCAGGACCAGCGGATCGCTCGTCGGGGCCTTCGACCCTCCGGCGGGCTCGACCGTCACCCCCATGGCCGACGCCTTCCCGACCGCACCGCTCAGGACCGCTGCCGCGCTCCGGCCCGAGGAGTCCATCAGACCCGCCGGGCGCATGGTGCCGCCGTCGCTCAACCAGAGCTGGTAGATCCGCCCGGCGGGCGGCTCGGGCAGCCCCGAGGCGAGGAACACCGCCCTGTTCAGCCCGCGCGAGACCACCACCGTGCCGGTCGAGCCGTCCGTCATCCGACCGCTGCGGCTGCGCGCGTCGGGCGCGGCCAGCACCTGGGTCACCTCCTCCGCCTGGGCCACCCGCTGCTCGGAGCGGCGGGCCGTGTCGCGGGCGTCGGACGCCTGCCGGTACTGCCACACCGCGGCCCCGCCGAACGCGGCGGCCGCGGCCACACAGGCCGCCAGCGCGAAGTTCAGCGCCCGCCGTCCGGTGCGCCGCCGGGGGCCGGCATGGGACTCCCGGGCCTCCCGCGCCGCCACCCGGGGCGGCTCCTGGCGGACCGTGGCGATCCGCCGCATCACATCGTCCTTCATGGTCGGGGGCGGGGTCAGGGCCGTGGCCACCGCCAGCTTCGCCGCCGTCTCCCGCAGCTCCCGTACCTCCTGACGGCAGGCGTCGCAGACCGCCAGATGCCGCTCGAACTCGGTCAATTCCCGCCCCGACAGGGCGTGCACCGCGTACGCCCCGGTCAAGGTGTGCAGATCCGCTCTGGTCATGCGCCGACCCCCATGCAGTCCCGGAGCCGGATGAGCCCGTCCCGGAGTCTGGTCTTCACGGTCCCGAGCGGCAGCGACAGCAGCTCCGCCACCTCACGGTAGGAGCGCCCCCGGTAGTAGGCGAGCGTCACCGACTGCCGCTGCAACTCGGTCAGCGTCCGCATGCACCGGCGCACCTGCTCGCGCTCCAGCCTGGCCTCCACCTGCTCGGTCACCTCGTCGAACGCCGGGGTACGGGACAGCAGCGCGGCGCGCTCCTCGCGGTCGGAGGCGGCCTGCGCCGAGCGGACCCGGTCCACGGCGCGCCGGTGCGCTACCGTCATGATCCAGGCCATGGCGCTGCCCCGGCCCGGGTCGAACCGCGCAGCGGACCGCCACACCTCGACCAGGACCTCCTGTGTGACCTCCTCGGCCTGCGCCGGGTTGCGCAGCAGACTGCGCGTCAGCCCCAGGACCGGCCCGCTGACGGCGTCGTAGAGGGCTCCGAACGCGTTCTGGTCCCCCCGGGCCACCATCTGGAGCAACTCTTCGAGGTCCGGTCCGCGCGCGGCCGGTCCGCCGATGTACACGGGTTCTCTCACAAGCCGTCCTTCCGGGAACGATGCGGCGCACACGGAGGTGTCGTACCTCATTCGTCGCCCGGAGGGGTGCGGATTGGTCAAGGTGCTCCGAACACGCGCGAGGACGGGCGCCACGTCACGCGTGGGCGCACGCGCGAGGCCGCCGCCGGTCCGTTCGACCGCGGCGGCCTCGGCACCCCGGCGTCAGCCGGTGGTGAGGGTGAGCCCGTAGGTCGTCAGGATCGGGTTCACCGGCTGGTAGTACGTCGTGCCGCCGACGGTGCAGTTGCCGGAGCCGCCGGAGGTGACGCCCTGCCCCTCGCTGCCCGAGATGAACGGACCGCCGGAGTCGCCCGGTTCGGCGCAGACGTTGGTGCGCGTGACCCCGTTGATCGTGCCCTGCGGGTACTGCACGCTGGTGTCGTGCTGCTGGATGGTGCCGCAGTGCCAGCCGGTCGTCGAGCCGGAGCGGCAGACGGACGAGCCCACCGGCGCTTCCTGGGAGCCGGTGACGGTGACGTTGGTGCCGTCGGGGCCGATCACCCACGGCTGCGGAACCCAGTCGGCGTTGGTGGACACCCAGGCGTAATCATGACCGGGGAAGGTGGAGCCCTGGAAGCTGCCCTGGGCCACCCGGTTGAAGCCGGTGGTGGTGTCGCCCTGGCTGCCGCAGTGGCCCGCGGTGACGAAGCCGTTCTCCTCGCCCTGGGTCACCGAGAAGCCGATCGAGCAGCGGGCGGCGTCGTTGATGTAGAACGCCTCGCCACCCCGCAGGTCGTACAGCGGGCTCGGCCGCTCGGCCGACTCCACGACCCGTACGACCTCGCGGTCCGCGCCGCTGGTGGCGACGAAGGCGGCCGCCTCGCTCGGCTTGGCCGACTGCACCACGACGCTGTTGGTCTTGACGTCGACGTACCAGGCGGAGGCGACATCGGCCGCCGGGGGACGCTCCGAGGCGGTGCGGTCCAGGGCCTGCTTGGCGTCGGTGAGGGCCTTGAGGCTGTGCTTGACGACCGCGGCCTTGGCGCCGCCGGCCGTGATGGTGCCGCTCTGCTGCTCGTCGGTGGTGGCGACGGTGAGTTCGGCGGTGTTGCCGGTCACCCACGCGCCGCCGTAGCTGCCGCCCAGGCTCTTGCGCAGCCCCGGTTCGGTGGCCCCGGCCCGGTACTCATTGGATATCCGCATCCGCGCCTCATCGGCCGTCAGGCCCAGATCGCGCTGCATCGAGGCCAGCATCTCGGGGGGCACCTCCCTCCGGGGGCGGGGGGAGGGTTCACCGGGGTCGGCCACCGCGGGTATGCCGCTCCCCAGGAAGAGGGCGGCTATCGCGACGGTGCAACCGGCGGCCAGCTCAAGGCCGTGACGGCGTCTGCGGGACATCTTCGGTCTCCTCGGCTCGGGCGTGGTCACGCTGTGTGCCCATCTGGGCGCCAAGCGTAATTGCCGGGGACGTGCCTCGCTCGGCGGGCGCATGAGCCCCGGATGAGGGGTCATGCGCCCGGGATATGCCACGACGCGCGGTGCGGGTGGATACGGGTCCGCCCCGCCGCGGGGGACGCGACGGGGCGGACGGCGTAGCGGTGGAGTGCCGGGGCTCAGCCGTTGAAGGTCTCGGGGTCGAAGCCCAGCCGGTTGCCGGTCTCCAGGGAGTCGATCGCCGACAGGTCCTCGGAGTCCAGCTGGAAGTCGAAGACGTCGATGTTCTCCTGGATCCGAGACGGGGTCACGGACTTGGGGATCACCACATTGCCGAGATCCAGATGCCAGCGCAGCACTACCTGGGCCGGGGACTTCCCGTGCTTCTGGGCGATCGCCGCCAGCTTCGGGTCCTCCAGCAGGCCCTTGCCCTGGCCGAGCGGGGACCATGCCTCGGTGGCGATGTCATGGCGGGCGTTGAAGGCGCGCAGCTCCGCCTGCTGGAGCTGCGGGTGCAGCTCGATCTGGTCGATCACCGGGATGATCGAGGTCTCGGAGAGCAGCCGCTGGGTGTGGGCGGCGTGGAAGTTGGACAGGCCGATGGCCTTGGCGCGGCCCTCGGAGTAGATCTTCTCGAACGCCTTCCAGGTGTCCACGTACCTGTCGACCCCGGGCAGCGGCCAGTGGATCAGGTAGAGATCCACATACTCCAGGCCCAGCTTGGTCAGCGAGGTGTCGAAGGCGCGGAGGGTCGAGTCGTACCCCTGGTCGGCATTCTGGAGCTTGGTGGTGACGAACAGCTCGTCGCGCGCGATGCCCGACGCGGCGAGCCCCTTCCCCGTGCCCTCCTCATTGCCGTATATCGCGGCGGTGTCGATGCTGCGGTACCCGGCGTCCAGCGCGGTGCGCACCGCCACCTGCGCCTCGTCGTCCGGGATCTGCCAGACACCGAAGCCGAGCTGCGGCATCCGCACGCCGTTGTTGAGGGTGATGAACGGGACCTTGCTCACGGGCAGTCGATCCTTACGTCGGATGTGGATTGCATGCTTCCGTAGGTACAACGATCAACGAGCGGCAGGCATTCCCGCCGGGGCCCGTTCACCAGGGTCGTCCGCGCAGGACCACCACCCCGCCTCCGTCCCGCCCGAGGCGCTCCGCCGCCCGCCGCGCCGCCTGCGCCAGCGTGGGCACCTCGCCCAGCAGGGCGTAGAGCCCGCCCGCGAAGGCCGCCGCGGCGTCCAGCGGTCCGCGATGGGCGACCACCACCTCGGCCGCCCGGGCGAAGAGCGCGGCGAGCGGCGCGCCGTCGGGGCAGCCGAGCACCACACCGGGCAGCGGGGCGCCGGTCAGCCGGCGATAGGCGGCCAGCAGCTCGGCCAGGCGGGCGGCGGGTGTGCGATGCGCCTGGCCGTCGCCGTCCTCGAAGACCAGCGTGCGCCCCTCGCGGCGGCAGACCAGATGCAGCACATCCGGGCGCACGGTGAGGATCCGCCGCAGATCGGTGGCGGCCGAGGCGGGGCACCGGTCGACCGTCAGGACGCCCCGCGCGGCCCGCTGGACCGCGGCTAACTCCTGGGACCCCGGCGCGGCGCCGGTCACCAGCACCCGCCGGAGACCGCCGCCGCCCGGCTCCCGTAAGGCGGCGCGGAACACCTCGTTGTGCGGATAGGTGACGCAGGCGGCGGCCAGGACGCGCAGCCTGCCGTCCGCGATCCGGTCCGCGGCCACCGCGCGGGCCACCACGGACCAGAACTCCCCGGCGGTGGTGCCGGTCGCCGCCGGGATGTGCTCGGCGGTCAGGCCCGCCCTGCGCAGCAGCGCCACGGCGGACGGGCCGGGCGGGAAGACCCGCGCCAACTCCCGGATCTCCTCGGTCGTCAGCGCCGGATGTCCGTCCCCGTCCTGGCCGTCCACCGTTCCCGTCGCTCCTTGCCTGTGCTCGTACCGCTCGTGCCTCCGCCCCCGTATCTACTGATCCACGGTGAGGTGCAGCGGTTCCTCGAGCTCCTCCCGGAAGCGGTGCAGGGTGTGCCCCTCACGCACCGTCGCGCCCACCGCGACCGCCGCCCGGCTCACCGCCCCGCGCGGTGCCCGCACCACCATGGCCAGCCGGTAGGTCCCGCCGATGCGCGCCGCCGAGGTGTGCCGGATCTCCCAGCCCGGGTCGGAGCGCAGCTCACGCCGCGCCTCCAGGAAGACCCGCTCGCCGTACGCGGTGTGCAGAACCTCCCGGAAACCGAGCCGCGGGCCGAGGTGGGCCGCCTGCGCCGGTGGCGTGGCCTTCGCCTCCGCGGTGAGCTGGCGCGGGGTCATGGACCAGGCCACCGGCTGGAAGACCGTGGTGCCCCGCCGCACCGGTTCGGCCGTGAGCGTGACATCGAGATTGACCGAGTGCAGGGCGGGGTCCGGCGCGTCCCGGGCGCAGGTCACCGACAGATGCACCAGGTGGTAGACGGCGTTGTCGGCCTCGGTTCGCAGGAAGTCCCGCAGGTCCGGATCCGGTTCGACGAGCTCCGCCGTCACCGGTAAGGCCACCGGCCCGCCCAGGATCACCCGCCCGGCCAGCCTCGGGCCGCTTGGCTGAGGTGTCTCCTCGGACAACAGGGACAGTTCACGTTCGGGAAGTTCGGGGAGAATGACATCGATCATTTCGTGCCCCCTTCGCGGCTCAGGAGTGGTACAGCGCCTCGACCTCGACGGCGTATGCCTGTTCGATGGCCTTTCGCTTCAGTTTCAGCGACGGCGTCAGCAGACCATGCTCCTCGGAGAACTGCGCGGCAAGTATCCGGAAGGTACGAATCGACTCCGCCTGGGAGACGGTGGTGTTCGCCGCCACCACCGCGCGCCGGATCTCGGTCTCCAGATCGGGGTCCCGGACCAGGTCGCCCGGCGGCAGCTCCGGCTTGCCGCGCATCGTCAGCCAGTGCGCGACCGCCTCGGAGTCCAGGGTGACCAGCGCCGCGATATACGGACGGTCGTTGCCGACCACGATGCACTGGGCGACCAGCGGATGGGCCCGCACCCGCTCCTCCAGGCCGCCGGGGGAGACCGACTTGCCGCTGGAGGTCACCAGGATCTCCTTCTTCCGCCCGGTGATGGTGAGATAGCCGTCGTCGTCCAGCGTGCCCAGGTCGCCGGTGGCGAGCCAGCCGTCGCGCAGCACCGCGTCGGTCGCCTTGGGATCGCCCAGGTAGCCCTCGAAGACCTGGCCGCCGCGCACCCACACCTCGCCGTCGTCGGCCAGGTGCACCGTGGTGCCCGGGATCGGCACGCCGACCGTGCCGAACCGGGTCTGCTCGGGCGGGTTGGCGGTGGCGGCGGCGGTGGACTCGGTCAGGCCGTAGCCCTCGTAGATGGTGACGCCCGCGCCCGCGAAGAACAGCCCGAGCCGCCGCTCCATGCCGGAACCGCCCGACATCGCGTGCCGGACCCGGCCGCCCATCGCGGCGCGCACCTTGCCGTATACGGCCTTCTCGAAGAACTGATGCTGCATGCGCAGCGAGGCGCCCGGACCCGGCCCGGTGCCGAACGCCTTGGCCTCCAGCGCCTCCGCGTACCGCACCGCCACATCCACGGCCTTCTCGAACACCCCGGCCTTGCCCTCCGCCTCGGCCTTGCGGCGCGCCGCCGCGAACACCTTCTCGAAGATGTACGGCACCGCGAGGATGAAGGTCGGCCGGAAGGTCTTCAGATCGGGCAGCAGCGCGGCGGCCGAGAGCCTGGGCTGGTGCCCGAGCTTGACCTTGCCGCGGATGGAGGCGACTTCGACCATCCGGCCGAAGACATGGGCGAGCGGGAGGAAGAGCAGGGTGGCGGCCTCGTCGCCGCGCTTGGAGTGGAAGGCCTCCTCGTACCGCTCGACGATGTTGTCGCACTCGGCCATCAGATTGGCGTGGGTGATCACGCAGCCCTTGGGGCGGCCGGTGGTGCCCGAGGTGTAGATGATGGTCGCGGGCTGCTCGGGGGTCACGGCCAGCCGGTGCCGCTCGACCAGATCGTCCTCGACCGACTCCCCGGCCGCCAGCAACTCCTCCAGCGCCCCCGCGTCCAGCTGCCACAGCCGCCTCAGATGCGGCAGCCGGCCGACCACCGAGCCGACCGTCATGGCGTGGTCCTCATGCTCCACGACACAGGCGGAGACCCCCGCGTCATGCAGCATCCAGCAGACCTGCTCGGCGGAGGAGGTGGGATACAGCGGGACGCTCTGGGCGCCCAGGGTCCACAGCGCGAAGTCGAAGAGCGTCCATTCGTAGCGGGTGGGGCACATGATCGCGACGCGGTCGCCGAACCGGACGCCCTGGGCCAACAGCCCCTTGGCGAGCGCCGTCACCTCGTCCCGGAACTGGCCCGCGGTCACGTCCTGCCAGCGGTCATCCGCCGTCTTGCGTGCCAGCGCCACCCGGTGGGGATCGGCGTCCGCATGGTCGAAGACGGCATCCGCCAGTCCTCCGGCCTGGGGCGCCGTCGCCATCGGGGGGACGGTGAACTCGCGCAATACCTGCTCCTTGAAGCCGCTGGGCACAGCGCCGCGACCGTACCCGATCCGGCCCCGATGCGGGAGAGGTGTTTTGTGCCCGGAACGCACGGAATGCCGGGCGGCCTGAAAGGTGAAAGAAGGTCAATCAGGCGCCGACGAGGGCGGATTGCGTGGAGTCTGGTCCTATGCGCCGCGTGTGTGGCTTATATGTAACGGTCTTCTGCACGAAATCTCTCCGATCGTGGCACAGGCCCCGCCAGGATCGCGGCGGCGAGTCGCTCCGCGGCGGCGTGCGAGGCGCCGTCCTGTCGCCGCTTTCCGTACAACAGTACGAAATCCACGGGGCCGAGGTCGGGCAGCCCGGCCCGTTCGGGGACCGGCGCCAAGCCGGGCGGAATCAGGCCATGGGTGTGTGCCATCACCCCGAGCCCGGCACGCGCCGCCGCGACCAGGCCGTTGAGACTGCCGCTGGTGCAGACGATCCGCCATGACCTGCCGTGCCGCTCCAGCACATCCAGCGCGCGGGCGCGGGTCAGCCCGGGTGGCGGAAAGACGATCAGGGGGAGCGGACGGTCCGGATCCAGCCGCAGCCGCTCGGCGCCGATCCACACCAGCCGGTCCCGCCACACGAGCTGGCCGCCCGGCCGGTCCTCGGACCGCTTGGCCAGCACCAGATCCAGCTTGCCCGCCTCCAGCCGCTCATGCAGCGTGCCCGACAGCTCGACGGTGAGCTCCAGGTCCACCTCGGGGTGATCGCGGCGGAACCCCTCCAGGATCTCCGGCAGCCGGGTCACCACGAAGTCCTCCGAGGCGCCGAAGCGCAGCCGGCCGCGCAGCCGGGTGCCCCGGAACCAGCTCGCCGCCCGCTCGTTCGCCTCCAGGATCGAGCGGGCGAACCCCAGCATCGCCTCGCCGTCCTCGGTCAGCTCCACCCCGTGGGTGTCGCGGGCGAATAGCTGCCGCCCCACCGCCGCCTCCAGCTTGCGCACCTGCTGGCTCACGGTGGACTGACGCACCCCGAGGCGGTCGGCGGCCTGGGTGAAGCTCAGGGTCTGGGACACCGCGAGAAACGTCCGGAGCTGGGCGGGGTCGTACATGGAGCCACTGTATGCCCGAGACCCATCACGGAACGCGATGGCAGTCAGAGCGGTATGCAGGATTCCCGATGGCCTAGATCGGGAGCACTATGGACGGGGCCCCGTCCGTGTCCACGCCAGTCCACGCCAGTCCGCGCCAGATGAGAAAGAGCGAGAAAGAGAACGAATGCCGCACCGCCCGCACCTCCGCAAGATCGCCCTCCCCTCCTGGCTCCCGCTGGACGGCTTCATCCTCGGACTCATCGGCACCGTGGCGCTCGCCGCGCTGCTCCCGGTCAGCGGCCGGGCCGCCACCGTCACCGACGGGGCCACCACGGTCGCGGTCGCCTTCCTCTTCTTCCTCTACGGCGCCCGGCTCTCCACCCGTGAGGCGCTGGACGGAGTGCGCCACTGGCGGCTCCACCTGACCGTGCTGGTGTGCACCTTCGTCATCTTCCCGGCCCTCGGCCTCGCCGCGCGCGGCCTGGTGCCGTACGTGCTGACGCATCCCCTCTACACCGGGCTGCTCTTCCTGTGCCTGGTGCCCTCCACGGTCCAGTCCTCCATCGCCTTCACCTCGATCGCCCGGGGCAATGTCGCCGCCGCGATCTGCGCGGGCTCCTTCTCCAGCCTGCTCGGCGTGGTCGTCACCCCGGTACTGGCCGCGCTGCTGCTGGGCGGCAGCGGAGGCGGCTTCTCGGCCGACTCGATGCTCAAGATCGGGCTCCAGCTACTGGCCCCCTTCCTCGCCGGTCAGCTCCTGCGCCGCTGGATCGGCGGCTTCATCTCCCGCCATCGGGCGGTGCTGCGCCTGGTCGACCGCGGCTCGGTGCTGCTCGTGGTCTACGCGGCGTTCAGCGAGGGCATGACCCGGGGCATCTGGCACCAGGTCACCCCGGCCCGGCTGGCGATCCTCCTCGGCGTCGAGGCGGTCCTGCTCACGGTGATGCTCACGCTCACCTCGTACGGCTCACGGAAGCTGGGCTTCGTCCGCGAGGACGGGATCACCATCGTGTTCGCGGGGTCGAAGAAGAGCCTGGCCGCCGGGCTGCCGATGGCGAGCGTGCTCTTCGGCGCCCAGGCGAGCCTGGCGGTGCTGCCGCTGATGCTCTTCCACCAGATGCAGCTCATGGTGTGCGCGGTGCTGGCCCGCCGCTATGCGGCGCGGGCGCCGGAGGCGCCGGAGGCGGCGGTGACGGGGGCCGAGACGGGGCCGGAGGCCGCTCAGGTTCGTACGGACAGCGCGGACAGCGCGGACAGCGCCGTGCTGACCCGCGTCTGACGTCAGCTTTCGGCGGGCTGGTTTCGGGCGGTCTGGTTTCCGGCGGTCTGGTCGTCGGCGTTCTGGTCTCCGGCGTTCTGGTCGTCGGCAGGCGGCAGCGGCGGCTTGCGGGCGATGAGGAACGCCTGCGGGGTGGGTTCCCAGCGCTCCGGCTCCCGGACGGTCCGGGCGCGGACCGGCAGCCCGGCCGCGGCCAGCAACTCGGCGATCCGGTCCGGCTGCCACCGGCGGAAACTCAGCGACACCTCATGACCGAACGCCTCCGTGTAGACCCGCTGCTCATCGCCCACCTGGAAGCCCACCAGCGCGTATCCACCGGGCGCCAGCACCCGGTGGAACTCGGCGAACACATCCGGCAGCCGCTCCTGCGGAATGTGGATCGTCGAGTACCAGGCCACCACGGCGGTGAGGGTGCCGTCCGCGATGTCCAGGGACAGCATCGACCCCTCCTCGAACCGCAGCCCGGGATGCTCCCGCCGGGCCAGCTCCACCATCGCCGGCGACAGGTCGATCCCGTACACGGACAGCCCCAGCTCATGGAGGTGAGCCGTCACCCGGCCCGGACCGCTGCCCACATCGGCCACCGGTCCGCCCCCGGCGTTCCGCACCAGCTCGGCGAACCCGGCGAACACCGCCCGCTCCAGCGTCTGGGCCGCCAGTTCGTCGCGATACTGCTTGTCGTAGTCGAGGGCTATGGCGTTGTAGGACGCCCGGGTGGAGTTGAGGAAGTCGGCTTCGGCCACGGCCGTTCACCCTAGCGGGACGCATCCGCGGCGGGTCTCGTTTTCAGACCCTCTCGGGAGGCTGTTGTCAGACCCCTCTGCGAGGCTTCGGACATGACGACGCTCACCCTGCAGCTGACCATCGACTGTGCCGAGCCACGCCGGATGGTGGCCTTCTGGGCCGAGGCCCTGGATTATGTGCCCGAGCCCCCGCCCGGCGGCCATGCCACCTGGCGGGAGTACTGGGCGGACATGGGGGTGCCCCCGGAGGAGCTGCCCCCCGGGGCCGGGGAGATCCCGGAGTCCATCGTGGATCCGGAGGGGCAGGGTCCGAGGGTGTGGTTCCAGCAGGTTCCGGAGTCGAAGGTCACCAAGAACCGGCTGCATCTGGATCTGAAGGTGGGCGGCGGGCGTGATGTGCCCCTGGCGGTCCGCACCGAGCGGGTCACCTCGACCGTGGACCGGCTGAAGGAGGCCGGAGCCACGGTGCAGCGGATCATGGACGAGCCGGGGATGGAGTACTACGCGGTGGTGCTCCAGGACCCGGAGGGCAATGAGTTCTGTGTGGTCTAGTCGGGTGTCTGATCGTGGATGGCCGCTAGTGATGAGATGACCGCACGCGGTCCAGGGGGAGGTGGACGAGGGCGCCGGAGTGGTGGTCGTCGAGCGGGGCGTTGAACTCGCGGACGCGGCGCAGTTCGGTGTCGGTCAGGGCGCGGCCGTACAGGCGGAACTCATCGAGATCGCCGGTCATATGGGAGCGACCGTCCACGGCCTGGCCGAGGTGGAGGCCGAAGGGCGCGGTGCGGCTCACGGTGCCCGGGGCATCGGGGGCGGTGACGGCGGTGCCGCCGTCCACGGTGAGGGAGAGCCGTCCGCCGCTGCGGGTCAGGGCGAGGTGATGCCACTGCCCGTCGTTGTACGCGGTGTCGGTGGACACCGAGGCGCTGGTGAAGGTGGAGAAGCCGTTGACCGTCGTCATCAGCGCCCGGATCCGGTTGCTCCCGGGCTCACCGCGCAGCCAGACCTGCGGCTGTTTGGTGCCGATCCCGCCCATCCACAGGAACGGATGCTGCCCGGAGGCGGCCGAGTAGCGGAACCACAGACTCACGGTGAAGTCACGGGTGCCCAGCGGCAAGGCGGTCCGGTACGGGACACGTACCGCGTCGTCCGTGCCGTCGAAGGACAGCCCGCCGCCGAAGCGGCCGTCGCCGCGCGCCGCCGCGCCGCCGAGCACGGTCGCGGACCGGGCGCCGGGCGCGCGGTCGTCGGTGGTGGGGGCGGGTGCCTGGCGCGGGCCCAGCCAGTCCTCGGTGAAGCGGGCGAAGCGGATCTCGTCACGGGCGTCCACCGCACCGCCCTCGTACAGCAGCCCCACCGTGTCGCGGGAGACCGCGACCATGTCGGAGTAGCCGGACCAGTCGGTGGTGACGACCTTGCCGCGCTCGACACCGTCCCAGGTGCGGGCCTCGTCCCAGGAGGAGCGGACCATCATGGTGCGGCGGCGGTCGGGGTCGGCGGGGGCCGAGAAGAGCAGCCGGCTGTGGCCGTCGCGGGCCGGATCGCGCAGCCGCAGGATCGACCCCTGCACCTGGGGGGTGGGCAGATCGGGGATGGTGCGGAAGGGCCCGGTGAAGCTCTGGCCGCCGTCCCGGCTGATGGCGTAGTCGCGATGGCCGAGATCGGTGCCGTCCTGCTCCCGCCCGCTGACGTAGACCGATCCGTCGGCGCGCTCCACCAGCGTCATCTCGGACGGCTTCTGACGGAAGGTGCCGTCCTCCGCGAGCGGGTAGGTGTCCATCGCGCCGATGCGCCAGCGGTTGCCGCCGTCGTCGCTGTAGGCGAGCGCGGCATGGTTGTCGGTGATGCGGCCGCCGCTGTAGCTCTCGGTGTTGAGGGTGAAGATCAGCCGGCCCTTGTGCCGGCCGTGCTGGAGCTGGATGCCGTGGACGGGGCCGGTGGCGTACCAGGAGTTCCACTGGGGCGGCATCAGCGAGGAGCTCAGATCGCGCGGGGTTGACCAGGTGGCGCCGTTGTCGTCGCTGTACTGCAGATGCGGGGAGCGGTCACAGGGGATGTCGCAGCTCTGGGAGTCGTCGCGGCCGGTGTTGTAGGTGCTGGCGAGCACGATGCGGCCGGTGCGCAGGTCCACGATGGGCGCGGGGTTGCCGTGGGTGTCGCCGCCGCCCTCGTTGATCACCTGGAGCGGGCCCCAGGTGCGGCCGCCGTCGGTGGAGCGCTTGAGGACCAGATCGATGTCCCCGGCGTCGCCGCAGTTGTCGACCCGGCCCTCGGCGAAGGCGAGCAGGGAGCCGTCCTTGGCCTTGACGATCGCCGGGATCCGGAAGCACGAGTAGCCCTGTTCCTGGGCAGACTTGAAGAGGACCTGCTGTTCGAAGCCGGAGTCGGCGTGGGCCGCGGACGCGGAGGAATCCGTGTCCGCGGCCCGTACCGGAAGCGGAATCAGAGCCAGCGCCGCGGCGGTGAGGAGCACGCAGGCGCGGCGCCGCCATGGTCTGGCACGGGGGTGGGGTGGTCTGGTGCGGGGACGTGTGCGGAGAACTGACGCCATGGTCACGGCCTGCCCTTCAGACTGCCTCATGGAGGCATCGGCATCTGGACGTCAAGGCCGTCGGGCATCACGCCAGGAGGCATCACACCGTCAGGACATCAAGACATCCCATGTCTCACACATGACTGCGGCAGAAAGTGTCTCGTCCTGCGGTCGTCCGGGACAAGGACCGTGCGTCATATCCTCGTGACGCTACGCCAGTTGAGGTGAGGCGGGGCGCGAGAGGGCGGCGCCCGCCCCCGGCCGCGCCCCGCCTCCCGGTCGCCCCGCCTCCCGGCCGCCCCACTGCCCCGGGCCGGGCCCCGCCCCCCGGCTGCCCTACTGACCCCGGGCCGCGCCCCGCCTCGGTCAGTTCATGGCCGACTGGCCCGCGGTGATGACCCTGTCCAGCAGTGACCGGGACAGCTCGAGCTCCTCGATGGCCGCGGTCATCCGCTCCCGCTCCGCCCGCAGCTCGCCCAGCAGATCCGGGCAGGTGGGCACGAGGTGCTCACCGTCGTCGTCGCGGAGGCAGGGCAGGACCTGGGAGATGGTCGCCGTCGAGAGCCCGGCCGCCAGCAGTGCGCGGATGCGCCGCACCACCGCCACATCGGACGCGCGGTATGCGCGATAGCCGCTGGGCAGCCGCTCGGGCTGGAGGAGGCCCTGCTGTTCGTAGTAGCGCAGCAGCCGCTCGCTCACCCCGGTGCGGCGGGACAGCTCGCCGATACGCATGGGCCCTCCTCCTCACGCCCTCACGCCCGGAACTCTCTTCACGCCCCGAAACTCTCCAATGGATGTCAGAGTTTACGGCTTCGGGCGCGCGCCGTCGCACAGGACGCGATCGGTGAGGCTCTGCAGGGCCGCCTCGGCCCGGAGCAGCTGCTCGTCGTCGGCGGTCTTGCCGCTGGAGCTGATGGTCACCGAGCGCCGACCGCCCTCGGTGAAGCCGGTCCGCACCGTGGCCCCTTCGAGGTCGCCGCCGTGGCCCCAGCGGTAGCCGCCGCAACTGAGCGGCTGCCGCATCATCCCGAGCCCGTACTGGGCATGCGGGAAGGCCACCTCGAAGTCCGGCCCGACGGGGACGGTCCGGCGCATCGCGGCCAGCTGCGCCGGGGGCAGCAGACGGCCGCCCAGCAGCGCGGTGTAGAACCGGTCCAGATCGCGGTCGGTGGTGATGAGCGAACCGGCCGCGCCGCCCCAGGAGACGTTCCGGAGCGTGGTGTCCGTCCAGGTGCCGGAGCCGGGGAAGCGCTGATACGTATGCGCGTACGGGGCCTTCAGCCGCGGATCGTCCCCCGGCTCGTAGGTGCCGGTCAGGCCCAGCGGGCGGATGATGCGGTCGCGGACCTCCTCCGGCCACGCGCGTCCGGTGACCTTCTGGATGATCATTCCGGCGAGGACATAGCCGGGGTTGGAGTAGTTCCAGTCGGGCTTTTGGTCATCGGCCGGGGCGGGCGGGAAGTCGGGCCGGTGCTTCATCGCCCCGGCGACCACCTGCTCGGGGGAGACATGGTCGAACCGGGTCCGATCGAAGTCCGCCGCCGTGTCGCCGGTGTCGTCGCTGTAGGCGTAGTTGTGGATGCCGCTGGTGTGCTGGAGCAGATTCCTGACGGTGATCCGGCGGCCGTCGTTGCCGTTGCCGCTCACCACACCCGGCAGCCACTTGTCCACCGGATCGCTCAGCGAGAGCCGCCCCTCGGCGACCAGTTGGAGGACGACCGTGGCCACGAAGGACTTGGTGACGCTCGCGGCCCGGTAGTGCGCCCCGTACGGCATGGGACGGCCGGTGTTCAGCTCCGCCTCGCCCGCGCGGGCGAGGATCCGGCGGTGGCCGTCGCGCACCTCCACGGTGAGGCCGATGAATCCGGCGTCCTCAAGGGTCCGGGCCACCTCGCGGCGCAGCTCGTCCTCGGTGAGCCGGTGGTCGGGGGAGTCGGAGCCGGGCGCTGCGGGCGCCTCGGGCGCTGTGGAGGCTCCGGGGGCGGTGGTGGTGGCGGCGGCCGGGACCGCGGCCGCGCCGCCGAGGAGAGCGGCGGTGACGGCGGCGGCCATGACGAGGCGTAAACGAGGGCGCTTCGTGAGTGCGTTCATGTCTCACCAGCCTCCGGGTGCGGCGGCGCCCCGGCCATGCGGCAAGCCCCCGCGTGAGAGTGGGGGCTGCCCCATGGCCGGAGGCCCGTGGCAGGAGCTCCATGGCCGGGCTGCTCCGGCCGGTCGATCGCTCGGCGCGGTCGATCGCTCGGCGCGCCGGGCGCTCGGGGCCGGTCAGGCCGACGAGCCGCTGTCCACCACCAGATCCGTGCCGACCACGGAGCCCGCCGCCGGTGAGGCGAGGTAGAGCACGGCGGCGGCGATCTCATCCGCCTCCGCGACCCGGCCCAGCGGATTCTCGGCTTTCGCCCGCTCGGCGCGGTCGGCCTCGGTCTCACCGGGCAGCAGTGACATGGGGCCGTCGGAGACGCCGGGGCTGACCGCGTTGATCCGGATTCCCTGGTGGACATGGTCGAGCGCGGCGACCCGGGTCAGCGTGGCGACCGCCGCCTTGGAGGTGCTGTAGGCGCCGAGGCCCGGAACCCGGAGGTGGGCGCCGAGGTTGGAGGAGACATTGACGATCGCCCCGCCGCCGTGGTCCTTCATGTGCGCGATCTGGTGCTTCATGGCCAGCCAGACACCGGTGACATTGGTGCGCAGCACCGCCTCCCAGTCCTCCTCGCTGACCTCCCCGACGGGCCCCTTGCCACGCAGTATCCCGGCGTTGTTGACGGCGATGTCCAGTCCGCCGAAGCGGGTGACGGCCGTGTGCACCAGCTCCCGCAGCTGCCCGGAGTCGGTGACATCGGCGGTCACGGCGGTGGCCCGGCCATCGGCGGCCTCGATGAGACGGACCGTCTCGGCCAGGGTGGATTCGGTGCGCCCCGCGGCCACCACGGAGGCGCCTTCGGCGGCGAAGGCGAGCGCGATGGCACGGCCGAGGCCGGTGCCCGCTCCGGTGACGAGGGCGGTCTTTCCGGTGAAGCGGTTCACTGCATGGCTCCTTGAGGAAGAGAGGAGGGACGGGATGGACTGGTCCGCTGGACGCGGAGGTTCAGGGCGGCGACGAGGGCGAGCGCGGCCCCCGTCGCGGCGAGGGAGATGGCATCGCTGCCGAAGGTGAGCACGATGGCGAAGACGACGGTCGGGCCGAGCTCCATCGCCGTGTTCAGTACCCCGCCCGCGAGTCCGGTCCGCTCGGGCGGCACCCCATGGGTGGTGAGCACGGCGGCCCCGGCGAAGGAGGCGGCGGCGCCGGCCGGCAGCAGCACCAGCCCCGGCAACAGCGCGGAGGCGTACGGGGTGTGCGGGTCGAGCCCGGTGAGGGCGAGCAGGACCAGCCCGGCCGCGGCCGTGGCCAGCCCGGTGGCGGTGACGACGCGGGGGCCGAAGCGGGCTATCAGCGGCCCGGCCGCCCGCCCCGAGGCGAGCAGGGCGATGGCGAACGGCACAAAGGCGGCCGAGGTCCCCAGCGGTGACCAGTCACGGTCGTGCTGGAGATGGAGCGAGAGGGTCACAAAGGTCATCGCGGTCGCGCAGGCGCTGAGCGCGATGGCCGCGAGGGCGAGGGCCCGCCGCCGGTTCAGCAGGAAGCGGGGCGGCAGCAGCGGATCGCCGGCCCGGCGCTCGGCGAACCAGAACGCGACGAGGAGCGCGGCCCCGATGAGCAGGGGCACCAGCACCCTCACCGACGACCAGGGCAGGGCGTCGGTGACCACGAGCCCGTAACTGGCCAGCGTGATCCCGGCCGTGGCCAGCAGCGCGCCCGGCAGATCGAGTGTCCGGCCCCGGCTCGGCGCGGTGTCCGGCAGCAACCGGGGCGCGAGGGCGAGGGCGGCCGCGGCCACCGCAAGGGGCACGGCGAAGCTCCAGCGCCAGGACAGCAATGCGGCTATGACGCCGGAGACCAGATTGCCCGCGGTCGCGCCGAGCACCGAGAGCCCGCCCCAGGTGGCCATCGCTCGGCCATAGGCCGCGGGGGTGGGGAAGACGGTGCGCAGCACGGCCATGGCGGCGGGCGCGATCAGGGCCGCCCCCGCGCCCTGGGCGAACCGGGCCATGAGCAGTGTCCCGATGCCGGGGGAGAACGGGGCGGCGGCCGAGGCGGTGGCGAAGACGATGAGCCCGGCGGTGAGGGCGCGCCGCCCGCCGTAGCGGTCGGAGAGGCGCGCGCCGAAGAGCAGCAGCCCGGCGAAGGTGAGCCCGTACGCGGCGCTGAGCAGGATCAGATCGGCCCGCTCCAGGCCGAAGGCTCGGCCGATCTCGGGCAGCGGCACGGCGATCGCCGCGAGCGTGAAGATCAGGGTGATCTGGACGGAGCCGAGCAGGGCGAAGGCGTGGCGATGGTGGGTCGTGGTGGCGGCGGTGCCGGTACCGGAGCCGCGCGGGGTGTCGGTGGCGGTCATCTTTCCCCCAATATTTGACCGATCGTTTTAATATGCGGACACACGGATGGGCTCTGTCTCACTCCCGTGATCGTGGTGTGGTGCGGCCCGGGGCAGGCCGGTGCGTCAGGCCGCAGAGGTCAGGTCGAAGGCGTCAGGCCATGCAGGTCAATCCAGCAGTGTCAGCGCCTGCTCCGCGGCGTCCCGCACCCGGGCCGGGTCGTCCGACGCCTTGCCGACCACCCGCAGCCCCTGCATCAGCACGAACAGCATCCGCGCCAGCGCACGGGGGTCGCGGTCCTCGGGAAGCTCTCCCTGGGCCTGGGCCCGTATCAGCGCGGAGCACAGCGGTGTCTCCACGTGGTCCCAACTCAGCTCCACCCGGCGGGCGGCCGCCGGGTCGTGCGGAGCCAGCTCGGCCGCTGTGTTGGTCACCAGGCAGCCGGCCAGCCGCTTCTCCGGGGAGGCGGCCTCCTCGGCGAAGCGGCGCACCACCGCCCGCACCGCGGGCAGTGCCGGACCCGGCTGGGACAGCTCGGTCAGCAGGGACGGGTCGTGCGTCTCCGCATAGCGGTCCATGGCCTTCAGGTACAGCTCGTGCTTGTTGCCGAAGGTCGCGTAGATACTGGCGCGGCCGATGCCGAGATGGTCGACGAGGTCCGCCATCGAGGTCGCTTCATAGCCGCGCTGCCAGAACAACTCGAGAGCCGACTGCAGGGCGGCCTCCGGGTCGAATTCCTTCGTTCTGGCCATGACCCAATCGTAGCACCTAACCAGAACGAGCGGTCAAGAACACTTTCGAGTGAAGACCCGGGTATGGAACGCGGGTACGGGACCCGGTGACGCGCGTACGGAAATCGGTAGGGGCCGGCCGACGCAGGGGGCGCTCCCCGCCGGCCGGCCCGCCAACCCGTGCAGCGGGCGGACCGCTTCTCAGGTCCCGCCGACCGCTGTCCGCAGGGCGAGTCGCTGCTCACCCGCGTACACGTTCATCGAAGTGCCGCGGAGGAAGCCGACCAGGGTCAGCCCCGTCTCCGCCGCCAGATCCACCGCCAGCGAGGAGGGCGCCGACACCGCCGCCAGCACCGGGATCCCCGCCATCACCGCCTTCTGCGCGAGCTCGAAGGAGGCGCGGCCCGAGACCATCAGCACCGACCCCGACAGCGGCAGCAGACCCTGCTGGAGCGCCCGCCCCACCAGCTTGTCCACCGCGTTGTGCCGGCCCACGTCCTCGCGCAGGTCCAGCAGCTCGCCGTCCGGCGTGAACAGCCCCGCCGCGTGCAGCCCGCCGGTCCGGTCGAAGACGCGCTGCGCCGCGCGGAGCCGGTCGGGGAGCACGGAGAGCGTCTCCGGCTCGATCCGCACGGGAGAGCTCCCGCCGTCCGCCCCGTCGCCGAGGCCGTCCGCGAGCGGCCAGCGCGCCGTCGTCCGCACCGCGTCCAGGCTGGCCTTGCCGCACAGCCCGCAGGACGACGTCGTATAGACATTGCGCTCCAGGGTGATGTCCGGGACCGGCACACCCGGAGCGAGCGTCACATCCACCACGTTGTAGGTGTTGGAGCCGTCCTCGGTGGCGCCCGCGCAGTAGACGATGTTCGCCAGCTCGTCCGCGCGCCCGAGGACGCCCTCGCTCACCAGGAACCCGGCGGCGAGGGCGAAGTCGTCGCCCGGTGTGCGCATGGTGATCGCCAGCGGTTTGCCGTTCAGCCGGATCTCCAGCGGCTCCTCCGCCACCAGGGTGTCCGGCCGGGTGCTGACCGCCCCGTCCCGGATGCGGATGACGCGGCGTCGCTCGGTGACCCGTCCCATGTCGATCAGTCCCGGTTCTGTGCGTGGTTCTGTACGTGCTGGTAGCCGAAACGGCCCTTGATGCACAGGTTCCCGTGCGTCACGGGATTGTCGTGCGGCGAGGTGACCTTCACGATCTCATTGTCCTGCACATGGAGGGTGAGATTGCACCCCACGCCACAGTAGGCGCATACCGTCGTCGTCTCCGTCTGCGCCGACTCGTCCCACGCCCCGGCCGTCCGCATGTCGAACTCCGTCTTGAAGCTCAGCGCGCCGGTCGGGCACACCTCGATGCAGTTGCCGCAGTAGACACACGCGGAGTCGGTGAGGGGCGCGTCGTGCTCGGTGGAGATCCGGGCGTCGAAACCGCGGCCCGCGACCGCGATCGCGAAGGTGTTCTGCCACTGCTCGCCGCAGGCGTCCACGCACTTGTAGCAGAGGATGCATTTGTCGTAGTCGCGGACGTACAGGTCGTTGTCGACCTTCGGCTCCTCGTCCACCCGGGCGGCGTCCGCGCCGAAGCGGTCCGGCTCGGCTCCGTACTCCTCGATCCACTCGGCCGCGCGCGGGGTCGTCGACAGATCGGTGGAGGAGGCCAGCAGCTCCAGGACGACCTTACGGCTGTGCCGGGCCCGTTCGGTGTCCGTGCGCACCTCCATGCCCTGCTCCACCCGGCGGGAACAGGCCGGGGCGAGGGTGCGGGCGCCCTCCACCTCCACCACGCACACCCGGCAGGCGTTCTTCGGGGTGAGCGTGTCGCCCTGGCACAGGGTCGGGACGTCCTTGCCCGCGGCGCGGCACGCGTCCAGCAGGGTGCTGTCCTCCGGGGCGCGGACCGGCTCGCCGTCCAGGGTGAGGTCGACCAGACGGCGCGGGGGTCGCAGCGGTATCGCGGTCACTTGAAGGCTCCCAGGCGGTCGATGGCGGACTCCACGGCGTTCCAGGCGGTCTGGCCCAGACCGCAGATCGAGGCGTCCCGCATGGCCCGACCGACCTCGCGCAGCAGCGCGATGTCCCCGGCCGCGGCGGCGCCCGTAAGGTCCTTGATCCGGTGCAGCGCCTCCTCCTGCCGTACGGTGCCCACCCGGCAGGGGACGCACTGGCCGCAGGACTCGTCGCGGAAGAACTCCGCGATGCGCAGCAGGACGCGGGGCAGGTCGACGCTGTCGTCCAGGACCAGTACCACCCCGGAGCCGAGGGTGGTGCCCGCGGCGCGCGTGCCCTCGAAGGTCAGTGGGACGTCCAGCTCGTCGGGGCGTACGAAACCGCCCGCCGCGCCGCCGAGCAGCACCGCGCGCAGCGTCTCGGGCGGCCCCGCGAGCTCCAGCAGCTCGCCCAGCGACGCCCCGAACGGCAGCTCGTAGACGCCGGGCCGGGCGACCGTGCCGGAGACGCAGAACAGCTTGGTGCCGGTCGAGGTGCCGGTACCGGTGCGGGCATACGCCTGCGCACCCTCGATCAGAATCGGCAACACATTGACCAGCGTCTCCACGTTGTTGACCGCGGTCGGCTTCCCGAACAGTCCCTTCTCGACCGGGAACGGCGGCTTGCTGCGCGGTTCACCGCGCCGCCCCTCGATCGAGTTGAAGATCGCGGTCTCCTCGCCGCAGATGTACGCGCCCGCGCCGCGCCGGATCTCGATGTCGAACGCGAACCCCTGCCCCATGACGTCCTCGCCGAGGAAGCCACGGGCCCGGGCTCGGTCGATGGCGGTGCGCAGCCGGCGCAGCGCACGGGGGTACTCGCCGCGCAGATACAGATAGCCGCGGTGGGCCCCGGTCGCATAGCCCGCGATGGTCATGGCCTCGATCAGGGCGTACGGATCCCCCTCCATCAGGACCCGGTCCTTGAAGGTGCCCGGTTCGCTCTCGTCGGCGTTGCAGACCAGATAGTGCGGATGGTCGGGCTGCTGGGCGGTGGCCGCCCACTTCCGCCCGGTGGGGAACGCGGCCCCACCCCGCCCGACCAGCCCCGCCTCGGTGACCTCCCGGATCACCCCGGCGGGCCCCAGCGCGAACGCGCGCCGCAGGGCGGCGTATCCGCCGTGGGTGCGGTAGTCGTCGAGCGACCCGGGGTCCACGACTCCGATCCGGCGCAGCAGCACCAGGCCGTTGCCTCCGGCCAGGGGCACGGATGCGTCCCGCCGCGCGGAACTCTCGGACCACGCACAGGGGTCGGCGTGCGGCTCCGTATGTGCGGAGTTCTCCGGCCGCTGCCCGGCGTCGGGGCCCGGGTCGGGCACGGCCGCGTCGTCGCCGGTCCCCGCCCGCGTGGCGGGCGGGGGGTAGGGGCCGTCGGCGCCGGTCTGGGGGACCGCGGTCGCCGCGGGGGGTTCGGCCGGCGCGTCGTGCGGCGCCGATGCCGCGTCGGCCACCGCCTCGGCGGTGGCGGGGGCGACGACCGCGGTCTGCGGGGCCTCGCCCGCGCGGATCGCCAGGGCCGCCGGGGCGCGTTCGCACAGGCCCAGGCACGGACTGGGCTGCCAGACGGCTCCGGACCCGGCCGAGCCCGCCGGGCCCAGGTCCCGTTCGAGCTCCGCGCACACCCGCGCGGAGCCCCGGGCCGCGCACGCCAGGTCGGTGCAGACGTGGACGACGGTCGCCGGACGGGGTTTCACCGCGAACATCGCGTAGAAGGTCGCGACCCCGTAGCCCTCCGCCGGAGGGACCGTCAGCCGGCGGCACAGATAGTCCAGGCCGCCCTCGCTGATCCAGCCCACCCGGTCGTTGAGGGCATGCAGCCCCGGCAACAGCAGTTCGCGCCGCTCACGTGCCTCGCGGCCGCCGCGCGCCCAGCGCAGATCGGTGTCGTTGCGGTCGTCCGCGCCCTCCCAGGCGGATTCGGGCGGGCCGAGCAGGGCGTCGACCGCCGCCCGCTCCTCGTCCGTGGGCTTGCCGGCACCGAAGCGCAGATCCACGGTCAGCTCCTTACGGCGGTCACGGGAATCTTCTCGATCCTTATGGCCGACGCCTTGAACTCCGCCGTCCCCGCGATGGGGCAGTTCGCCTCGATCGTCAGGGAGTTGGTGTCCACCTCGTCGGGGAAGTGCATGGTCATGAAGGCGAGCCCCGGCCGCAGCCCGGGATCGATCCACACCGGCGCCACCACAGAGCCGCGCCGCGAGGTGACCCGCACCCGCTCCTCGGTCTCCACCCGGTAGCGGGCCGCGTCCTCCGGGCACAGCTCGATGTACTCGCCGCGCCGCAGCGGAGAGGCGAAACCCCCGCTCTGCACGCCGGTGTTGTACGAGTCCAGGCGGCGGCCCGTGGTGAGCCGGATCGGGTAGGCGTCATCGGTCAGATCGACCGGCGGATCGTGCTTCACCGGGCCGAAGGGGGCGAGGGCGCCGCGCCGCGCCGGATCGCTCTCCCACAGCCGGCCGTGCAGATAGGTGGGCTCGAGGCGGTCGGTGCTGGGGCAGGGCCACTGGATGCCCTGGTGCTCCTCCAGCCGCTCGTAGGTCATGCCGAAGTGGTCGGGGGAGACGGCGCGCAGCTCGTTCCACACCTCCTCCGCGCCCTCGAACTTCCAGTCGTGGCCGAGCCGTCGCGCCAGTTCGCAGATGATGTCGATGTCCTCGCGCGCCTCGCCCGGCGGCTCCACGGCCTTGCGCACCCGCTGGACGCGCCGCTCGCTGTTGGTGGTGGTGCCCTCCGTCTCGCACCAGCCCGCGGTCGCCGGGAGCACCACATCGGCCAGCTCGGCGGTCCTGGTGAGGAAGATGTCCTGGACCACCAGGTGTTCCAGCGACTCCAGCCGTCGGACGGCCTGTTCGGTGTCGGCCTCGGACTGGGCCGGGTTCTCGCCGATGCAGTAGACGGCGCGCAGTTCGCCCGCCTCCATGGCCTCGAACATCTCGGTGAGGTTCAGCCCGTAGCGCGGCTGGATGACCACGTCCCAGGCGCGCTCGAACTTGGACCGGGTGGGCGGGTCCAGGATGTCCTGGAAGCCGGGCAGCCGGTTGGGGATGGCGCCCATGTCGCCGCCGCCCTGGACGTTGTTCTGGCCGCGCAGCGGCTGCAGTCCGCAGCCGTACCGGCCGATATGGCCGGTCAGCAGGGACAGATTGATCAGCGCCCGGACGTTGTCGGTGCCGTTGTGGTGCTCGGTGATGCCGAGCGTCCAGCAAAGCTGGGCACGCTCGGCGGTGGCGTAGGCGTGTGCGAGATCGCGGATGGCGTCCGCGGGGACGCCCGTGACCTTCTCCGCGACGCTCGGGGTCCAGGGCTCCACATGGGCCGCGTACTCCTCGAAGCCGCTGGTGGCGCGCTCGATGAAGGAGCGGTTGGCGAGCCCCGCGTGGATGATCTCGCGGCCCACGGCGTGGGCGAGCGGGATGTCGGTGCCGACGTTGAGCCCCAGCCAGCTCTCGGCCCATTCGGCGGTCGAGGTGCGGCGCGGATCGACGGCGTACATCCGGGCGCCGTTGCGGATGCCCTTGAGGACGTGCTGGAAGAAGATCGGGTGCGCGAAGCGGGCGTTGGAGCCCCACATCACGATGAGATCGGTGTCCTCGACCTCCGCGTACGACGACGTGCCGCCGCCGGAGCCGAAGACGGCGGACAGCCCCGCGACGCTTGGCGCGTGGCAGGTGCGGTTGCAGGAGTCGACGTTGTTGGTGCCCATCACCACCCGGGCGAACTTCTGGGCCACGTAGTTCATCTCGTTGGTGGCGCGGGCGCAGGAGAACATGCCGAACGCGTCGGGCCCGTGGGCCGCCGTCACGGCCCGGAACCCGGCGGTGGCCCGGCTGAGCGCCTCGTCCCAGGAGGCGCGGCGGAGTTCACCGCTGACCGAATCCCGCACCAGGGGGTGGGTCAGCCGCGGGTACTGCTTCTGCTGTCGGTTGCGCTGGCGGTTACGGGCCACGACGGGCTCCTTACGGCGGTCACGTCGCGGTGCGACGTGAGGGAACCGAACGTCCGGGTATCGTCGACAGAATATTGAATACAGTATGCCCGAGGAGGGGGTCAAGGAGTCGAACGACACCTCAACCCCCCTCCCGTCCGCCGGTGATGGGACCCCGGGCGGTGATGGGACGTCGGCCGGTGAAGAGAGCTCACCGGGGAAGCGAGCTCGGCCGGTACAGCGAGTTCGGCCAGTGAAGCCGGTAAAGCGAGTTCAGCCGGTGAAGGCGGTAAGGCGAGTTCAGCCCGTGAAGAGCTGTGTGGCCTTGCGGATGAGCTCGTAGACCCCGTACGCGAAGGGCAGCGCGACCCAGGCCCAGACGGCCACGGTCAGCGCGGTGCGGTTCGTGGTGGGTTCGGTCATCGGTCCGCTCCCTTCTCGGCGGGCGCCGCCTTTTCCTCAGCCTCGGCGGGCGCCGCCTTTCCCTCAGCCTCGGCGGGCGCTGCCTTTTTCTCAGCCTCGGCGGGCGCTGCCTTTTCCTCGGCCTCGGCGGGCGCCGCCTTCTCCTCAGCGTCGGCGGGCGCCGCCTTCTCCTCAGCCTCGGCGAGCGCCGCCTTTCCCTCGGCGTCGGCCGCCGCGGTAGCCGGTTCGTGGAAGCGCGGATGGACCGGCCGTACCAGCTCGTTGGCGATGAAGCCGACGATCAGCAGCGCGATCATGATGGTGAGGGAGAGCGAGTACAGCCCGGGGCCGGTCTTCCCCGCCTCCTCCTGGTGGTCGGCCACCTTGTTGACGATGTACGGGCCGAGGACCCCGGCCACCGACCACGCGGTGAGCAGCCGGCCGTGGATCGCGCCCACCTGATAGGTGCCGAACAGGTCCTTCAGATACGCCGGAACGGTCGCGAAGCCACCCCCGTAGAAGGAGAGGATCACCAGCGCGCACACCACGAACAGGGGCTTGGAGGAGTCCCCGATTTGCGCGATGGCCAGGTACATCAGCGCGCCCACGCCCAGATAGATCCGGTACATGTTCTTGCGCCCGATGAGGTCGGACGTGGACGACCAGACCAGCCGCCCGGTCATGTTGGCCGCCGACAGCAAGGCGACGAAACCGGCCGCCGCGGTGGCGGTCACGGGGGTGTCGGTGTCCTTGAAGTAGTCGCCGATCATGGGCGCGGCCTTCTCCAGGATGCCGATGCCCGCCGTCACGTTCATGCACAGCACCACCCACAGACACCAGAACTGCGGGGTGCGCAGGGCGTTGCGCGCGGAGACGTCGGCCGCGCTGACCATGTGCCCCTGCTCCTGCGGCGGCTCCCAGCCGGCGGGCCGCCAGCCGTCGGCCGGTACGCGTACCAGCAGCACGCCGAGGGTCATGAAGACCGCGTAGGTCAGACCGTGCACCAGGAAGGTGGCGGCGATGCCGCCGTTGTCGGTGCCGAAGCGCTCCATCAGCCAGCTCGACCAGGGCGAGGCGATCAGCGCGCCGCCGCCGAAGCCCATGATGGCGATGCCGGTGGCCATGCCGGGCCGGTCGGGGAACCACTTCATGAGCGTGGAGACGGGGGAGATGTATCCGATGCCGAGACCGATCCCGCCGATGAAGCCGTAGCCGAGGACGACCAGCCAGTACTGGCTGGTGGCGGCGCCGAGCGAGGCGACGAGGAAGCCGGAGGAGAAACAGACGAGGGAGACGAACATCGCCCAGCGCGGGCCGTTGCGCTCGACGAGCGTCCCGCCGAAGGCAGCGGACAGGCCGAGCATCACGATGCCCAGCTGGAACGGGAGTGCGCTGGCCGTGCCCGAGAGGTCCATGGAGGACTCCAGGGGCGGCTTGAACACGCTCCAGGCATACGCCTGGCCGATGGAGAGATGGACGGCTAGGGCGGCCGGTGGCACCAGCCAGCGGCTCCAGCCCGGTGGGGCCAGGGTGTGCGAGCGATGCAACGGGCCGAGTCGATCATTGGTGAGCATGTGCCCGGACTTTAAGGATTCAACGAGTCAATGACTAGACGTAGAAGCGCCTGGGATGTGTCGGCCGCGTGGACTGGATGGGTAAACTGTAGACAATAACCAATCCGGGCATCCGGTGAACGGCGAGCCAGAGGGGGCGCGATGCTGTCCAGGGGACTGCCGCACGGCGCGGTACCGAAGCTGGAGCGGCCCGGTCCGCTCCGCGAGCGCGTCTACGAGGCGCTGCTCGAACTCATCACCACCCGCGCCCTCCGCCCCGGTCAGCACCTCGTGGAGAGCGAGCTCGCCGGGCAGCTCGGGGTCTCCCGCCAGCCGGTGCGCGAGGCCCTCCAGCGGCTCAACACCGAAGGCTGGGTCGATCTGCGGCCCGCGCAGGGCGCGTTCGTCCACGAACCCACCGAGGAGGAGGCCGATCAGCTCCTTACGGTGCGCACGCTCCTGGAGGCCGAGGCCGCCCGGCTGGCCGCCGCGGGGACCGACGCGGCCGGGATCGCCGCGCTGGAGGACCTGTGCGCGAAGGGCGAGCGCGCGGTGCTGGACGACGATGTGGACGGCGCGGTCGCGGCGAACGCCGAATTCCACGCCAAAGTAATGGAGTTGGCCGGAAACGCGGTCCTGTCCGAGCTGGCCGCCCAGGTGGACCGCAGGGTCCGCTGGTACTACACCCCGGTCGCCCGTCAGCGCGGCAAGCAGTCCTGGATCGAGCACCGCGAGCTGATCGCGGCCATCACCGCCGGTGACGAACACGGGGCCACGGCCGCCATGCGCACCCACACCGAACACACCCGCCGCACCTACCACGACCGCGAGCGGTCCTGACCCTTCCACCGGACCGGCCGTTGCCGGGTGGCGTCACCGCCGGGTGGCAGCTCCCCGTGGCGTCATCCCCGAGTGGCGTCGATGCGCTCGACAGCCTCCTTGGCCTCCTTCAAGTCGGCGTCGGTGAGCTGCCGGTAGGCCTTGATGGCCTCGAACTTCTTGCCCTCCCGCAGCAGGGCAGTCACCCGCCGCAGGTCGGGCCCGACCACCTGGATGTCCAGGTGGTCGAGGATCAGGTCCAGCTTGTGCTCGATACGGTCCGCCCTGCGCTGGATCTTCTTGATCCTCGACTCCAGCAGCGGATACTGCAGAACGAGGGCCATGAGCAAGATGTACGCCGCTATCTCCATGATCGCCGATCGTAGTGGCCGGAGTGGCCGAACCCTTTCGTCCGGCCCGCGCTCCCGAGCCGGTGCCTCCTCGTGCTGTCGCAAATTCAACTCGGCTTTGTCCTGCGACAGGAGAAAGTCGTAGCCAATTGCGGCGCAAGTTCTTCCCACTCCCGACAACCGCTGCTACGTTCCCCGTGAAAGCCCGGTGACGTGGATGCCGATGACGGCGGGAGGGGCAGCGTGAGGCGCATGACGGCACGACCGGCCAACGCGCATCAGGCACGACTGCTCCGTCTGCTGCGCGATGGCGGCCCCAACTCCCGTGCTCAGCTGGGCGATCAGATCGACCTCTCGCGTTCGAAGCTCGCCGTGGAGATCGACCGGCTGCTGGAGACCGGGCTGGTGGCCGCGGACGGGCTCGCGGCCTCGCGCGGTGGCCGGCGCTCGCACAACATCCGGCTCGCGCCGGGGCTGCGGCTGCTCGGCGTCGACATCGGCGCCACCTCCGTGGACGTCGCCGTGACCAATGCCGAACTGGAGATTCTCGGCCATCTCAACCAGCCCATGGATGTGCGCGAGGGACCCGTCGCGGTCTTCGAGCAGGTGCTGGACATGGCCGCGAAGCTCCGGGCCTCCGGGGTGGCCGAGGGGTTCGACGGGGCGGGCATAGGTGTGCCCGGCCCCGTGCGGTTCCCCGAGGGCGTGCCGGTGGCACCGCCGATCATGCCGGGGTGGGACGGCTTCCCCGTACGGGAGGCGCTCAGCCAGGAGCTGGGCTGCCCGGTGATGGTCGACAACGATGTGAACCTCATGGCGATGGGGGAGCAGCACGCCGGAGTCGCCCGCTCCGTCAAGGACTTCCTCTGCGTGAAGATCGGCACCGGTATCGGCTGCGGGATCGTCGTCGGCGGTGAGGTCTACCGCGGTACGACGGGCAGCGCGGGCGACATCGGCCACATCCAGGCCGAACCCGACGGCCGCCCCTGTGCCTGCGGCAACCACGGCTGCCTGGAGGCGTACTTCGGCGGCGCGGCACTGGCCCGCGACGCCGAGGCGGCCGCCCGCGACGGCCGGTCCGCCGAACTCGCCGCCCGGCTGGAGGAGGTGGGCAGCCTCGCCGCCACGGACGTCGCCGCGGCGGCGTCGGCGGGCGACGCGACCGCCCTCGACCTCATCAGGGAGGGCGGCACCCGTACGGGCCAGGTCATCGCCGGGCTCGTCAGCTTCTTCAACCCCGGTCTGGTGGTCATCGGCGGCGGTGTCACCGGGCTCGGCCATACGCTGCTCGCCGCCATACGGACCCAGGTCTACCGCCAGTCCCTGCCCCTGGCCACCGGCAACCTCCCCATCGTGCTGGGCGAACTCGGCCCGGCCGCCGGGGTCACCGGCGCGGCCCGCCTGATCAGCGACCACCTCTTCTCCCCGGCCTGACGGCCTGACGGCTTGACGGCCTGATCCCGCCCGGCCACGGCCGGTCCGTACCTCGGCACAGCGCAGCAGCACGGCATCCGCACCGCCCCTCGACGTACGCCACGTCGAGGCACGAGCCGCACGACCGGCACCACTGAGCCGCACCACCCGGGCACCACCGAGCCGCACCACAGGGCACCACCGAGCCGCACCACCCGGCACCACCGTGGCGGCGCGCCGTACCCCGGCACGCCCCGCACCTCACCACGGCACGACATCACCGTTCCGCCCAGCCCCAGCCAGCCCTATCCCCAGCCCCGCCGCGCGCCCGCAGCGGCTCCGGCACGCCCAGCGACCCGCACCGCATCGAGCGAACCCGCCGAGGAGGCCAGCCATGGCACCGGCACCACCCGACCCGCGCCCGCTCCTCACCATGTCCGCGATCACCAAGTCCTTCCCCGGCGTACGGGCCCTGGACGGCGTCGACCTCGATGTCGAAGCGGGCGAGGTGCACTGTCTGCTCGGCCAGAACGGCGCCGGCAAGTCCACCCTCATCAAGGTGGTCGCCGGGGCGCATCAGCCCGACAGCGGCGAGATCCTCTGGCGGGGCGCACCGGTCACCCTCAAGTCGCCCATCGCCGCCATGCGCCTGGGGATCGCCACCATCTACCAGGAACTCGACCTGGTGGAGGGGCTGTCCGTCGCCGAGAACGTCTTCCTCGGCCATGAGATGGCCACCGCCGGTTTCGTCCGCTCCCGAGCGGCCCGCACCGCCGCCGCCGCGCTCCTGACCCGGCTCGGACACCCCGAGATCGACCCGGGGCGGCTGGTCGGGGAGCTGTCCGCGGCCGGGCAGCAGATCGTCTCGATGGCCCGCGCGCTCTCCCACGACGTCCAGCTCATCGTGATGGACGAGCCGTCCGCCGCCCTCGACCCCGACGAGGTCGACAACCTCTTCCGCATCGTCGGCGATCTCACCGCCGCCGGGGTCGCCGTCGTCTACATCTCGCACCGGCTGGAGGAGATCCGCCGGATCGGCGACCGCGTCACCGTGCTCAAGGACGGCCGCGCCGCGGCCCGCGGGCTGGACGCCCGCACCACCCCGACCCGCGAGGTCGTGGCCCTGATGACGGGCCGGGACGTGGAGTACGCGTTCCCGCGCCGCACCACGGCACCTCCGGCCGCGAGCGCCGCGCCCGTGCTGCGGCTGGAGAACCTCGGCAGGGCGGGGGAGTTCGAGCCGATCGACCTCGAAGTGGCGCCCGGCGAGATCGTCGGGCTCGCCGGACTCGTCGGCTCCGGGCGGTCCGAGATCCTGGAGACCGTCTACGGCGCCCGCCGTCCCACCTCGGGCCGGGTCCTGGTGGACGGCCGCGCGCTGCGCCCCGGCAGCGTGTCCGCCGCCGTGCGCGCCGGGCTCGGGCTCGCCCCCGAGGAGCGCAAGGCGCAGGCGCTGCTGATGCTGGAGTCCGTCACCCGCAATGTCTCGGTCTCCTCGCTGCCCCGCTTCTCCCGCGCCGGGTGGGTGGACCGCGGCGCGGAGCGGGCGGCGGCCCGTAGGTGCGTACGCGACCTCTCGCTGCACCCCGACGACCCGGAGCGGCCGGTGCGGACCCTGTCCGGCGGCAATCAGCAAAAGGCCGTGCTGGCCCGCTGGCTGCTGCGCGGCTGCCGGGTGCTGCTGCTGGACGAGCCGACGCGCGGGGTGGACGTCGGCGCCCGCGCCGAGCTGTACGCCGTGATCCGCCGACTCGCCGACGACGGCATGGCCGTCCTTCTCGTCTCCAGCGAACTGCCCGAAGTCCTGGGCCTCGCCGACCGGGTGCTGGTGCTCCGCGAGGGCCGCGTCGTCCATACGGCGCCCGCGCGGGAGCTGGACGAGCACCGCGTCCTCGATCTCGTCATGGAAGGGAGCCCGTCGTGAACTCACCCGGAAGCAGGCCGGCGTCCAGCCCCCCGGCCGATCCCGCCCCGGTACCGGGCGCGGGCGCCACGCTGACGTCCGGTCCGGTCGGCAAACCGCCGGCCGGCCGCACCGGCACCGATCCGCTGAGCTGGCTGCGGCGCCTGGCCGACCTGCACAACCTCTCCCTCGTCGGGGTGCTGGCGGTGCTGATCGCCGTCGGCGGCTTCACCAAGCCCGACGAGTTCCTCAGCACCGACAACCTCCAGCTCGTGCTCACCCAGGCGTCCGTCATCGGCGTCGTCACCGTCGGCATGACCTTCGTCATCACCAGTGGCGGCATCGATCTGTCGGTCGGCGCGATGGTCGCCCTCGCCTCGGTGTGGGCCACCACGCTCGCCACCCAGGACTACGGACTCGGCGGCATCCTGCTGTGCGCGGTCCTGGTGGGGCTCGGCTGCGGACTGGTCAACGGGGTACTCATCGCGTACGGCGGGTTGGTCCCGTTCATCGCCACCCTCGCGATGCTCGCCTCCGCCCGCGGTCTCGCCCTGCAGATCAGCGACGGCAGGACCCAGGTCGTCACCGTCGACCCGGTCCTGGACCTCGGGCTCCCGGACTCCTACGTCCTCGGCATACCGCCGCTGGTGATCATCTTCGCCGCCGTCACCGTCCTCGGCTGGCTGGTGCTCAACCGCACGACGTTCGGCCGGCGCACCGTCGCCATCGGCGGCAACGCGGAGGCGGCCCGGCTCGCGGGCATCGACGTCAAACGACAGCGGCTGATGCTGTATCTGCTCTCCGGGCTGTGCTGCGGTGTCGCCGCCTTCATGCTGGTCGTCCTCACCGGTTCCGGCCAGAACACCAACGGCAACCTGTACGAACTCGACGCCATCGCCGCCGCGATCATCGGCGGCACGCTGCTCAGCGGCGGCCGCGGCACCATCACCGGCTCCGTCCTCGGCGTCCTCGTCTTCACCACCATCACCAATCTGTTCGCCCTGAACAACCTTCAGAGCGATGTCCAGCAGATCGCCAAGGGCGCGATCATCGTCGCCGCCGTCCTGGTACAGAAGGGTCGTTCGACGCCATGAGGTTCCCACAGAGCTCCTCCCCCACCAGTCGCAGAAACCTGCTCCTGGGCACCGCCGCGGCGGGCGCGCTGTTCGCCGCCGGGTGCACCAGCAACGAGAACAACGAGAGCGACGAGAACAGCAAGCAGGCCGCGAACACCGCCAATGACAAGCCCGGTAAGGCGGTCACCATCGGCTTCGCCGGGCCCCAGGCCGACCACGGCTGGCTCAACGCCATCAACGAGCAGGCCAAGCGGCGCGCCAAGGAGTACAAGGACGTCACGCTGGAGATCACCGAGGGCTCCAACGACACCGCCCAGCAGATCGGGCAGATCGAGACCCTCATCAACAAGAAGGTCGACGTCCTGGTCATCCTGCCCGCCGACGGCAAGGCGCTGACCCAGGTCGGGCTCAAGGCGATGCGGGCGGGCATCCCGGTCGTCAACCTCGACCGCGTCTTCGCCTCCCCGCAGGCGTACCGCTGCTGGATCGGCGGCGACAACTACGGCATGGGCTTCAACGCCGGGCAGTACATCGGCGAGCAGCTCAAGGGCAAGAAGAACGCCAAGGTCATCGAGTTGGCCGGGATCGACAACCTGGAGCTGACCCGGCAGCGCACCGCGGGCTTCAACGACGCCCTGAAGAACTACCCGAACATCAAGAAGGTCGGCCGCCAGGCCGCGGAGTTCACGGTCGAGTCGGGCCAGTCGAAGATGGCCCAACTGCTCCAGGCCCACTCGGACTTCGACGCCCTGTGGAACCACGACGACGACCAGGGCGTCGGCGCCGAGCGCGCCATCAAGCAGGCCGGGCGGGATGACTTCCTCATGGTCGGCGGCGCGGGCGCCAAGCACGCCATGGACGCCATCAAGGCCGGTAACACCGTGCTGAAGGCCACCGTGCTCTACCCGCCGACCATGGCCGCCTCCGCCATCGACCTCGCCCGCGCGCTCGGCCAGGGCAAGGGCGTCGGCGGCCTCGCGGAGCTGGAGATCCCGGCCTCCCTCACTCTCTACTCCGCCGTCGTCACCAAGGACAACGTGGACGAATACCTCCCCACGGGATTCAGCTGAGCCCGATAGAGGGCCAGACCCCCCACCTCGCGTCGGTTTGCGATCGTCAGAAGGAGTCCCATGGAAAGTCCTGAAGCGAAGACGCTCGGCGTCGGCATGGTCGGTTACGCCTTCATGGGCGCCGCACACTCCCAGGGCTGGCGTACCGTCGGCCGTGTCTTCGACCTGCCCACGCGCCCCGTGATGTCCGCCATCTGCGGGCGCGACGCGGACGCCGTACGGACGGCCGCGGACCGGCATGGCTGGGCCGCGGCCGAGACCGACTGGCGGTCGATGATCGCCCGGGACGATGTGCAGCTCGTCGACGTCTGCACCCCCGGCGACAGCCATGCCGAGATCGCCATCGCGGCCCTGGAGGCGGGCAAGCACGTGCTGTGCGAGAAGCCGCTCGCCAACTCCGTGACCGAGGCGCAGGCCATGGTGGAGGCGGCGCGGCGGGCGCGGGAGCGCGGACAGGTGGCGATGGTGGGCTTCAACTACCGTCGCGCGCCCGCGATCGCCTATGCCCGCCGGATGGTGGCGCAGGGGCGACTCGGTGTGCTGCGGCACGTACGGGTCACCTATCTGCAGGACTGGATCGTCGACCCGGAGTTCCCCCTGGTGTGGCGGTTGCGGCGGGAGTACGCGGGCTCCGGCGCGCTCGGCGACCTGGGCTCGCACATCGTCGACCTGGCGCAGTATCTGGCGGGGGAGCGGCTGATCGGCGTCTCGGCGCTCACCGAGACGTTCATCCGGGAGCGGCCGCTGCCCGCCGGTGCGGTGGCGGGGCTCGGCGGCTCCGGGTCGGGCGGGGCGACGCGCGGACCGGTCACGGTCGATGACGCGGCGCTGTTCACCGGGCGGTTCGGCTCCGGTGCGGTGGCGTCGTTCGAGGCCAGCCGCTTCGCCGCGGGCCGTAAGAACTCGCTCAGGATCGAGCTCAACGGCGATCACGGTTCGCTCGCCTTCGATCTGGAACGGCTCAATGAGCTGTCCTTCCACGATCACACCGAGCCCGCCGCCGACTCCGGCTTCCGCCGGATCCTGGTGACCGAGCCCGAGCACCCCTACCTGGACGCGTGGTGGCCGCCGGGCCACGCCCTCGGCTACGAGCACACCTTCGTCCATCAGGCGCGGGACATGGTGCTCGCGGTCGCCGAGGGGACCGGACCCGAGCCGTCCTTCGAGGACGGGCTGCAGGTGCAGCGGGTGCTCGCCGCCGTCGAGGAGAGCGCGGAGAAGAACTGCGTCTACACCCCCATACCCGTCTGAGTCAGGAGGCCGGAATGCCCAGACCCTTCACGCTCTTCACCGGCCAGTGGGCCGACCTTCCCCTGGAGGAGGTCTGCCGGCTGGCCCGCGACTTCGGCTACGACGGCCTGGAACTGGCCTGCTGGGGCGACCACTTCGAGGTGGACCGGGCGCTCGGTGAGCCCGGCTATCTGGACGGGCGCCACAGCCTGCTGGAGAAGTACGGCCTGAAGTGCTTCGCCGTCTCCAACCATCTGGTCGGCCAGGCGGTGTGCGACTCGCCCATCGACGAGCGACACAAGGCCATCCTGCCCGCCCGGATCTGGGGTGACGGCGAGGCCGAGGGCGTCCGGCAGCGGGCCGCCGCGGAGATGGCCGACACCGCCCGCGCCGCGGCCGCCTTCGGGGTCCGCACCGTCATCGGCTTCACCGGCTCCTCCATCTGGCATCTGGTGGCGATGTTCCCGCCGGTGGTGCCGGGGATGATCGAGCGGGGCTACGAGGACTTCGCCGAGCGCTGGAACCCGATCCTCGACGTCTTCGACGCCGAGGGCGTGCGCTTCGCCCACGAGGTGCACCCCAGCGAGATCGCCTACGACTACTGGACCACCCACCAGGCCCTGGAGGCGCTCGGCCACCGCCCCGCCTTCGGGCTCAACTTCGACCCCAGCCACTTCGTCTGGCAGGACCTGGACCCCGTCGGCTTCCTGTGGGACTTCCGGGACCGGATCTACCACGTCGACTGCAAGGAGGCCCGGAAGCGGCTGGACGGCCGCAACGGCCGCCTCGGCTCCCATCTGCCCTGGGGCGATCCACGCCGCGGCTGGGACTTCGTCTCGGCGGGCCATGGCGATGTGCCGTGGGAGGACGTGTTCCGGATGCTGCGCTCGATCGGATACGACGGTCCGGTGTCGGTCGAGTGGGAGGACGCCGGGATGGACCGGCTCACCGGCGCCCCGGAGGCGCTGGCCCGGCTGAAGCACTTCGACTTCGACCCGCCGACGGCGTCGTTCGACGCGGCCTTCGGAGGCGGGGAGAAGTAGCCCGGCCCGTCCGGCGATCGAGGACCCGCCCCAAGGACCCCTGGGTGGGGGACCGCACACCGCGCCCCCACCCAGCTTTGTCCTGCCCGTGGATGAAGCAGGGGCTACTTTGCGTCAAAGGGGTTTCCGAACCGGACAAACACCGCTACGGTCCTTGAGATGTACCGGTCACATAGGGGCCCCTCGCCCCGGACCGGTCATCCCGGCGCGACGGCGCGCGCCTGTGCCAGTCACGGCGGCCTGACGGCCCGCCCGTACACCCCCTCTTTCCACGGAGGATCAGCGTGCACAGGAAAAGGCTTCGACTGCGCGGGCCCCTCGCGCTCGTCACGAGCGCACTGCTCGTCGGCGCGGGGCTCGCGCTCACCGCTCCGCCGGCGGGCGCGGATCAACCGGCCCCGGCCGCCGAGGAGTTCCAACAGGTCACCCTCGCCAAGGGCGAGCCCGAGATGGGCGAGCCGATGACCCTGGCGGTGCTCCCCGACCGTTCGGTGCTGCACACCTCCCGCGACGGCACCCTGCGGCTGACGGACGCGAGCGGCAACACCACGGTCGCGGGGAAGATCCCGGTCTACACCCACGACGAGGAAGGGCTCCAGGGCGTCGGCGTCGACCCGGGGTTCAGCGACAACCGCGCGATCTACCTGTACTACGCCCCGCCGCTGGACACCCCCGCCGGCGACGCGCCCGACAACGGCACCCCGGCGGACTTCGCCAAGTTCGACGGCCTCAACCGGCTGTCCCGATTCGTGCTGAAGACCGACGGCACCCTCGACCTGGCCAGCGAGAAGAAGGTGCTGGAGGTCCCCACCTCCCGCGGCACCTGCTGCCACGTCGGCGGTGACATCGACTTCGACGCACAGGGCAATCTGTACCTGTCCACCGGCGACGACACCAACCCGTTCGCCTCCGACGGCTACTCGCCCATCGACGAGCGGTCCGACCGCAACCCGGCCTACGACGCCCAGCGCTCGGCCGCCAACACCAACGACCTGCGCGGCAAGATCCTGCGCATCAAGGTCGCCGACGACGGCTCGTACACCGTCCCGGACGGCAACCTCTTCGCGCCGGGCACCGAGAAGACCCGGCCCGAGATCTACGCGATGGGCTTCCGCAACCCCTTCCGGCTGAGCGTCGACAAGCCCACCGGCACCGTCTACGTCGGCGACTACGGACCGGACGCGGGCGCCGCCGACCCGAAGCGCGGCCCCGGCGGGCAGGTGGAGTTCGCCCGGGTGACCAAGGCGGGCAACTTCGGCTGGCCGTACTGCACCGGCAAGAACGACGCCTACGTCGACTACGACTTCGCCACCGGCGCCTCCGGCTCCGCCTTCGACTGCGCCGCCCCGAAGAACACGTCCCCGCACAACACCGGCCTGACCGACCTGCCGCCCGCCCAGGAAGCGTGGATCCCCTACGACGGCGCTTCGGTGCCCGAGTTCGGCAGCGGCTCGGAATCCCCGATGGGCGGCCCGGTCTACCGCTACGACGCCTCGCTGGACTCCCCGGTGAAGTTCCCCGAGAGCTACGACGGGAACTTCTTCGCGGGCGAGTTCGGCCGCCGCTGGATCAAGCGGATCGAGCAGGGCACCGACGGCACCGTCCAGAAGATCAACGACTTCCCGTGGTCCGGCACCCAGGTGATGGACATGGCCTTCGGCCCGGACGGCGCCCTGTACGTCCTGGACTACGGCACCGGCTACTTCAACGGCGACGAGAACTCCGCCCTGTTCCGGATCGAGAACGCCACCGGCGGCCACGCCCCCATCGTCGAGGCGAGTGCCTCGGTGACCAGCGGCCAGGCCCCGCTGACCACCGAGTTCACCGCCAAGGCCACCGACGCCGACGGCGACCAGCTCAAGTACGCGTGGGACTTCGGTGACGGCGCCACCTCCACCGAGCAGAACCCCTCCCACACGTACGACAAGAACGGCACCTACACCGCGACGGTGACCGCCACCGACGCCGGCGGGCTCACCGGCACCGCCAGCGCGCATGTCACCGTCGGCAACACCGCACCGAAGGTGACCCTGGAGCTGCCCGGTGACGGCCAGCTGTTCACCTTCGGCGACAAGGTGCCGTTCAAGGTGACCGTGACCGACCCCGAGGACGGCACGGTCGACTGCTCCAAGGTGAAGGTCACCCACATCCTCGGCCACGACAGCCACGGCCACCCGGTCACCTCGGCCAACGGCTGCGAGGGCACCCTCCAGACGTCCGCCGACAGCGAGCACGACCCCAACGCCAACATCTTCGGGGTCTTCGACGCCGAGTACACCGACCAGGGCGCGGGCGGCCAGCCGCCGCTCACCACCCACGACCAGAACGTCGTCCAGCCCAAGCACCGCCAGGCCGAGCACTACGGCGACTCCCAGGGCGTCGACGTGATCAACCACACCCCGGCCAACGGCGGCAAGACGGTCGGCAACATCGAGAACGGGGACTGGATCGCCTTCACCCCCTACCTGCTCGCCAATGCCAAGGACCTCACCGCGCGCGTCTCCTCCGCGGGCGCCGGCGGCACGCTGGAGGTCCGCGCCGGATCCCCGACCGGCACGCTGCTCGGCAGCGCCACCGTGCCGGTGACCGGCGGCTGGGAGACCTTCCAGGACGTCACGACGCCACTGAAGAACCCGCCGGCCGAGACCACCAAGCTCTACCTGGTGTTCACCGGCGGCGCGGGAGCGCTCTACGACGTGGACGACTTCACCATCGGCACCGGCTGACGACCGGCGCCGGGGGCGGCCGTCGGGCCGCCCCCGGCCCCGGGGTCCGGGAACAAGGAGCCCGACGCTTATGGACTCGCACCTTTCCCCCACACCGTCCGGACCGCCCGGACCGAGACGGCGTTTCCCCCTCCCGCGCGCTTCCCGCGCCTCCGGCACGGCCCGTGCGACCCGTACGACTCGTGCGGCCCGTACGACGCGTACCCCACGGGCCACCGGGCGGATCGCGGTCGTGGCGGCCGCACTCCTGCTCGCCGCCATGGCCCTTCCCGCGGCGTCCGCCGCACCCGCCACGCCCTCGCCCGCGGCCGACGACGACCGCGTCCTGGTCTTCTCCAAGACCGCGGGCTTCCGCCACGACTCCATCCCCGACGGCATCGCCGCCATCCAGGAACTCGGCGCCCAGGGCGGCTTCGCCGTCGACGCCACCGAGGACGCGGCGGCCTTCAGCCCCGACAACCTCGCCCGCTACGACGCGGTGGTCTTCCTCTCCACCACCGGCGATGTCCTCGACGCCACCCAGCAGTCCGCCTTCGAGGGCTATATCCAGGCCGGCGGCGGCTACGTCGGTGTGCACGCCGCCGCCGACACCGAGTACGACTGGTCGTTCTACGGTGGCCTGGCCGGCGCGTACTTCCAGTCCCACCCCGCCATCCAGCCCGCCACCGTGGACGTCGAGGACCGCGCCCACCCCGCCACCGCGCACCTGGGCGCCACCTGGGACCGCACGGACGAGTGGTACAACTACCGCACCAACCCGCGCGAGCGGGCGCACGTCCTCGCCACCCTCGACGAGTCCTCGTACCAGGGCGGCTCGATGGGCGAGGACCACCCGATCGCCTGGTGCCAGGAGTACCAGGGCGGCCGGGCCTTCTACACCGGCTTCGGCCACACCAAGGAGTCCTACGCCGACCCCGCCTTCCGGCAGCACCTGCTCGGCGGCATCCGCTACGCCACCGGCGCCGCGCACGCCGACTGCCGCCCCGAACAGGGCTACCAGAGCCTGTTCGACGGCAGCTCCACGGCGGGCTGGAAGCAGGCGGGCCCCGGCGCGTTCACCCTCGACCCGGCCGCCGGGACCCTGACCTCCACCGGCGGTATGGGCATGCTCTGGTACGAGGCGCGCGAGCTGCACGCGTACTCGCTCAAGCTGGACTGGAAGATGGCGGGCGACGACAACTCCGGCGTCTTCGTGGGCTTCCCGGCCTCCGACGACCCCTGGTCGGCGGTCAACAACGGCTACGAGGTGCAGATCGACGCCACGGACACCCCCGATCACACCACCGGCTCGGTCTACGGCTTCCAGTCCGCCGACCTCGCCAAGCGGGACGCGGCGCTGAACCCGCCGGGGGAGTGGAACACCTACGAGATCCGGGTCGAGGGCGAACGGCTGCGGATCTGGCTGAACGGCGTGCAGATCAACGACTTCACCAACCCCGACCCGGCGCGCAGCCTGCTCCAGGGCTACGTCGGCATCCAGAACCACGGGGACGGGGACGAGGTCTCCTTCCGCAACATCCGCGTCAAGGACCTGCCGGTGAGGGGCGGCGGCCACCACCACCGCTAGGCGCGGCCCCGGTTCGCCGTCCCGACGGCCCGAGGGGAGCCGTGGGGGCGGCGTGGCGGCGGGCAGGAGTACGCCGCCTCCTTCCCGCCGCCACCTCAACCACCCACCCGGGGGCAGGGCTCCGGGGCCCACCCGCCCCGGCTCCGGCTCTCGGGCTGGGGTCTGTCCCGGGGCCCGCCCCGTTCCCGGCCGCCCCGGGGGCCCGGTGGACCCGGGACTTCGCAAGGGGTTCCCGACCGCACGAGGGGCTCCGCGCCCCGACCCACCCGACCCCGACACCCGTACGACACGAGCGAACCGGCGCCGCCCACGTACCGCCGCCGCGAACGCGGATTCGCGGCACCCGAACCACATGCGCAACCCACGCCCACCCGGGAGGCAGCCAGTGACCACCCGCCCCGACGACATCACCCCACCCCGCGACGCACCCCGTACGGGGGTCTGGCTCATCGGCGCTCGCGGCTCCGTCGCCACCACCGCCGTGGCGGGCTGTGCCGCCGTCGCCGGGGGGTTGCAACCGGCGACCGGAATGGTCACCGAGACCGCGCCGTTCGCGGACACCGGCCTTCCCGCACTCGCCGACCTCGTCTTCGGCGGCCATGACACCGCCACGACCCCGCTGCCCAAGCGGGCCGAGGCGCTGGCCGCCGACGGGGTGCTGCCGCACGGGCTGCCCGCTGCCGTACGCGCCGAACTCGCCGCCGCCGACGCGGCCGTCCGCCCCGGCGGGCCGCAGCCCGGCGACGGCCGCGGTGAGGAGGAGCTGATCGCGGCCTTCGCGGCCGACCTCACCGACTTCCTCCACACGCACGGGCTGGCCCGCGCCGTCGTCGTCAACGTCGCCTCCACCGAAGCGGCTCCGGAGGACACCGGGACCCTGCCGCCCAGCTCCCTCTACGCCGCCGCCGCGCTGCGCGCCGGATGCCCGTACGTCAACTTCACCCCCTCCACCGGGATTCATCACCCCCGGTTGCGCGAGCGCGCCGAGCGCTCCGGACTGCCGTACGCGGGGCGAGACGGCAAGACCGGGCAGACGCTGCTGCGGTCAGTCCTCGCGCCGATGTTCGCCCAGCGGGCGCTGGCCGTACGGAGCTGGTCCGGTACGAACCTCCTCGGCGGCGGCGACGGCGCCGCCCTCGCCGACCCGGGCGCCGCGGCGGCCAAGAACGCGGGGAAGGCGCGGGTCCTCTCCGACACCCTCGGCGAACTCCCCGACGGTGAGCTGCACATCGACAACGTGCCCGCGCTCGGCGACTGGAAGACCGCTTGGGACCACGTCGCCTTCGAGGGCTTTCTCGGCTCCCGGATGGTTCTGCAGACCATCTGGCAGGGCTGCGACTCGGCCCTCGCCGCACCGCTCGTCCTCGATCTGGCCCGGCTGACCGCCCGCGCCCATGAGGTGGGCCTCGCCGGGCCGCTCCCCGAACTCGGCTTCTACTTCAAGGACCCGGACGGCGGCCCGGCCGCCCTCGCCGACCAGTACGCGGCGCTGGTCGGCCTCGCCGGGCGGCTGCGGGGCCGCTCATGACGCGGGCGGCGGCAGAGCGTGGGAACTGGGGGAACTGGGGCGACTGGGCCGAACTGCTGCGGGTCTCGGCCCTGTTCACCGTGCCCGGTGACGCCCTGGCGGGCGCGGCCGCGGCCCGGTGCGGCCCCAACCGGGGCACGGCGCTCGCGGTCTGCGCGTCGCTGTGCCTGTACGAGGCGGGCATGGCGCTCAACGACTGGGCGGACCGGGACATCGACGCCGTGGAACGCCCCGGCCGCCCGCTGCCGTCGGGCCGTATCGCCCCGGGCGCCGCGCTGACCGCCGCGACCGGGCTGACCGCCGCCGGGCTGCTCTGCGCCGCCGCCGCGGGCCGCCCGGCCCTCGCCACGGCGGCGGCCCTGGCGGGCACGGTGTGGGCGTACGACCTGGGGCTGAAGAACACCCCCGCGGGCCCGCCCGCCATGGCCGCCGCCCGCGCCCTGGACCTCCTCCTCGGCGCCTCCGCCTCCGCCCCCGCCGCCCTGCGCTCCGCCCTGCCCCCGGCCGCCCTCCTGGGCGCCCACACCCTCGCGGTGACCACGGTCTCCCGCCGGGAGGCCGTCGGCGGCTCCTCAGCGGCGCCTCTCGGGGCCCTCGTGGCGGGCACGGCAATAGCCTGGGCCGCCACCAGACGCCCGACCCGCCCCGCCACCGTGACCGGTCGGACACCGGGTCGCGGCCTCGAAACGGGCAGCCCCGCGGTGGCCACGCCCGCCGAAGCGGCCACCGCGCCGAACCGGCGCGGCGCGTCCGACGCCGCCATGGCTGCCCGTGCGACGACGGGCCGGGACAGCCCGCCAGGCGGTCGGCGAGGCCCTCGACGCGCCCCCGCGGCAGTTGAGGCCATTTACCGGGGCACCGCGTCCCGTCGGCGCGGCGCGCCAGGGGGCGACCAGATCACCGGTGGTGCCGTTGCCGCCGTGGCCAGAGAGCTCTCCCGCGCGGGGCTGCACGCTTCTTCGGACCAGGGCAACCGCCCCCGTGGGCGGCGGATCCTTCGGCGCGCCGTCGCACAGATGAGCCGTATCCCTGCCGCTGGCGCGGCGCTGGGTGGCGTGTCCGCGTCGGGGCGCGGCCCGGCCGTCGGTGGGGCCGGTGGCAGGGGGCTTGCCGGCATGCGGAGCCGGAGCGCGGCGGTGCGGCAGGCGGCGGCCACGGTCCGAGCTGCCGCGCCGCCCAGGGCCACCGTGCCCGTCCTGGCCGTCCGGGCGGCGGCCGCCCCGGCCGTCGTCCAGGGCGCCCGGGCCGCCGCTACCCAGGGGCTTGCCCACAGGCGGGGCAAGGGCGGAGGGGCACGGAGTGGTGGTCCGTTGAGGCGACTCGTGGCGGCGGCTACGGCCGCCACCGGCCGTGGCGGTCCGCCGGGCAGCGCGCGTGCCGGAGCCGCGCGGACCCGGAACATCGGGACCATCGCCTCGCGCGGCGCGGCGGCCGAGCGTACGCGTCCGGTCAGCCGCATTGCGGCCGTCGCCAGGGTCGGCCTCGCGGGTGGCCGTGCCGGGGCCGCGTTGCCCCGGAGCATCGTCGTGCCCGCGGCAGCGGCCACGGTGGGCGCGGCCACAGCGACCGGCCGTACGCGGCCAACGAGCCGCTTCGCGGCTGTCGCCGGGGTCGTGCTCGCCGGGGGTTATGTGGCCACGGTCGCCCGGCCGTTGGCGCATGCCGCGCTCAACCCCTCCCCGTACTTCCTCCAGCGTGCCGTCGGCAGCGGCATCCGCGCGATGATCCCGCTTCAGGCCGTGCTCGCCTCCCGCGCCGGGGCGCACCGGACGGCGGCGGGGTTGCTCGCGCTGATGCCCGTCGCCCGACGGCTGTCGAGAAAGGTCAGCGCGACATGAGCCGCCGCAACCCGGAATCCCTGCGCTTCGCCTACGGCACCAACGGTCTGACCGACCTCCGCCTGACCGACGCCCTCGCCCTGCTCGCCGACCTCGGCTACGACGGCGTCTCGCTGACCCTCGACCATATGCATCTCGACCCGCTCGCCCCCGACCTCGCCTCCCGCGCCCGCCGCGTCGCCCGGGACCTCGAGCGGCTCGGCCTCGGCGTCGCGATCGAGACCGGCGCCCGGTACGTTCTCGACGCCCGGCGCAAGCACCACCCCACCCTGCTCGACCCGGACCCCGAGGCCCGTGGCGCCCGTGTCGATCTGCTGCTGCGGGCGGTGCGGGTGGCGGCCGACCTCGGGGCGCCGGCCGTGCACTGCTTCAGCGGGGTGCTGCCGCCCGGCGAGTCCGAACAGACGGCGTGGCGGCGGCTCGCGGACGCCCTCGGGCCGGTGGTCGTCGCCGCCGAGGCAGCGGGCGTGGCCCTCGCGATCGAGCCGGAACCGGGGCATCTCCTCGCCGACCTCGCCGGATTCCACCGGCTGCGTACGGCGCTCGGCGATCCGGCCGCCCTCGGCCTCACCCTCGACATCGGCCACTGCCAGTGCCTGGAGGCCGACCCGCCCGCCGAGTGCGTGCGTGCGGCGGCGCCCTGGGTGCGGCATGTGCAGATCGAGGACATGCGGCGCGGGGTGCACGAGCATCTGCCGTTCGGCGAGGGGGAGATCGACTTCCCGCCGGTCCTGGAGGCGCTGCGCGCCACGGGGTACCGGGGGCTCGTCGGCGTCGAGCTGCCCCGCCACTCCCACGCCGGACCCGAACTGGCCCGCACCTCCCTGCGCTTCCTCCAGGACGCCGAACGGGCCGCGATCGAGGGAGGCGTCCGATGCTGACCCCGACCGAGCTGCGCGCCGCCGTGGAGCGGCGGCTGGACGAGGCAGGGCGCGCCTGGCTGGACCGGGCCCTGACGGAGGCGGCGAAAGCCGGGCCCCAGGCGGGCGATTCCGGCCCCGCCCGCTGGGAGCTGGACTTCGCCTCCGCGGGCCGCCACGTCCGGAGCGCCCAACCCGCCCCCGGCGACCCCACCCCCCACGACCCGACTCCCCACGACCTCCCCGACGCCGCCCGCATCCTGATCCTCCACGCCGCCGACGCGGACGCGCCGACCGCCGCGAGGCTGTACGCGCGGGGCACCGGTGCCGAGCGCCGCGCCGTGCTTCTCGCGCTGCCGCATCTCCGTCTCGACGCCTCGGACGCCGTCCCGCTCGTCGAGGACGCCCTGCGGGCCAACGACACCCGGCTCGTGGCCGCCGCCGTCGGCCCGTACGCCGCCCGCCACCTCTCGCCGCACAGTTGGCGGCAGGCCGTGCTCAAGTGCCTGTTCACCGGCGTTCCGCTCACCGCCGTCGCCGAATGGGAGCGCCGGGCGCGCGGGGACGCCGAGCTGGCCCGCATGCTCACCGACTACGCCCGCGAGCGCACCGCCGCCGGCCGCCCCGTGCCCGCCGATCTCGACCGCGTACTGGCCCTGACGTCCCCAACAGCCGCGACGGCCCCGACAGCCGCGACGGCCCCGACAGCCGCGACGGCCCCCACCCGCGCCCTGACCCGCGAGGAGTCCTGATGCGCATCTTCGACCCGCACATCCATATGACCTCCCGCACCACCGACGACTACGAGGCCATGTACGCCGCGGGGGTGCGCGCCGTCGTCGAGCCGTCCTTCTGGCTCGGACAGCCGCGCACCTCGCCCGCCAGCTTCTACGACTACTTCGACTCCCTCCTCGGCTGGGAGCCGTTCCGGGCCGCCCAGCACGGCATCGCCCACCACTGCACCCTCGCGCTCAACCCCAAGGAGGCCAACGACCCGCGCTGCGCCCCCGTCCTGGACGAGCTGCCGCGTTATCTCGTCAAGGACGGCGTCGTGGCCGTGGGCGAGATCGGCTACGACTCGATGACCCCGGCCGAGGACACCGCCCTCGCCGCCCAGCTTCAGCTCGCGGCCGACCACGGCCTGCCCGCCCTGGTGCACACCCCGCACCGCGACAAGCTGGCCGGACTGCGCCGCACCCTCGACGTCGTAGGTGAGTCCGCGCTGCCCATGGACCGCGTCCTGGTCGACCACCTCAACGAGACCACCGTCAAGGAGGCCAAGGACAGCGGCTGCTGGCTGGGCTTCTCGGTCTACCCCGACACCAAGATGGACGAGGAGCGGATGGTCGCGATCCTGCGCGAGTACGGGCCCGAGCGGGTCCTGGTCAACTCCGCCGCCGACTGGGGGAGGAGCGATCCACTCAAGACCCGCAAGGTCGGCGACCTGATGCGCGCCGAGGGCTTCGGCGAGGACGACGTCGACCAGGTGCTGTGGCGCAACCCGGTCGCGTTCTACGGGCTCAGCGGCCGCCTCGACCTCGACCTCGACAGCGAGGAGACCGAGGTCACCGCCACCCACGAGGGCAACTCCATCCTGCGCGGCGGCGGCGCCCCGGCCGCCGCGCCGACGGAACGGTGAGGAGGACACCATGCGCTTCCGCCACCCCGACGGCTCCACCGTCCACCTCGCCTACTGCACCAACGTCCACCCCGCCGAAGACCTCGACGGCGTCGTGGAGCAGCTCCGGCTGTACTGCGAACCGGTGCGCCGCCGCCTGGGCCGCGACCGGCTCGGCATCGGCCTGTGGCTGGCCCGCGACGCCGCCCGCACCCTGAGCGCCGACCCCGCGGAACTCCGCAAGCTGCGCACCGCGCTGGACACCCGCGGCCTGGAAGTGGTCACCCTCAACGGCTTCCCGTACGAGGGGTTCGGCGCCCAGGAGGTCAAGTACCGGGTCTACAAGCCCGACTGGACCGATCCGGAGCGGCTGGAGCACACCACCCATCTGGCCCGGCTGCTGGCCGCGCTGCTCCCCGACGACATCGCCGACGGCTCCGTCTCCACCCTGCCGCTGGCCTGGCGCACCCCCTTCGACACCGAACGGGCCCGCGCCGCCCGCCGCCACCTCACCACCCTCGCCCAGCGGCTCGACGCCATCCAGGAGCTCACCGGCCGCTCCGTCCGCATCGGCCTGGAGCCCGAGCCCGGCTGCACCGTCGAGACGACCGCGCAGGCCATCGAGGCGCTCACCGCACCCGGCGGCCCACCCCTGGACCGTATCGGCGTCTGCCTGGACACCTGCCATCTGGCGACGCAGTTCGAGGACCCGCACGCGGCCGTCGACGCGCTCACCGCCGCCGGGGTCCCGGTCGTCAAGGCGCAGCTCTCCGCCGCGCTGCACGCCGAGGACCCGGGGCAGCCCGGGGTGCGGGAGGCCCTCGCGGCCTTCGCCGAGCCCCGCTTCCTCCACCAGACCCGCACCCGGGCCCCCGAGGGCGGCGTCCACGGCACCGACGACCTCGACGAAGCGCTCGCGGGCGGGCTCGGCGACACCGCGCCCTGGCGGTCCCATTTCCATGTGCCGCTGCACGCCCCGCCCGAGCCCCCGCTCACCTCCACCCTCCCGGTGCTGGCCGACGCCCTCGCCCGGCTCGTCGGCGGGCCCGCCCCGCTGACCCGCCACCTCGAAGTGGAGACCTACACCTGGCAGGCGCTCCCGCCCGAGCTGCGCCCCCGCACCCGCGACCGGCTCGCCGACGGCATCGCCGCCGAACTCGCCCTCGCCCGTGACCTGTTGACCGACCTCGGCCTCAAGGAGCTGCCATGAGCGACGTGCGCGACACGAGCGCCGGGACCGGCGGCCCGACCCCCCTCCTCGTCCTCGACGTCGTCGGCCTCACTCCACGGCTGCTGGACCATATGCCGCGCCTCAAGGCCCTGGCCCGCTCCGGCTCCCGCGCCGCGCTGGGCACCGTGCTGCCCGCCGTCACCTGCGCCGCCCAGTCGACGTTCCTCACCGGCACCACCCCCGCCGAACACGGCATCGTCGGCAACGGCTGGTACTTCCGCGAGATGGGCGAGGTGCTGCTGTGGCGGCAGCACAACGGCCTAGTAGGCGGCGACAAGCTGTGGGACGCCGCCCGCCGCGCCCACCCCGGCTACACGGTGGCCAACATCTGCTGGTGGTACGCGATGGGCTCGGACACCGACATCACCGTCACCCCGCGCCCCGTCTACTACGCCGACGGCCGCAAGGAGCCGGACTGCTATACCCGGCCCCCCGCGCTGCACGACGAACTCACCGCGGAGCTCGGCACCTTCCCGCTCTTCCACTTCTGGGGGCCCGGCGCCGATCTGGTCTCCTCGCAGTGGATCATCGACGCCACCCGCCACATCCTGCGGACCAGCCCCACCGATCTGGTGCTGACCTACCTTCCGCACCTGGACTACGACCTCCAGCGGTACGGCCCCGACGACCCCCGCTCCCACACCGCCGCCACCGAACTCGACACCGCCCTCGGCCCGCTGCTCGACGATGCCACCGCCCGCGGCCGTACCGTCGTGGCGCTGTCCGAGTACGGCATCACCCGGGTCTCGCGGCCCGTGGACATCAACCGGGCGCTGCGCCGCGCCGGGCTGCTGGAGGTGCACACCCAGGACGGCATGGAGTATCTGGACCCCGGCGCCTCCAGGGCCTTCGCGGTCGCCGACCACCAGCTCGCCCATGTGTATGTGCGCCGCGCCGAGGACCTGGACGCCACCCGCGCCGCCCTGGCCGGTCTGCCCGGGATCGCCGAACTCCTCGACGACGAAGGGAAGAAGGCCCACGGCCTGGACCATCCCCGCTCCGGGGAGCTGGTCGCGGTGGCCGCGCCGGACGCCTGGTTCACGTACTACTACTGGCTCGACGACGCCCGCGCCCCCGACTTCGCCCAGCTCGTGGAGATCCACCGCAAGCCCGGCTATGACCCGGCCGAGCTGTTCATGGACCCCAAGGACCCCTATGTGCGGGTGCGGGCCGCCACCGCGCTGGCCCGCAAGAAGACCGGGATGCGCTACCGCATGGCCGTCGTCCCGCTCGATCCGTCCCCGGTGCGCGGCAGCCATGGCCGCTTGCCGGACCGCGAGGAGGACGGGCCCGTCCTCCTCTGCTCCCAGCCGGGCGCGGTGAGCGGCCAGGTGGCCGCCACCGACGTCAAAACCCTGCTCCTCCGCCTCGCCGGCCTGACGAACGCAACAGAAGGAGACACCCCGTGAAGAGGGCTCAGGAACACCCCGAACTCGCCGAGACGCTCCGCCGCCGCAGATTTCTCGGCGTCGCCGCGGGTGCCACGGCCGCCACCCTGGTCGGCACGGCCACCGCCACCGCCGCCCAGACCGGCACCTCGGCCCAGAGCGACACCTCGGCCCAGAAGGGCCGGGGCGGCCCGCTGGTGCCCCGCGGCCATCTCGGCATCCAGCTCTACACCCTCCGCGACCAGGTGCAGTCCATCGGCTTCGCCCAGGTCTTCAAGGAGCTGGCCCGGTACGGCTACGACCAGGTGGAGTTCGCCGGATACACCCAGGGCACGGGCGACATCACCCTCAAGCAGCTCACGCGGCTGATGCGGGACCACGGGCTGCGCGGTATCGGCAGCCACGTCGGCTACTACTCCGACGACCCGAAGGCGTACAGCTTCGCCACCAACCTCACCCAGGTGCTGGACGACGCAGAGGCGCTGGGCCTGCCGCATGTGGGCACCGCCTCCGGGCCCTGGCGCTACGGCTCCACGGTCGACGGCTGGAAGCGCTGTGCGGAGGAGTTCAACACCTACGGCGCGGCGGCCAAGGCGCGCGGGATGAAGTTCTACCAGCACAATCACGCCGAGGAGTTCTCCTTCGCCACCGACCGGCCGGACGTCCGCCTCTACGACGTGCTGCTCGCCGAGACCGACCCCGAGCTGGTCCATCTGGAGATGGACATCTACTGGGCGTATGTGGCCCAGTACCGCTTCGGCAAGAAGGTGGACGGCTCCCCGGCGCCCTTCGAGCCGCTCGACTACGTCCTGCGCGCCCCGCACCGCTATCCGCTCTTCCACGTCAAGGACGGGGAACACGACGAAACCGCCACCGACGGCTACCGGATGGTGGACGTCGGTGACGGTGACATCGACTACCGCCGCTTCCTGACCGCGGTCGGCAGGACCCATGGCGGCCGCCGCGACCACCACTGGATCGTGGAGCACGACCAGCCCGCCGATTCGCTCACCACCGCCCGCCGCTCCGCCCGCTATCTGCGGTCACTGCGGTGCGGCGGACGGGGCTGAGCGAGGGCCCCTCGGGGCGGAGCTAGACGGCCTCGCGGCTGATCGGCTGCGGGTTCGGGGCGATGCCCCGGACCCGTGGCCGACCTGGTTGCCGCAGCAGCAGGGCCACCGCGGCGGCCAGCATGGAGATGCCTCCGGCGAGCGCGTACGCGCCGTCGTAGCCCCAGGAGTCCACCACCATCGAGCCGAGGCCCCCGCCGAACAGCCCGCTGACCAGCTTTCCGCTGTACACCAGGCCGTAGTTGGTGGCGTTGTAGTTCTCCCCGAAGTAGTCCGGGGTCAGCGCCGCGAACATCGGGTAGAAGGCGCCGCCGCCGAATCCGGAGAGGAAGGCGAAGAAGAGGAACAGCACCTCGTTGTGGATATTGCCGGCCCAGATCACCCCGAACTGGGCGAGGCCCAGCACCACGATGACGAACACCAGGGTCGTCTTCCGTCCCCACAGGTCCGAGAGCCAGCCGACCACGCCGCGTCCGACACCGTTGACGACGGACATGATGCCCATGGACGAGGCCGCCACCAGCGGGCCGAAGCCCACCTCCTTGGCGTAGTCGACCTGGAAGGAGATGCCGAAGATGGACACCCCGGCAGTGAGCACCAGGGACACCCACATCAGCGGCAGCATCCCGGTCCTGATGGCCTCCTTGGGCGTGTACTGCCGCGATGCCGGCGGGTTCTTCGCCAGACTCGCCGCGCTCTTGGCGTTGCCGCTGTAGCTCAGCGGGTCGATGTCGGCGGGCCACCAGTTCTTCGGCGGGTCCTTGAAGAACCAGGCGCAGATCGCCACGGCGATCAGCACATAGACCCCGATGAGGTCCAGGACCTCGTCGAAGTTACCCGTGTCGAACCAGTAGTTGAAGATGAAGATGAACGGCAGCGCGCCGTAGGCGAACCCTCCGTTGACGAACCCCGTCTTCGCCCCGCGCCGCTCCGGGAACCATTTGCCCACCATGTTGATGCAGGTGGCATAGACGAATCCGGAGCCGAGCCCGCCGATGACGCCGAATCCGACGATGGCGGCGAAAACGTTGTCCAGGTGGGCGAGGGCCACGAACCCGATCAGACACAGCCCCGACCCCAGGAACATCGCCGCGCGGGCGGTCAGGATCCCCTTCTCCCGCAGCCACCCGGCCGGGAAGGCGATCCCCGCCTGGAAGAACACCCAGACGCTCAGGATCCAGAAGGTGTTGCTCTGGGTCCAGCCGTGCGCCTCCGAGAGCGTGTCCTCGGCCGAGCCGTACGCGTACTCGGACACGCTGATGGCCATCATCGCGATCCACGGCAGATAGACCATCAGCTTCCGGCTGTGGCCCAGGATGTCGCGGTCCGTCTCACCGATGCGATACGTGCGTCCCTTGCTGTCCTGCACTTCACGGAAGGGGAGGGCCCCCTCCGGTCGTTCTGCTGTGCTCATGTCGTCCCCTTGGCTTCGAAGGAACCCGGCCAGCGCCCCCTGTCCAAACTCTTCGTGCTCCGGGAAACGTGGTGGCTTACGTGAGCAGCCCCGCTGACCTGGCCCAGCGGTACTTGGCTCCCAGGACGGCCACCGGCTTCTCGGTGGTGTACGGATAAGCCACGACCCCGCGCTCGAAGAGGTAGGCGCACGCCTCCTCGACCTCGGTGTCGCCCGCGAGCGAGGCCACCACCGGTTTGGCGATGCCCCGGGCGCGGAACTCCTCGACGACCCGCGCGGTCAGCTCGGCGAACACCATCGGCGGGGTGACGATGGTGTGCCAGTAGCCCAGGACCAGCGAGTGGATCCGCGGATCCTCCAGGCCCAGCCGGATGGTCGCCTCGTAGGTGGACGGCGGTTCGCCGCCGGTGATGTCCACCGGGTTCCCGGCCGCGCCGAACGGCGGAATGAAGCGGCGGAACGCGGCGTCCAGGTCGTCCGGGATCTCCATCAGCGACAGCCCGTTGTCGACGATCGCGTCCGACAGCAGCACCCCCGAGCCCCCGGCGCCGGTGATGATGACGACGTTGTCACCCTGTGGCGTGGGCAGCACGGGCAGCGCCCGCGCGTACTCCAGCATTTCGTTGAGGCCCGGCGCCCGGATCACCCCGGCCTGCCGCAGGATGTCGTCGTAGACCGCGTCGTCCCCGGCCAGCGCGCCGGTGTGGGAGCCGGCCGCCCTGGCGCCCGCCGCCGTACGGCCCGCCTTGAGCACCACCACGGGCTTCCTGGGCACCGTGGCCCGCGCCGCCTCCACGAAGGCCCGGCCGTCCTTGAGGTCCTCCAGATGCATCGCGATGCACTGGGTGCGGTCGTCCTCAGCGAACCAGGTGAGCAGATCGTCCTCGTCCACATCCGACTTGTTGCCGAGGCCGACGATCGCCGAGACACCGGTCTTGGTCGTCCGGGCGAAGCCGAGGATCGCCATCCCGATGCCACCGGACTGCGAGGTGAGCGCCACCGGCCCCTTGACGTCGTACGGGGTGCAGAAGGTGGCGCACAGGTCCTGCCAGGTGGAGTAGTAGCCGTAGATGTTGGGCCCCAGCACCCGCACCCCGTACTCCTCGGCGATCTCCACGATCCGCCGCTGCAGCTCGTGTTCACCGGTCTCGGCGAAGCCGGACGGGATCAGCACGGCGTTCGGGATGCCCTTGCGGCCGACCTCCTCCAGCGCGGCGGGCACGAACTTCGCGGGGATCGCGAAGACCGCCACATCCACCTCGCCGGGGACGTCCGTGACGCTCTTGTACGCCTTGCGGCCCAGGATGTCGTCGGCCTTGGGGTTCACCGGGTGGATCTCCCCGGGGAAGCCGCCGTCGATGAGGTTGCGCATCACCGAATTGCCGATCTTGCCCTGCTCGTTGGAGGCGCCCACCACCGCCACCGAGCGCGGCTGCATCAGCCGGCGCATCGCGCTCAGGATCTCCTCGCGCGAGTAGCGGCGGCGCTCCTGCGGGGCGGGGTCCCCGATCAGCAGCCGCACATCGGCGGCGAGCACCCCGCTCGCGGTGGCGAACACGGGGTTGAGATCGACCTCCGTGATCTCCGGGAAGTCCGCCACCAGCCGGGAGACCCGCACGATCAGATCGGCGAGCGCCCCGCGGTCCACCGCCTGGCCGCCGCGCACCCCGCGCAGCACCTCGGCGGCGCGGATCCCGTCCAGCATCGACAGCGCCTCGTCCTCGGTCGCCGGGGCCAGCCGGAAGGTGATGTCCTTGAGCACCTCCACCAGCACCCCGCCGAGGCCGAACGCCACGACCTTGCCGAAGGTGGGATCGGTGACCGCGCCGACGATGACCTCCTGCCCGCCGTCCGGGATCATCTGCTGCACCTGGACGCCCTGGATCCGGGCCTTGGGGTCGTAGGAGCGGGCGTTGTCGACGATCGCGGTGAACGCGCCCCGCACCTCGGCGCAGGAGGCCAGCCCCACCCGGACCCCGCCCGCGTCGGTCTTGTGCAGGATGTCCGGGGACACGATCTTGAGGACGACCGGGAAGCCGATCCGGTCGGCCAGCGCCACCGCCTCGTCGACGGTCTCCGCCAGCCCCTCGGCCGGGGTCGGGATGCCATAGGCATCGGTGATCCGCTTCCCTTCGGGAGCGGTCAGCGCCGTGCGCCCCTCGGCGCGGGCGGCGTCCAGCACCGCGCGCACGGCATCGTTGTCATACGTCACCGTCAGATCACTCCGTTCGTTTTGAGCAGCCGCACTTCCTCGTCGCCGAGTCCCAGCTCCCCGACGTACACCTCTTCGTTGTGCTCACCCAGCAGCGGGGAGCGCTCGACCTGGACCGGGGAGTCGGAGAGCTTCAGCGGGGAGCCGACCGTGGTGAAGGAGCCGCGCTCGGGGTGGTCGACCTCGACGATCATCTCGTTGGCCGCGAGCGAGGCGTCCTCGACGATCTCCTTGGTGGACAGGATCGGCCCGCACGGGATGTTGTGGGCCGTGAGCTGCTCCAGCACCTCCCACTTGGGCAGGGTGCTGGACCACTCCTCGATCAGCTGGAACATCTTGGCCAGCTTCGGCAGCCGCGCCTCGGGCGCGGCCCACTCCGGGTCCTCGGCCAGCTCGGGGCGGCCGATGAGCCGGGTGATGGGCTCCCAGCCGACCGGCTGCACGATGACGTAGACGTAGTCGTTGGGCCCGCCGGGCGCGCATTTGACCGCCCAGCCGGGCTGGCCGCCACCGCTGGCGTTGCCACTGCGCGGCACCTCGTCGCCGAAGTCCTCATTCGGGTACTCGGCGAGCGGACCGTGCGTCAGCCGCTGCTGGTCGCGCAGCTTGACCCGGCACAGGTTGAGCACCGCGTGCTGCATCGCCACATTGACCCGCTGGCCGCGACCGGTGTGGGTGCGCTGGTAGAGCGCGGCGAGGATGCCCGCCACGCAGTGCACCCCGGTGCCGGAGTCGCCGATCTGGGCGCCGGTCGCCAGCGGCGGGCCGTCCTCGAAGCCGGTCGTGGACATCGACCCGCCCATGGCCTGCGCGACCACCTCGTACGCCTTGAACTTGGTGTACGGGCCCTCGCCGAACCCCTTGATCGAGGCATAGACCAGCCGCGGATTGATCTCCTGGATGCGCTCCCAGGAGAACCCCATGCGGTCCACGGCGCCCGGACCGAAGTTCTCCACCAGCACATCGCTGCGGCGGATCAGCTCGGTCAGGATCTCCTTGCCGCGCTCGGACTTGGTGTTGAGGGTGATGCTCCGCTTGTTGCAGTTGAGCATCGTGAAGTAGAGCGAGTCCACGTCGGGGAGGTCCCGCAACTGCTTGCGGGTGATGTCCCCGGTGGTGTTCTCCAGCTTGATCACATCCGCGCCGAGCCAGGCGAGCAACTGGGTGGCGGAGGGACCGGACTGCACATGCGTCATGTCGAGGACGCGGATGCCCGTCAGAGCTTGATTGGCCTCAAGAGCCTGGGACATGGTGGCGGCTCCCTACTTGTACATGGTCTGGTTCATGGTTCCGGGGGCGTACGCGTCCGGGTCCACCCAGACGTTGATCAGCGACGGCTTGCCGGACTCCCGGGCGCGCCGCAGCGCCGGGCCGATGTCCGCCGGGTCGCGGACCTCCTCGCCGTAACCGCCGAGCATGCGCGCGAACTGGTCGTAGGGCACATCGCCGAGAGTGTTGCCGATCCGCTCGCGCTCCTCGCCGTACTTGGCCTTCTGGCCGTAACGGATCTGGTTCATCGAGGAGTTGTTGCCGACGATGCCGACGAACGGCAGGTCGAAGCGGACCAGCGTCTCGAAGTCCCAGCCGGTCAGGGAGAACGCGCCGTCGCCGAAGAGCGCCACCACCTCCTTGTCGGGGCGGGCCTGCTTGGCGGCCATCACGAACGGGACACCGACGCCGAGCGTCCCCAGCGGCCCCGGGTCCATCCAGTGGCCGGGCGACTTGGGCTGGACGACCTGACCGGAGAAGGTGACGATGTCGCCGCCGTCGCCGATGTAGATCGAGTCCTCGGTGAGGAAGTCGTTGATCTCGCTGACCAGGCGGTAGGGATGGATGGGGGAGGCGTCGGACCGGAGGTTGGGCAGCCGCTTCTCGATCGCCTTCTGCTCGGCGGCGCGCAGCTCGTCCAGCCACTCCTTGCGCTTGCCCGCCCCTCCATTGATGCGGCCCGAGGCGGCCTGGGTGACGGCCGAGAGCACGAGCCCCGCGTCGCCCACGATGCCGAGGTCGATGTCCCGGTTCTTGCCGACGGTGCGGTAGTCGAGGTCGATCTGGACCACGGTGGCGTCGGGGGAGAGCCGCTTGCCGTAGCCCATCCGGAAGTCGAAGGGCGTGCCGACGATGACGATGAGGTCGGCGTTGGAGAAGGCGTAGCGGCGGGAGAGCTGGAAGTGGTGCGGATCGCCGGGCGGCAGTGTGCCGCGCCCCGCGCCGTTCATGTACGCGGGCACATTGAGCGTGCGTACCAACTCGATGGCCGCGTCGGTGGCGCGGGTGGTCCACACCTGGCTGCCCAGCAGGATCGCGGGCTTCTCGGCCTGGACCAGCAGATCGGCCAGCTTCTGGACGGACTCGGGGTCGCCGGCACTGCGGGTGGAGGCCCGGTAGTGCCCGGCCTGGGGGACGCGAGCCGCCTCCACCGGCACCTTGGCGTCCAGCACATCGCGCGGGATCTCCAGGAAGGAGGGCCCGGGGGCGCCGTGGAAGCACTCGCGGAAGGCCATGGAGACCATGTCGGCGGCGCGGGCGGTGTCCGGAACGGTGGCGGCGAACTTGGTGATCGGCGCCATCATGTCGACGTGCGGAAGGTCCTGGAGGGATCCCATCTTGTGCTGGTTGTGGGCGCCCTGGCCGCCGATGAGCAGCATGGGTGACTCGGCGCGGAAGGCGTTGGCGACGCCGGTGACCGCGTCGGTGGTGCCGGGACCGGCGGTGACGACGGCGCAGCCGGGCTTGCCGGTGATCCGGGCGTAGCCGTCGGCGGCGTGGGCGGCGACCTGTTCATGGCGTACGTCGATGACATCGATGCCCTCGTCGACGCAGCCGTCGTAGATGTCGATGATGTGGCCGCCGCAGAGGGTGTAGATGACCTCGACGCCCTCTGCCTTGAGTGCTTTGGCGACCAAGTGCCCGCCGGAGATGACGTCCTGGCTGTCGTCGGGCATGGCGAATCGCGTCCCTTCGTAGGGGTCGGTGCTTGCCTCGCGGATGGATCGGTGGATTGCATACAGTCGACGTTATCCTGTATGAACTTTGTTATCCCACCATCGGCCGAGCGATGTCCAGGGGGCGTGCGCCACTCGTTCGATCCAGCGCTGGATCAAGCGCTGTTGACCGGTCATCAGGGAGCTGGCAATGGACCTGTACGAACACCAGGCACGGGAACTCCTCCAAGAAAACGGCGTGTTGGTGCCGCGAGCCGAGGTCGTGGACACGGCCGAAGCCGCCCGCGCCGCCGCCGAGCGGCTCGGCGGCCGCGTCGTCATCAAGGCCCAGGTGAAAACCGGCGGCCGGGGCAAGGCGGGCGGGGTGAAGCTCGCCGACGACCCGGCGGCGGCCGAGCGGACCGCACACCGGATCCTCGGCATGGACATCAAGGGCCACACCGTCCACCGGGTGATGGTCGCCGAACCGGTCGAGGTGGAACGGGAGATGTACCTCGGCTTCACCTTGGACCGGGCCGCGGGCCGCTTTGCGGCCATCGCCTCCGCCGAGGGCGGTATGGAGATCGAGGAGATCGCGGCGCGCCGCCCCGAGGCGGTGGCCCGGATCGCGATCGATCCGGCCGAGGGGGTGACCGAGGCGAAGGCCGCCGAGATCGCCGTCGCCGGGGGACTGCCGCCGGAGACGGCCGGGACCATCCGCCGGCTGTGGACCGTCCTGACCGCGCACGACGCCCTCCTGGTCGAGATCAACCCGCTGGTGGTGACCCGGGACGGCGCGATCGTGGCCCTGGACGGAAAGGTCACCCTGGACGACAACGCCCGCTTCCGGCAGCCGTCATGGGACGACTTCGGCGACCGCGCCCGGGACCCGCTGGAGGCCCGCGCCGCGGCCGCCGGGCTCGGCTACGTCAAACTGGACGGCCAGGTGGGCGTCATCGGCAACGGCGCGGGCCTGGTGATGTCCACCCTGGACGTCGTCGCGGGCTGCGGCGCCCGCCCCGCCGACTTCCTCGACATCGGCGGCGGCGCCTCGGCGCAGGTGATGGCCGACGGGCTGTCCCTCGTCCTCGACGACCCGGAGGTGCGCTCCGTCCTGGTCAACGTCTTCGGCGGCATCACCGCCTGCGACGCGGTGGCCGACGGCATCGTGCGCGCCCTGGACACCGTCCCCCTCACCAAGCCGCTGGTCGTCCGGCTCGACGGCAACAACGCCGCACGTGGCCGGGCCATCCTTGGTCAATTGGCTCATCCACTCGTCCACCAGGCCGACACCATGGACGGCGCCGCCGCACGCGCCGCCGAACTCGCCGCGTAGGGGGCGCACATCATGGCCATCTTCCTCACCAAGGACAGCAAGGTCATCGTCCAGGGCATGACGGGCGCGGAAGGCATGAAGCACACCCGGCGGATGCTCGCCGCGGGCACCGATGTCGTCGGTGGCGTCAATCCGCGCAAGGCCGGGACCCGGGTCGACATCGGCGGCCGTACGGTGCCCGTCTTCGGCTCCGTACGCGAGGCCATGGACGCCACCGGCGCCGATGTGAGCGTCCTGTTCGTCCCGCCGCCCCATGCCGAGGCCGCCGTCACCGAGGCCGCCGACGCCCGGATCCCGCTCGCCGTCGTCATCACCGAGGGCATCCCGGTCCATGACGCGGTCGCCTTCCAGACGTACGCCCGGGCCCGCGCCACCAGGATCATCGGCCCGAACTGCCCCGGGCTGATCTCCCCGGGCCAGTCCAACGCCGGCATCATCCCCGCCGACATCACCAAACCGGGCCGGATCGGGCTGGTCTCCAAGTCCGGCACCCTCACCTACCAACTGATGTACGAGCTGCGCGACATCGGCTTCTCCACCTGCGTGGGCATCGGCGGCGACCCGGTCATCGGCACCACCCACATCGACGCCCTGGCCGCCTTCGAGGCCGACCCCGACACCGACCTCATCGTGATGATCGGGGAGATCGGCGGCGACGCGGAGGAGCGCGCCGCGCGGTACATCGCCGACCACGTCACCAAGCCGGTCGTCGGCTATATCGCCGGCTTCACCGCCCCCGAGGGCCGCACCATGGGCCACGCGGGCGCCATCGTCTCCGGCTCCTCGGGCACCGCCGCGGCCAAGAAGGCGGCGCTGGAGGCGGCGGGCGTGCGCGTAGGAGCGACCCCCACGGAGACCGCCGGGCTGGTGGTGGCCCTGCTGGCCGAAACACCCGGCAACCTCGCGTGAGCTGAGCCGTACCCGATCCGCGAACCGGTCACCGTCGTTCCGTACCGCCACCTTCCTCTCCGTACGGCCACCCGCCACGCACAGCCACGACGTGTACGTGACGGGTGTCCGTACGGACCGCCACATCCCGCCCCGCCTGTGCAACGAGAGCGGAGATCCCCGATGGCACCCACCCGCACCCGCACCCTCACCCTCAAGCCCGGAACCGCCTGGGGCGACGCCTGGCAGCGCTGCCTGGCCGCCGCCCCCGAGGCGTTCCAGGACGACCGCGTCCTCAACCTCTGGGACGGCACCTGGCACCGCGACGGCCGGGCCCTCCCCGCCACCACCCCCGTCGACGGCACCCCGATCGCGGGCCCGCCACGCCTCGACGCCACCATCGCCCACCAGGCCGTACGCGCCTCCCTCGACCAGCACCGCGGCTGGCGCCATATCGCCCTCCCGGAGCGCCGGGCGCGGGTGTCCGCCACCCTCGACGCACTCTGCGAGCACCGGGGACTGCTCGCCCTCCTCCTGGTCTGGGAGATCGGCAAGCCCTGGCGGCTGGCCCAGGCCGATGTGGACCGGGCCATCGACGGCGTCCGCTGGTACGTCGACGAGATCGACCGCATGGCCGAGGGCCGCACCCCGCTGCCCGGCCCGGTCTCCAACATCGCGAGCTGGAACTACCCGATGAGCGTCCTCGCCCACGCCCTGCTCGTCCAGGCGCTGGCCGGCAACGCCGTCATCGCCAAGACCCCCACCGACGGCGGGCTGGCCTGCCTCACCCTCGCCTGCGCGCTCGCCGCCCGCGAGGGCATCCCGGTCACCCTCGTCAGCGGCAGCGGCGGTGAGCTCTCCGAGGCCCTGGTCCGCGCGCCCGAGATCGGCTGCGTCTCCTTCGTCGGCGGCCGCGACACCGGCGCCCGGGTCGCCACCGCCGTCGCCGACCTCGGCAAGCGCCACATCCTGGAGCAGGAGGGACTCAACGCCTGGGGCATCTGGAACTTCACCGACTGGGACGCCCTCGCCCCGCTGATCCGCAAGACCTTCGACTACGGCAAGCAGCGCTGCACCGCCTATCCGCGCTTCGTCGTCCAGCGCTCGTCCTTCGACGCCTTCCTCTCCGTCTACCTCCCGGCGGTGCGCGCCATCCGCATGGGCCACCCCCTGGCCGTGGAGCACCCCTCCGACCAGCTCCCCGACCTGGACTTCGGCCCCCTGATCAACGCGGCCAAGGCCAAGGAGCTGGCCGACCAGGTCGCCGAGGCCATCGACCGCGGCGCCGTCCCCCTCCACCGCGGCGACCTCGCCGACGGCCACTTCCTCCCCGGCCAGGACCTCTCCGCCTACGCGGCCCCCGTCACCCTCCTCAACCCGCCCTCCATCTCCCCGCTCCACCATGCCGAGCCCTTCGGTCCGGTCGACACCCTCGTACTGGTCGACACCGAGGCCGAACTGCTCGCCGCCATGAACGCCAGCAACGGCGCCCTCGTCGCCACCCTCTCCTGCGACGACCCCGCCACCTACGCCCGGCTGGCCCCCCAGATCCGCGCCTTCAAGACCGGCCACGGCACGCCCCGCTCCCGCGGCGACCGCGACGAACTCTTCGGCGGCTTCGGCGCCTCCTGGCGCGGCGCCTTCGTCGGCGGCGACCTCCTGATCCGCGCCGTCACCGAGGGCCCACACCCCGAGCGTCTCCCCGGCAACTTCCCCGACTACCACCTGATGCCCAACTAGTCACCCTCCGTGCCCACCCTCGGCGTCCCCCCAGGTCGGCGCGGGGGTGGGCGCCCGGCATACGCAGGTGAAACGCACTCCGAAACCTTGGTATCGTGGTCCATGTCGCCGCGGCCGACCGCGGAGACACACCTGGTCCGGGTGGCGGAATGGCAGACGCGCTAGCTTGAGGTGCTAGTGCCCTTTATCGGGCGTGGGGGTTCAAGTCCCCCCTCGGACACATTCAGTACGTACACCGACGGTGCTGGCCGGTTCTCGGCCGGCACCGTTTGCGTTTCATGGTCGTAGGGCACGCAAGTCCTTCACCGAGCCCCCGGATCAAGCGCGGAGGGCGTCGATCAGGGCGTCGACGGCGGCGGTGGCGTTGCCTCGGCCCGTGCCCTGCCCGTCGGCACGGGAGCGATGATGGGGCATGGCGTTGTCGACGGAGTTGACGGAGTTGTTGGGCCTGCGGCACCCGATCGTGCTGGCACCGATGGGCGGTGTGGCCGGGGGCGCACTGGCCGCGGCCGTCTCCCGGGCGGGCGGGCTCGGTCTGCTGGGTGGTGCGTACGGGGACCGGGCTTGGCTGGAGCGGGAGCTGCCGATCGTCGCGGAGGGCACCGACCAGCCGTGGGGTGTCGGGTTTCTGAGCTGGGCGATCGATGTCGGCGCGGTGGAGCAGGCGCTGGAGTTCCATCCCGCGGCGGTGATGTTGTCCTTCGGAGACCCGAGCCCATTCGTCGACCGGATCCGCCGGTCGGGCGCGGTTCTGATCGTTCAGGTCACCGATCTGGACGAGGCCGAGCGGGCCCTGGACGTGGGCGCCGACGTCATCGTGGCGCAGGGAACCGAGAGCGGTGGCCATGGTGCTCGTCGCGGCCGGTCCACGCTGCCGTTCGTGCCGGTCGTGGCGGACCTCGCGGCACCGGTACCGGTCCTGGCGGCCGGCGGTATCGCCGATGGCCGCGGCGTCGCCGCCGCCCTGGCCCTGGGCGCCGCCGGCGCTCTCATCGGCACCCGCTTCCAGGCCACGACCGAGGCCCTGGTCGACCGCTCCATCAGCAAGGCCCTGGTCGAAGGACGCGGACAGGACACCGAACGCAACAGCGTGCTGGACATCGCTCGTGGCGCGAGCTGGCCTCTCGAGAAGTACAGCGCCCGTACGCTCAGCCACCCCTATCTCGACCGATGGCGCGGCCGGGAGGCCGAGCTGGCCGGCGACTCCCGGGCGCGTCAGGACTACCAGGACGACGTGGCACGAGGGGTGATTCCGCCCCTGCCGGTCTGGGCGGGCGAGGCCGTCGACCTCATCACCGATGTGCCTTCCGCGGCCGACCTCGTCACCGAGCTGGCGGCCCAGGCCGAAGACGCACTGCTCTGGGCCGGAAGGCTCCGTCCGAACGACCGCTCTTGAAGTCACGGCTCATGCTGCGCCTGGCCGGAGAGCGCTACGTGTCCATGGTCGGGTCGCGGTACCTGTCCGTGCTCTCCGCCCGTTCGCCTGCGCCCGTCAGGAGCGCGCGGGGCGCAACCGGATCGCGGTGCCGCCGCCGGCGACGAGTCGCAGGGTGAGCACAGTGGACGATCGCACCGTTGTGGTCCGGACGTCGATCGGCAGCGGGTTGTCGTGCCAGCTCGTGTCAGCGGCATCGCGGTAGATCTCGGCTCTGTACCGACCCGGTCCCAGGAACCGCAGCGGCACCCGCAGCGTCCGGTCCTGCTCGTCGGTGATCGCGCCGAGATACCAGGTGTGGCCCTTCCGGCGGGCGGCGACCGTGTAGTCGCCGATCACGCAGTCCAGGAACCGGGTCTCGTCCCAGCTTGCCGGGATGTCCTTCAGGTAGGCGAAACCCGGGTGGGAGCGGTAGTTCTCCGGGGTGTCGGCCAGCATCTGCAGCGGGCTGAAGAACAGTGAGTACAGGGCGAGTTGCGTGGCCGATGTCGTCTGCACGCGGGTGCCGAGCCCAGCCGGGTCCCAGGTCACGTTGAGCACGCCCGGGGTGTAGTCGGCCGGCCCGCCCATGAACCGGGTGAACGGCAGGATGGTGGCCTGCTCCGGCGGATTCCCGAGCTTCCCCATGTAGTTCTGCTGCTCCATCCCGGCCACCCCCTCACCGGTCATCATGTTCGGGTACGTGCGTGCCAGTCCGGTCGGCTTGATGGCCTCGTGCGCGATGACCATGATCTTGTAGCGGGCCGCGGTGTCGACGACCCGCTGATAGTGGCGCACGGCTTCCTGGTCGAAGTGGCCGCGGTTCACCCCGCCCAGCTCGAACCTGGTGGCATAGCCGGTCTTGACCGAGTGGATGCCGAGCTCGGCGTACCGCGCGAAGATCGTGTCCAGGTGCTGCTCGTAGTAGTCGACGAAGCCGCGGGTCTCGTTATGAGCGGTGAACCCGATGCCGTTGGCCCGTGCGTAGCGCAGCACCTCGGGCAGATCGAAGTCCGGCTGTGGCGTCAGGAAATCCTGGCCGGTCCACTGGCCGCCGGCGTTGGTGTTCCAGCCCTCCGCGAGAACGCTGCTCGCGCCCGCCTCCCTGGCGAAGTCGATGTACTGCTTGACACGCTCGGTCGTCGCCCCATGGTGTGGTCCCGCCGTCCAGGTCGTGTGGCGCCGCTGCAGTTCCCACCACACGCCGACGTATGTGCCGGGCGAGATCCATGACGTATCGGCGAGCGCACACGGCTCGTTCAGGTTCTCGATCAGGTGCGATTCGGCGAGATCACCGGGACGGTCGCCGATGGTCAGCGTGCGCCACGGGGTGGAGAACTCGCCCGACAGCCGGGCCTTCGTGCCGTCGGGAAGGCTGATCAGTTCACTGGTGAACGTACCCGGCCGGGTGGGGTCGGCGGCGAGGGTCATACTCGGATAGTCGATCAGCGCCGCCTCGTGCACGACGACGTACTGACCGTCCGTCGTGGCCAACGTCAGCGGGGTCTGCGCGGTATCCACGTCGGACAATTGGGCCCGCCGGTAGTGCCGTTCGTCGGCCCTCCAGTCGGTACCCGCCGCCAGCGACCAGCTCGTGGCCGTCGGCGGCAGCGCGAACTCGGTGCGCTCGGCGGTGACCGTGTAGGTGTCGAGCCCGGTCTGCGCCGGCAGGTGGTAGCGGAATCCGACGCCGTCGTCGAAGACCCGGATGACCAGGTCCAGCCGTATCCCACTCGCAGACTGCACGGTCCGCAGCACGCACTCCCTGGCATGGTTGCGGACGAGCGCGTCGGGGCCCCACACCGGACGCCACGACTCCTTGACCGTCCTGCGCTTGACGGATTGCACCACCAGGCCGCTGGTGAGCGATGGCCGGCCGGCCAGGTCGAGCCCGAGCCCGGAGGGCGCGACCAGGACTCGGCCATCACGCACGACCTGATACCGGAGAGACCCGTTCGCCGTGAGAACGGTTACCCGCAACCGGCCATTCGGCGAGTGGACCGTGACGTGGCCGGACGTCCCGGCGAACGAGGCGGCGGTGGCGGGGGCGCTGAACGCCCCGGTGAGTGCGGCGCCGGCGGTGGCGCCGAGAACCGTACGACGGTCTGGCTTGCTGACCACTTCACCCTCCATCAAGGCTGGCCGGGTCGTGAGGACGGTGCCGTCGTCTCCCTTTCCCCGAGCCACCGCCCCGAACCGGATGTGCGTGCCTCAGGTATCGATGGGGGTCCTGTCCCCAGGGGGACGCGCGCGGCTGCCTTGGTGAGCCGCCACGGCACCGAGCAATGCCAGCCCCGCGCACACGAAGAGGACGACCTCGAATGCCTTCGCGGACTGGCCGGCGGAAGCGCTCTCCGCCAATCGCAGGTAGGAGGTGCCCAGGGCGGCGACACCCAGTGCTCCGCAGAGCTGGGCATTGGTGCTGATGACGCCGGAGAGATCGGCGGCGTAGCGATTGGGCAGTGCGAAAGTCATCCGGCCGATGAGGGCGTTGGAACTGATGCCCAGTCCGAGGCCGCCCACTGCCAGCAGCACGAACAGCATGGGCCCGGTGCTGTGGCCGGTCAGAAGGTAGTTCCCCACCGAGAAATACGACACTGCCAGGATCACGCACCCCGCCAGGGGGGTTGCCTGCCTGTTCCGTTCCGGCAGACGCGCCAGCAGCGGGCCGGCGAGTCCGAACGCGGCGACCCACGAGACCATGGCCAAACCCGCATAGGCAGGGCCTCTCCCAAGACCGTCCTGGAGGTAGTTGGCCAGCACGAACAGCAAGGCGAAATAGGTCATGGTGGTCACCCCGTGTGCCAGAAGGGACCAGCGCACGGCCGGTTCCCGAATGACTTCCTCGGCGATCAACGGCCGTCCCCCGGACGCGGCGAGACGCCGCTGCCCCAGATGGAAGACGACGAGGACCGGCACACTTGCCGCGAGGCACACCCACGTCCACGTCGGCCAGCCACGCTCGGCGCCGAGCAGCAAGGGCACGATGAGCAGCGTGACGGCTGCGGAAAGCGTCAGCATCCCCCGCAGGTTGAGGTCGAGCGGCCGGGTGTGCCGACCCTTGGCATCGCCGGGCATGAAACGCATGGCAGCGGCGAGGATGAGCAGCCCGGCGGGGACGTTGATCAAGAAGATCGGGCGCCAACTCGTACCGTGGATGTCCGCCGCGATGAGCACACCGCCCAGGGTCTGTCCCGCCACGGCACCACCGGACAACGCGATGGCGTAATAGCCCAGGGCTCTGAGGCGCTGCTCACCGGCGAAGTGCAGCTGGATGCCGCTGAGTACCTGGGGGACCATCAGCGCGGCCCCGGCGCCTTGGGCGATCCTGGCAGCGATCAATAGGCCCGGGCCGGGCGCCAGGGCGCAGGCGAGGGACGTCGCGGTGAACACGGCCATGCCCAGGAGGAAGATGCGGCGATGGCCGTGGGTTGCGCCCAGCCGTGCTCCGATCACCAGCAGAACCGCGTAGGTGGCCACATAACCACTGACCACCAAACCGGTTTCGCCGCCGGAGGCATGAAGGTCGGTTTGAATGGAGGGCGCCGCGATATTGGCGATGGCGGTGTCCACATTGGCGATGAACTGTGCGGCCAAGAGGACGATCAGCAGACGCCATGGCCGCTTCGCCGATGGTGGGGCATCGACCGGCAGGCCGTCGTATCGGCGCTGAGTGCCGCCGCTTCTCGCGTCCGGGCGCTGTGCTCGCATGACCGTGCCCCCCGCTCACGCGACGTTCGGTGAAAGGGGTCCTGCGGCGAGAGACGGCCAGTCGACCTCGGTGAGGTCGGACACGACGGTGTCCGCTGCTCGAAGGGCGGCGGCAGGGTGTGTGGTGGTGATCCCCACGCAGGTGAGTCCGGCCGCCTTGGCCGCCGCGATCCCCGCGGGTGCGTCCTCGAAGGCGACCGCCCGGTTCGGGTCGACTTCCAGGGCCGCGCACCCGGACCGGTAGCCCTCAGGGTGAGGTTTCCCCTGACGAACGTCCTCAGCCGAGATCATCGCCGCGAACAGGTCCGCGCCCCCGACGAGTTGGAGGAGTTCGACCGCGTGCTTCCGCAGACCGGAGGTCACCACCGCGATCGGGACTCCGTCCGCACGCAATCGCCTCACCAGCGCCTCGGCTCCCGGAACCGCGTAGGCCGGCGGGCTGTCCGGCCCGTTCAGATAGCCGAGCGCCTCGTTGAAGAGCTCCTGGACGGTACGGCCGGGAAATCGGTGCACATGCTCCGCGAGGGCCTCGTCACCACGGCGCCCGACGAAGCCGGCGAGCAACGCCTCGTCGACAGGGAGCCCATGAGCTTCGAACAGGCGGGTCCAGGCAGCGCGACTGCGATGCTCGGTGGCAACCAGAGTGCCGTCCAGGTCGAAGAGTGCCGCCTGCGCGGCCGTGCCTGGGATGGATAGCCTGGTCATCTCGTCCTTCACTAGCTACGGAATCCTTCTCGGTTCAGGTGGGACAGCCGTACGGAATCGCCTGGACCGCGCTGAGAAGTGGTTCTGTGGCGACACAGTGGACAAGCCTGGGTGAGAACCCGGGACTCCGCTGGCGCTTTTCAGACGTCGCGCTGAGACCCCGGCCGGTTCGGCCAAGCCGCCGACAGGCGCCCTGCTCCACCGGACCGTCGTGGCCGAGTGGCGCCGGATTCAGCCGCCGCCGGCCAGGTCGTTCCGGTAGGCGTAGCCCACCGCCTGGGCGCGGTCGGTCGCGCCGGTCTTCGCGAAGATCCGGTTGATGTGCGTCTTCACGGTGGCCTGGCTGACCACGAGCCTGGCGCAGATCTCGGCGTTGGACAGGCCCTGGGCGATGAGGGTGAGCACCTCGGCCTCGCGTGGGGTCAGACCGTCCGGCAGCGTGTCCGCTCGCCGCCGGGCGGGGCCGGGTGCGGGGGGCGGCGTGGCCGTTGCGGAGGCTTGGCCCGGCTGGAGGGCGGCGACCAAGCGGGCCTGGACGACGGGGTCGAGCCAGGTGCGTCCGGCGTGCACATGCCGGATCGCCGTCTCCACCTCGTCGTCGTCCGCGTCCTTGGTCAGATAGCCCCGCGCGCCCGCCCGCAGCGCCGGGAAGACGGAGTCGTCGTCCACGTAGGTGGTCAGCACCAGTACGGCGCTGCCCGGCACCTTTTCCCGGAGGGCCGCCGTGGCCGCGACTCCGTCGAGGACCGGCATGTTGAGGTCCATCAGCACCACGTCCGGGCGGAGCCGCTCGGTGAGCTCCACCGCCTCGGCACCGTCGCGGGCCGCGCCCACCACCTCGATGCCGTCCAGCATGCCGATCAGCAGCACGAGCCCGCCTCGTACGACCTGCTGATCGTCCGCGATCAGGACCCTGATCCGCTCGCCGGGCCCCGTCATGCCGGGACCTCCATCCGCACCTTCCAGCCGTCCTTGGTCGGCCCCGCGCCGGTGCTTCCGCCGACTTCGCGCAACCGCTCCCGCATGCCCGTCAGGCCCAGGCCGGAGCCCACGGCCAGTGGCGAGGGGGCCGGGCCCGGTGCGGGCCGCCGGTCCTCGATCGTCAATACGGTGGTCGCGGGTTCGTAGCGGAGGGTCACGGTGGTACGGGCGCCGCGCGCGTAGCGGGCCGCGTTGGTCAGCGCCTCCTGCGCGCCGCGGTACAGGGCGAGATCCGCGTCGGCGGGCAGGACACGCGGCGCCCCGACGACGGACAGCGTCACGTCGAGCTCCAGGTCCACGCGGTAGCGCTCGACCAGCTCCGCCAGCCGCTCCAGCGAGGGCGTCCGCCGTCCGCGCAGGGCGCTCACGGCCCGGCGTGCGTCGCCCAGCCCCTCCTTGACGAGCGTGCCGGCCCGGTCGAGCAGCTCCCGCAGATCGTCGCCTGCCTGATCGCGCCGGGCCATCCGCCGCGCGGCCTGTACCTGAACGGCGAGCCCGGAGAGGGTCTGGGCGAGCACATCGTGCAGGTCCTGGGCGATGCGGGTGCGCTCGGCCAGCGCGGCGGCCTCGGCCTCCGCCTCCCGGGCGACCTCGAGCTGCGCGAGCAGCAACTCCGCGCGCTCCTCGTTGTCACCTGCCTGCCGCATGCTGATCGCCATCAGGACGAGGACCACGCAGAACAGCAGCTCTCCGGTCAGGTTGGCCACGCTGCCGTCCCGCCCGACGACCGCTGCGGCGACCATACCGGCCGCGAGGACGCCGCCGACCAGCGCGGCCTGGCGTCGCCGCAGCACGAGGAAGGCGGTCAGCACGGCCGCCGACGCCGGCAGGACGGACATCGAACCGGGCCGGAGGACGCCGAGCGCGAGCCCGAACCCGGTGACCGACAGGCAGAACGCGATGCAGGAGAGGGGCTTCACGACCGACCACAGCCCCGAGGCGACGGCGGCCAGCGGCAGCAGGCAGCCGGCGAGGACCACGGTGACAGCGAGATGCACCCCCTGCACACCGGGTCCCGGATCGACGTAGAGGGACTGCGTGCCGACGGCGGCCAGGATGCCCCACAGCACCGGTCGCAGGCGCCGGTTCCGGCGCTCGCGCCGGTCTCGGACGCCGACGAGCGCCTCGGTCAGCCGTGGGCTGACCGCGAGCTGCGCGCCGTCCGGGAAATGCGTCATAGTCTGAACAGTAGGGATGTGCCGCGTCGGCTTCACAACCGGCTCCGGCCCGGGCCCGCCTCAAGCCCGCACCGGGGTGGCGGCGGCAGAGGACATCCGCCGCACCTTGATCCGCACCACGGCGAGCCGGGACAGGACCTGTGCCAGGGCCATCAGCAGCAGAGCGGCCGTCCACGCCGCGGAACCGGTGATCAGGTTGTCGCGGCTGAACTGCGCGACCGTCGTGGAGCCGCCATGGGTCGTCCAGTACTCGAATCCGGCGCGCGAGGCCATGCCCACGATCCACAGGCCCGCGGCGACCGCTCCGGCCTTGGCCAGGGCGACTCCGTCCGAGCCGCGATGCACACCTGTGGTGGCGCCACACGCGGCGCCCAGGACCGCCCCGGCCAGGACTCCCACGAGGTAGAGCTGGACATCGTGCCCCTGGGTCGGGAAGGACCGCAGGTAGTGCGCGGCCGCGGCGGCGACAGCCACCACGGGCAGCAGCGTGTTGCGTGTCGTCTGGCGGGTGCCGCGGAGCTGCGGGATCACCAGGAGGATCAGAGCGACGGAGATCAGGTAGTCGGTGGTCGTCATGGCGTAGAGCGTGCCGCGTACGCCGTCGTGGAACGTCGGCCCGTGGGTTGATTGCCCCGGTCAACCCGCGGGTTGACGGGCCACGGCCGTCGTCGGTCCCGCGGGCGCGGCGAATCCCCTGGCTACCCAGCATGCTGGGAGGTGGAGGTGGTTGCCGTGGCCGGTGATACCCCGCTGATGATCGTCGACAGCAGTGGCAAGGTGGTGGAGTGGAGCCACCGGGCAGAAGAGCTGCTCGGCCGCCCGGCTGACGAGGTGATCGGGCGCCCGGTGACCGACCTGCTCGGCTCCGCCCCGCCCGTCGGCAGTGATGATGGGGACGACCCCCGCCAGGTCGATCTGCGTGATGTCGCGGCCGGACCCGTCGGCGATGGGCTTCACGTCCAGCCGCTGCCGTGGCACGACGGTTCGGTGGTGTGGAAGATCTTCCTGCCACCGGCGAACGGGACGCTGCCCGTCATCAAGGCCGCGGTGCTCGAAGCGATGCACGCCTACGCGCCGGGACCACTGTTCGTCGTCGACGGCGAGCTCCGCGTGGTGTCGGCCAACGCAGCCGCGCAACATATGTGCGGCACGGACCTTCAGCAGTTGAAGGGACGTTCCCTCACCGCCGTATGGTCTCTCTCGGCCCCGGCCGATGTGGAACGGATACTGCGCCAGGTCCTGGCAAGCGGTGCTCCCGCGCCGGGGCATGTCGTGCCCGCGCGGCCGGCGAGCGATCTCCAGCGGACGCACCTCGCCATCTCGGCGTTCCCGTTGCGGGACGCGCTGGGGGCGGTGGTCATGGCAGCCGATGTGACAGATCAGGAGAAGTCGCGCCGCAGGCTGCGGACCATGCGTGCCGTGCGGGAGCGGGTGGGACGCACCCTGGACGTGGTGGCCACCTGCCAGGAGCTGGTCGAGGCGTTGGTGCCGGGCTTCGCCGATGTCGCTGTGGTGGAGGTGGTGGAGCCCGTGGTGCGCGGGGAGAAACCGCCGCTCAGCCCGCTGGGACGGGATGTGCCGCTGCGCCGCGCCGCTTTCGCTCACGGCGGCGGTGAACGGCAGACCCGGGCGCATCCGGTGGGCGACGTGCGCGCCCTGTTCTTCCCCACGCCCTACGCCCAGGTGCTGGTCGACCTCAAGCCCCGCGCGGTCGTCCTGGGCCCGGACACCCCCTGGCTGGCCGCCGATCCCGCGCGGGGCCGGGCGATCCTCGAATCCGGCGTACGTGCCCTGCTCACCGCGCCCCTCACACTGCGCGGAACGGTCCTCGGACTGCTCAGCCTCTACCGCACCCGGCAAGCCGACACCTTCGATGACAGGGAGGTCGCCCTCATCCTGGAACTGGCCACACACACCGCTCTGAGCATCGACAACGCCCGCCGCTACACCCACGAGCACACCATCGCCGCGGCGCTCCAGCGCCACCTGCTGGCCCCGGCTCCCGCCTCCCAGACCGCGGTCGAGACCGCCCACCTGAACGTGCCCGACGGCCAGGGAGGTGGCGGCTGGTTCGACGTCTTCGGCCTGCCCGGTGCCCGCACCGCCCTGGTGGTCGGCCAGGTCGCCGGCCATGGCATCCAGACCGCGACCACCATGGGACAGCTGCGGACCGTCATCCATTCGCTCGCCGCACTCGACCTGGAACCCGACGAACTCCTCGCCCGGCTCGACGACACCGTCACCAGCCTCGTGTGGGAGCGGAAGGCGCTGCCCTCGGATGACCCGCTGCGCAGGCAGCCGCTCAGCGCGACGTGCCTGTGCGTGATGTACGACCCGTTCTCCCGTACCTGCGCCATCGCCTCCGCCGGACATCCGCCGCCCATGCTCGCCGGGCGCGAGGAGACCCCCCGCGTTCTCGACCTGGCCGTCGGCGCGGCCCTCGGCGGCGGGAGCGGCCCCCCGTTCGCCACCACCACCGTCCCCGTCGCCGACGGTGATGTCCTCGCCCTCTACACGGCCGCGCTGCCGGCCGCCGACCGGCCCGAGGACGGCACCGGCGGCCCGCGGCTGCTCCCGCGCGTGCTCGCCGACGTCGACCGACCGGTGCAAGACCTGTGCGACGACGTCCTCTACCGGCTGCGCGGCGACGCCCTCTCGGGCGATGCCATCCTCCTCCTCGCACGCACGCACGCCTTCCCCGCCGACCGCGCCGCCGCCTGGCCCCTGGACGACGACCCGACCGCCCCGGCGATCGCGCGCCGCCACGCCCGGTCCCAACTGGCCACCTGGGGCGTGGACGAGGACACCACCTACGCCACGGAAGAGATCGTCAGCGAACTGGTCACCAACGCCCTGCGCTACGGCGCGCCACCCGTGCGCCTGCGCCTCATCAAAGATCGCACCCTCACCTGCGAGGTCCACGACTCCAGCCCCACCGCCCCCCGGCTACGGCACGCCGGGACCGTCGACGAGGGCGGCCGCGGCCTGTTCATCTGCGCCCAACTCGCCCAGAACTGGGGCATCCGCTACAACGGGCAGGGGAAGACTGTCTGGACCGAGCAGCCCCTCACACAGCAGCCCGAGTAGCACCGGCGCGGGCTGTCCGGGCATCGGATGGGCCCCGGCCCGGATCGGCACCGGCCTGATCGGCGGGTGACGGTCAGCGGCGTGGTTCGGGTCGTCTGCCCGGCGGTTGGACGGGCTCGGGCAGGGCCGTTGGGCGCTCGACGGGGCGGGTCTCGGGCGAGCCCTTGGACAGGGTGATGACCTCGCCGCCGTGGCTGATCCGGAGCGGCTCGCCATCCCGCAGTGTGTAGGTGACCTGCGAGCCCGTGATGTCGACCCGCAGGCAGCGCTGCCGGATCAGCACGGAGAAGGCCAGCCGGCTGAGGCTCTCGGGGAGCCTGGGCGCGAAGTACAGGACGTCCCCGTGGTCGCGCATGCCGCCGAAGCCGGCGACCAGTCCTACCCAGGTGCCTGCCAGGGAGGCGATGTGCAGGCCGTCGCGGGTGTTCTTCTCCAGATCCGCCAGGTCCATCAGCGCGGCCTCGCCCAGGTAGTCGAAGGCGAGCCGCACATGGCCCACTTCGGCGGCCATCACACACTGGACACAGGCCGACAGCGAGGAGTCCCGGACCGTCAGCGGCTCGTAGTAGGCGAAGTTGCGCGCCTTCTGGTCGGCTTCGAAGGCATCGCCGCACAGATACATCGCCAGCACCAGGTCCGCCTGTTTGACCACCTGCTTCCGGTACAAGTCGAAATACGGGAAGTGCAGCATCAGCGGGTACAGCTCGGGTGGCGTGTCCCCGAAATCCCATACGTCGAGGCCGGTGTAGCCCGCCGACTGCTCGTGCAGGCCGAGCGCACTGACGTACGGCACGGACATCGCCTTGGCCGCGCCACGCCATGCGGCGGCCTCTTCCCTGTCGACACCGAGCGCCGCGGCCTGCTCCGTGTGGCGCTCGGCCGCATCGGCGGCGGCCAGCAGATTCGCCCGGGCCATGAGGTTGGTGTAGGTGTTGTCGTTCGCGAGCGCGCTGTACTCGTCGGGGCCGGTGACGCCATCGATGTGAAAGCGGCCCCCGGAGTCGTGATGACCGAGGGAATGCCACAGCCGGGCCGTCTCCACCAGCAGTTCCACACCGGTGCGCCGTTCGAAGTCGGTGTCGCCGGTGGCCCAGACATAGCGCACGACGGCGGCGGCGATATCCGCGTTGATGTGAAAGGCCGCGGTTCCGGCGGGCCAGTACCCGGAGCATTCCGCACCGTCGATCGTGCGCCAGGGGAAGACCGCACCGCGCAGTCCGAGCTGCCTGGCGCGCGCCCGCGCCGCCGGCAGGGTGCTCTGCCGCCAGTTCAGGGCCTCGGCGACGCAGTTCGGCGAGGCGTAGGTGAGCAGTGGCAGAACGAACGTCTCGGTGTCCCAGAAGGCGTGTCCGTCGTATCCGGAGCCGGTCAGGCCCTTGGCCGGGATCGACCGCTGTTCGGCCCGGCTGCCCGCCTGCAGCACATGGAAGAGGGCGAAGCGGACGGCCTGCTGGATTTCCGCGTCGCCGTCGACCTCGATATCGGCATGGCGCCAGAAGCCGTCGAGATACTCGCGCTGCTGGTCGACCAGGCCCTGCCAGCCGGTGTTGCGCGCACCGGTGAGCGCGGCCTCGACCTGGTCCCGGACGGCCGGCAGCGAGCGAATCCCGGACCAGCCGTAGGAGACGAACTTCTCGATGCGAAGCGTCTCACCGGGGTCCAGGACCGCGGTGACGGTGAGGCGGCCCACGTCGTCCGCGCTCTCACTGGAGCTCCGGGTGGATCCGGGGCCCCGCACCACATGGTCGGCCGCGGCCCCGATCCGCTGATTGCTCGCCGCCGTGTGGTGCACCAGGCGCAACCGCGTATCGACCGCGGCGTGCTCCTCGGGCCGAAGGCACGACTTCAGGGCGGCACCGACCCGGGGATCGCCGCTGAGCGCGGGCAGTTGCTCATTGGCGACGAGCTCCGACTGGACGACCACGTGCGTCCGGGCGTCCACCGGCTCCACTTCGTAGGCGACCGCGGCGATGGCGCGCTGGGTGAAGGAGACCAGTCGGGTGGAGCGCACGCGCACCGTCCTGCCGACCGGCGACGTCCACTCGCAGACGCGGTGGAGCAGGCCGGTGCGCAGGTCGAGCACGCGCTCATGCGAACGCAACCGCCCGTAGCGCAAGTCGAACGGTTCGTCGTCGACCAGCAGCCGGATGAGCTTGCCGTTGGTCACGTTGATCACCGTCTGGCCGGACTCGGGGAATCCGTAGCCGGCTTCCGCGTACGGCAGCGGATGCTGCTCGTGCACACCGTTGAGATAGCTGCCGGGCAGGGCGTGCGGCTCGCCCTCGTCGAGGTTGCCGCGCCAGCCGACATGCCCGTTGGACACGGAGAATACGGATTCACTCTGCGCGAGGACGTCCAGGTTGAGCTCGGTCTCGCGCAAGCACCACGGCTCGACGGCGTAGGCATGGTGGCTGATCACTTTCGACCCTCCAACAGCTCGAAGAGGTCCGACGCCACGACGCTCACTTTGTCCGGGAGGCCCAACTTCGCCTTATTCACGATTGTACGGGTGACTTCACCCGCGCGCCGCCGCAGGCTCCCCGAGGCCACCGAGTTCATCCCTGCTCCGGTCGACACACTGGGCGAGGCAACGCGTATGGGACAGCCCGAAAATTCCGTACAGGAGCACACTCAGCCCCAGCAGTGCCGGTACGAGCCAGAATCCGGCGCGCGGCTGCTCGCCGTAGAGCGTCACACCGAGACAGAAGCTCACCGTGGCATCGCCGAGCGTCAAAGCGGGTTGCGAGCCGATCAGCGGGCCCCCTTGCATGGCGACCCCGAGCAGGAACAGGGAAAAGGCGCCGACAGCCGCGAAGCTGTACGTCTGCCACGCGGTGAAGAAGGCGATGGCGCCCTGATCGGAAAGAATGTTCATGGCCGACTTGACCAGCGCCGCGGTGACGGCGTTTCCGATGGCCGCCGCTGCCGCGAGGCAGGCCGCTCGCATCAGACCGGTGGGGCGCCGCAGACCGGCGAGAACGAGGGCGGCACCGATCCCTCCGGTGACCGCGAGCCCCGGCACCCACCAGATCCCGGGCACCTGGTCGCGCCCTCCGGTGGGGGCCAGCGAGAAGAGGGCCAGAGCCAGTCCACCGACGATGCAGGCCACGCAGATCCATGCCTTGCGCGACACACCGACGCGAAAGACCATCCCTCCGATCACCAGAGCCAGCGGAAGTTCGAGAATGAAGATGGGCTGTACGGTGGCGAGCGATCCGGTGGCCAGCGCGAGGGCCTGGAAAACGGCGGAGAAGACAACGCCGAGCATCCCGGCGAACCAGATCGGAGTGTGCAGAAGGTCGCGGATCAGCCCGAAGCGCAATGATCGTGACGCGGGAACAGTGAGCGCGGCGCGGCGCTGCAGCACCGTCCCGAGCGCATTGCTGCCGGCCGCGAGCAGGGCGAACACGATGGACAGCATGATCGTCGTCGTCACCATGGGCACCACTCCTGGGCTCGCGTTCTTCTCTCCTGGTGCGCTCCCTGGGCCCTTCCGCCAGGCTACACAGATTGCGCGCGGCGATGGCCTCCGCCGATTGCCGGCGGAGGCCATCAGATGGATACCGGCCCTGGATCCTGCTGGTGGGCGGCCCCGGATCCTCCTGGTGGGCGGGGCCCAGGGCCGTGAAGGCGCCGTCCGCGCCGGGTCAGACGGCCACGCGGCCACCGTCGACCGGCAGCACCGCGTCCTGGACGAAGCTCGCCGCCTCGCTCGCCAGGAAGGTGATGGCCTCGGCGATCTCCTCGGGCGCGGCGGGCCGCCCGGTGGGCGCCTGCGCGGCGAGAGCCGTCAGATCCTCACCCATACCGGCCGTGCCCTCCGTGCGGGTCGGCCCCGGCTCGACGGCGTTGAACCGGACCCCGCGCGGGCCGTACTCGGCGGCCCACGACTTGGTGAGCAGGTTCAGCGCCGCCTTGCTCGATCCGTACAGCGCCATCCCCGGCGCCCCGTACTCGGCGACCATGGTGCTCACGTTGACGACCGCCCCGTAGCCGCGCTCCGCCATCGCCGGGGCGAGCTCCGCCACCAGGTAGAACGGCGCCTTCACATTCAGCGCGTAGACGGTGTCGACATCGCTCTGCGGCGTTTGGTCCGTCGGCCCGAACGGGAAGACCCCGGCATTGTTGACCAGGACGTCCACCCGGCCGCCGCCCAGTTCCCGGGCCTCGCGGGCCAGCTTGCGCACGGACTCGGCGTCCCGCAGGCCATAACCTGTGGATCAGCCGGTCCGGAATCCGTGCCCGATCAGCCGGTCCGGGCGATGACGCGGCTTCCCGTTCTCATGCGTCGGCCGCCACCGCTCCGATGCCGTGGAGCCGCCGGTGGCCTGCGAGGGCCGGGAGCGAGGTGAGTGCCGGGGGAGCGGGAGGCTCGTCTTCGAGGCCGGAGACGTAGTCGAGCAGGACGCCCTCGCGCAGGCCCCATGGGCAGGTGGTGAGTCGTTCCACCGCCATGACCTCCATGACGGCCTCCGCGACGATCGCACCGGCCAGGGACTGATGCGCCCTGGAGGCGGAGATGCCGCGCAGCCTCGCTCGCTGCTCGTCCGTTTTGGCCGCGAGTTGTGGCACCCAGGGCCCCAGGTCCTTCCGGCTGAGACTGTGGAGCGCGGGCAGGCCGTTGCGGGACTGTGGCTTTCCGGCGAGGCGGGCCAGTTGCGTGAAGGTCCTGGACGTGGCGACGCAGGAGAGGGGCGCCGGCTGGGCGCGGAGTTCGGCCGTGCACTGGCCGAGCACGGAGCGTACGTGCTGGCGCAACGCTTGGACGTCCCGCTTCTTCACCGGCGTGGCATCGGGCAGATGGTGACGGGTGAGCCGGTCGGCGCCCAGTGGCAGGGAGACGGCGAGATCGGGGTATCTGCCGCTGCCACAGGCGATTTCCAGCGAGCCACCGCCGATGTCGAGGAGCAGGATCCGCCCCGCCGACCAGCCGAGCCAGCCGCGTGCCGCCCTGAACGTCAGCCGTGCCTCCTCTTCGCCGGTCATGAAACCCACGCGGATACCGGTGGCGGCCTCGATCTCGCCGAGCACGGCGTCCCGGTTGGTCGCGTCCCGCACCGCCGATGTGGCGAAGGGGATCAGGCGGTCGACATGGTGGGCGAGAGCGGCCGCGGCACTCGCGGTGACGGCGCCGACCAGGGACCGGATCGCGTCAGGCCGGATCACCCCCTGGCGATCGGTCGCCTCGGCCACGCGGACCGGCTGTTTCCACGATGCCACCGGCTCCGGGGGCCTGCCCGGAGCCAGGTCGGCGATCATGAGGTGGACCGTACGGGATCCGATGTCGATCACTCCACAGCGCATATGCCGTGAGTGCCCCACCCACCACGAGTTCAGACCTCCGTTGATCGCGCTTCACCTGGAGAACACCTGCGCAGGGGGCGCGCGGTGCTCCGCTGGGGGCGGCGGCGACGGCTGTATGCCGGGACGGCGGGGCGGGGGTGCGCGCGGGCGGTGCTCTGCTACTTCGCGCCCGATCCGCGCTGCGACCTCGGGGGTCTGCGGCGGTGGCTCGTATCGCACCACGGGTAGCGCGCGCTGCGGCCGCACAGGCACACGGCCACCGTGAAGCGGTCGGAGCGCACCACGCTGCCATCGGGCAGGGTGATCTCGACCGGTCCCTCGATCAGCATCGGGCCATCGTTCCCCAGCCGCACCCGCACCGCGCGGTCACGTTCGTCGTTCGGCACGGATCACCACCAGCTCTTCCTTCGTCTCGCCCGGGGCGATCAGCCCACGGGCCTCCAGCCAGGGCGCCTGCGCGCGCAGCACCGGCCCGAAGGGGATCGTGCGGCGGTCGGCCACGGCCGCCCGCAGCCCGCTCCCCGTCAACTGCGCCACGGTTCGCTCCGCCCCGCTCAGCGCCGAGTGCACCAGCAGCAGCACGCCGCCGGGGCGCAGCAACGGTGGTGCATCCCGGCAGATCCGGTCGAGCAGCGCCCGCCCGTCGGCCCCGGCCCGCCAGGCCAGACCGCGGCCCCGGCGGGCCCGCCGCCCCGCCACCGGCACATAGGGCGGGTTGGCGACGATGAGATCGAACCCGCGGCCGGCCACCGGTGTCAGCAAGTCACCGTGGAGGACACGCACCGGCAGCCCTTTGAGGCGGGCCCGCAGCCAGGTGGCGCCGACGGCGAGCGGCGAGACATCGACCGCGGTCACCTGGGCCGCACCGCGCTCGGCCGCGACGAGGGCCAGGGCCCCGCTGCCGGTCCCCACGTCCAGGACGGCCGTGCCGGCCGTGATGTTCTCCCGCAGCAACGCCTCGGCCAGCAGCCATGTGTCGTCCTGCGGCGCGTACACACCTGGCGGCGTCTTGAACACCATCAGCGGCGAGTACCCGCACAGGGCCGTGGTGTGCGCGTGCGGTGCGGTGCGGCGCGAGGACGGTCACGGACAGTCGCGGGGCGGCGTCTCGTTCCAGAGTGGCGGTCCGGAGTGACTTCCTGCCGTCTCACCTGCCGTCTCAAGGGGGAGAGCTGTTACGGGGTGGTGCGTTCGTTTACGCTGTCGCTCGCTCGAACGGTGAGAGACGGGGTGACGGGGAGAATGTCCCGATCGGAGCATGGTCGACCGGCGATACCGCCTGTTGACGCGGGGGGACAACCGGGGTGGCCGACAGCTCCGCCACCACACAGCCCACTGGGGCATGCTGACCCTCCCCAGGCCGGTCCGTACCGGCTGGAGGCGATTCTCGGCGCGGGCGGGATGGGCCGGGTCTACCTGGGGCGTACGCCGGCCGGCAGCGCGGTGGCGGTCAAGGTCGTACACCGCGAATACGCGGGCGACGCGACGTTCCGCAAGCGCTTCGAGCAGGAGGTGGCGGCGGCCCGGCGGGTCCAGGGGCTGTACACCGTGCCGGTCGTGGACGCGGATCTGCGGGCCGATGAGCCCTGGCTGGCCACGGCTTACGTGCCCGGGCCGTCCCTGCAGCACGCGGTCGCCGACAGCGGGCCGTTGGCGGCCGATGCGGCGCTGGGGCTGATCGCCAGGGTGGCGGAAGCCCTGCAGTCCATCCACGCCGCCGATGTGATCCACCGTGACCTGAAACCCTCCAACATCATCCTCACCGCCGAGGGCCCCAAGGTCATCGACTTCGGTATCGCCCGCGCCGCGGACGTCACCACGGTGACCGCTACCGGAATGCGCACCGGAACGCCCGCCTACATGGCGCCCGAATACATCAGGGGGCAGAGCGTCACCGAAGCCGGTGATGTGTTCGCCCTCGGAGTCGTCGCCCACTTCGCCGCCACCGGACGGCTCGCCTTCGGCGGCGGCACCGACCACGGCGTGGTCTACCGCATCCTGGAACAGGCTCCGGACCTCGACGGCTGCCCCGAGCCCCTCCGGGCCATCGCCGCCGGATGCCTGGAGAAGGACCCGGAGCGGCGGCCGACCCTCGCCGAGGTCATCGAGCGGTGCCGCCGGGTCTCCACGGCAGGGGTCGCCGACGCCCACCCACGCACCGTGGTGTCCCCGTCAGGGCCCGATCGCGTGACACCCGGCCCGCTGGGCGCCCCTGGCTCGCTGGGCGCCCCCGGCTTGCCCGACGCCGAGACACGCACATCACTGTCGCCGCGCGGGTCCGGGCCCGCCGCCCCCGTACCGCCGCCGTCCGCTCCGGCCGCACACGACCCGGCACGGGGCGCCGCCCCCGGCGCTCCTGTGATCCCATCGGTCACGGACGACCTGCCGGACCCGCCGGTCCCGGACCCGCTCACCACGCCCGCGCCGGGGCTGCCCGTGCTGCTCAGCGGAGTCGGGATCCTCGTCCTCGCCGTCGTCCTGATCGCCGTCTACCTCCCCGGCTCTTCCCCCGACCGCGGCCCCAGCTTCCCCTATCGCTCGTTCGAGCCGACGGCCACTATCGGCCCCACCGGGCAGTCCAGGGACACCGAAGGCATGGCGTTCAGCCCGGATGGCAAGACGCTCGCCACGGGCAGCGACGACGGCAAGGTGCGATTGTGGAATGTCGCCGACCGCAAGCCACGCGCCACCTTCATCCAACGCGACAGCGTCGGGAATGACGGGTTCGGGGCCCGCAGTGTGACGTTCAGCCCCAACGGCAAGCTCCTCGCGGCCACCAATATGACCGGTTGGCTGACCATGTGGGACGTGGCCAAGCACCGGCAGGTTCGCTTCCTCGGCACCACAGTCGATGGCGGCGAAAAGGTGGCCTTCAGCCCGGACGGCAAGCTGTTCGCCACCGGCAGTCAGACCGGTTCGGTGTTCCTGTTTGACACCAACAACCACAAGGACGACATACTCGCCTACTACGACCAGGAGGCCAATGTCACGGGCGTGGCCTTCAGCCCGGACGGCCGGACGTTGGCCTCCGCGAGCGACGACTCCGACAGCAACCTCACCCCGAAACACTCGGTGCGGCTGTGGGACGTGGCACACCGCGATCCGGAACCTTACGGCCAGGACGGTCCACGGCTCACCATCTCCCCCGCGCAAGGAGTCCTGAGCCTGGCGTTCAGTCCGGACGGCAAGACAATCGCCACCGGCAGCTACGACGACAAGGTGCGGCTGTGGGATGCGAAGACCGGCCGTCAGCGCGCCACCCTCGGCGACTCCTACCAGGCGAAGGTCGACCACCTGGCGTTCAGTCCGGACGGCAAGACGCTCGCCGCCCCCGCCGGACAAGGACTGTTGCTGTGGAACGTGGCCACCCGCAAACCACGCGCCATCCTGTTGACCGGCGCGCAGGGGCCGGAGAGCACGCTCCGGGACGTGGCCTTCAGCCGGGACGGCCGCCTCATCGCGGGCAACGACACCAAGCACCACAAGGTGTACCTGTGGAAGAACCCGTACCGGGCGCGCTAGAGCGCACCCTCCGTGGTGAGGGCCGCCGCGACGGTTGACCCTGACGCAGGGACAACCTCTCAGCATGGTCGGCATGACGACGATTCAGCGCTTCACGGTCCACCACGACGGCGTCACCATCCCGGTGTCCCGCGGCGGCCGGGGACGGCCGCTGGTCCTGTGCCCCGGCCTGAACTCCACTCAGGCCGACCTGCACGAGCTGATCGAGCTCCTGCGACGCGACCACGACGTGGTGACCTTCGACCTCAGGGGACATGGCCTCGCCTCGGCCGCCGACCGGTATTCCTTCGACGCGTTCCTGAGCGATCTCTTCGCCGTGCTGGCCGAGCTGGAACGCCTCGACCTGCCCTCGCCGCCCGTGCTCGTGGGCTACTCGCTGGGCGCGGACCTGGCCGTGCACTACGCCGCCGAGTGCTCTGACGGCGTGGCCGGGCTCGTCCTCATCGACGGGGCGAACCCGCTGCCCGAACCGTTCATCACCGACGCCGACCTGGCGGAGTTCCGCGCGATGGCGGAGGATCCGGCGACGCGGCGGGAGATCGAGCAGGCCATGGGCACCGCGCGGCAGGTGCTGCTCACCGCCCAGGACGTCCTCGACCTGCAGCTCGAGATGGATGCGGTGCGCTCCGGAATCCTCGACCGATACCGGAAGATCGACTGCCCCATCCACATGATCATGTCGACGTGGATCGCCGGTGACAGCACCGAAGGGCGTGCGCCGCGGCACAACCGGCTCTGGCGTGCCGGTATCGATCGCCTCGTCCGCGAGCGTCCGCACATCCCCACGTCCTGGCTCGACGCCGACCACCGCCTGGTCTTCACCCACGCCCCGGAGATCGCGGAGATCATCCGAAGTGCACACCCTCGGCCGACAGGCTGACTTCGCGAACGACTCCGAGGAGACTGGGACCGATGCTGACCATCGGCGAGCTGGCGTCGTACGCCGGAGTGACGGTGCGCGCGGTGCGGCATTACCACGCCAAGGGGCTGCTGCCGGAGCCGGAGCGGGATCACTCCGGCTATCGGAGGTACGGCGCCGACGCCGTCGTCGAGCTGATCAGGATCCGGACCCTCGCCGAGGCCGGGGTACCGCTGGCGCGCGTACGGGACTTGCTACGGGCCGACGAGGAGGAGTTCGCCACGGCGGTCGCGGACATCGACAAGCGGCTGCGGGCGGAGATCCGGGAGCGGCAGCGGCACCGCGAGCGCATCGCCCGCCTCGCCGCCGGGGACAGCCTGGCGCTGCCCCCGGAGGTGGTCGAGTTCCTCGACCGGCTGCGGGCGCTCGGGGTCGACGAGCGGATCGTCCAGGTCGAACGCGACGGCTGGATCCCGCTGGCCGCGCAGGCACCCGAGCGGGTCCCGGAGTGGATGGCACGCAAGCGGGAGCAGATCGCCGACCCCCGTTTCATCGCCTTCTATCACACCCTGGGCCAGGCACTCGACCGCACCGACGACGACCCACGGCTGCTCGAACTGGCCGACCAACTGGCCGCCTACCTCACGCAGATGGCCGAGGAGCGGGGCGCGGACTACATCGACGATGCCGACATCGCGCCACCGCTCGCCAAGGTGATGGACACCCTCGCCTTCGACACCATGCCATCGGCCCGTCGACTGATCGAGCTGCTGAAGCAGCGGGGCTGGACCGGCTGGACCAAGCTCGGTCGCGTGGCCGCGACACGCGACCGTGTTCAGGCAGCAAGCAGCCCGCCACGAATATCCGGTGGCGGGCCCGGCCACCGGTGATGAGGATCGCGGCATGCATGTCTTCCTGGAGACCGAACGGCTCGTGCTGCGCCCGCTCACCGAGGCCGACGCCGACCATCTCTTCGCGCTGGACAACGACCCCGACGTCATGCGCTTCATCAACGGCGGCAAGCCGACGAGCCGCGAGACGCTCCACACGCGGACCCTGCCACGCCTTCTCCACGACCACCCGTGCTTCGGCACCCGCGGCTACTGGGCCGCCGAGGAGAAGGCCACCGAAACCTTCCTGGGCTGGTTCGAGTTCCGCCCCCTGGCCGACCACACCCCCGCCGTGGTGGAACTCGGCTACCGGCTGAACAAGGCCGCCTGGGGCAAGGGTTACGCCGCGGAAGGAGCGCGGACCCTGGTCCACAAGGGCTTCACGGATCTCGGCGTCGAACGGGTCACCGCGAACACCATGGCGGTGAACACCCGCTCGCGGCGGGTGATGGAGAAGGCGGGCCTGTCGTTCCTCCGGAACTTCACCGGGGACTGGCCGGACCCGATCGAAGGATCCGAGCACGGCGAAGTCGAGTACGAACTCACCCGGACCGCCTGGAAGCAACGCCGATAGCCACCACGGCGTTTCTGCCGCTGCTGCGCCGCTCGGACGACCCTGTGATCGTCAACGTCAGCAGCGGCATGGGCTCCCTCGCCCTCACCCACGACCCCGCCCGCCCCGAGTCGCGCGTCGTCGCACCGCTGTACACCTCCTCCAAGGCGGCGCTGACGATGTTGACCACGCAGTACGCCAGGGGGCTCAAGGGCATCCGGGTCAATGCTGCCGACCCCGGATACACGGCGACCGATCTCAACGGTCACAGCGGCCCCCAAACCGTCACCGAGGGCACGGACGCGATCGTCGCCCTCGCCACCGAGGAGCCCGGTGCCGGCACCGGACGCTTCGTCTCCCGCCATGGCGAGATCGCCTGGTCCTGACAGCCATAACCGTGTGCCTGACCGGTCGGGCAACGACGGAAATCGTTGTTGATGCCCCTGTCCACGGGCCATATCCGCAGTGCCGGGCGGCTGGTGCTTACGTGCTTAATCACCGAGGCTGACGCGTCATTACCTCATCACACTCAGGGAGTGAGCATGGGCTTTGACCTGGCGCGCCGTCGTCTTCTGTCGGCCGTGGGCGCAGCGGGTGTCGCGGGAGCCCTCGGGCTGGGCGGCTCTGACGCGTTCGCGGCCTCCGGCCGTGGCTCGTCCGGATCCCCGGGCTCGTCCGGATCCCGTGGCTCGTCGGGATCCCGTCGTTCGGCCGCGACGATCATCCACGGTGGACGGGTGCTGACCGGTCTGCCGTATGTGCCGCAGCAGGAGGCCATCGCCGTGGGGAGGGACGGGAAGATCCTGGCGGTCGGCCCGGCGTCCCTGGTGCGGCGGCTGGCCGGGAGGGACACGGACTTCGTCGACGCCCGCGGTGGCACCGTCATGGCGGGGATCATCGATGCGCATGCGCACTGCCTGGACGCCGGGTCGCGCTCGCTCAACCCGTCCCTCGGCAATGAGACGTATACCGTTGCCGCACTCCAGGCGAAGCTGACCGAGTTCCTGGACGCGAGCAAGGACCAGGAACCGGACGGATGGCTGGTGGTGGAGGACTGGAACCCGGTGGGCCTGCCCGCCGGGACCGAGACCCACCACCGCATCCTGGACGCGCTGCCGACCCGCCGGCCGATCGCGCTCAGGGGCTCGGACGCCCACAACACCTGGGTCAACAAGCGCGCCCTGGAGCTGGCGAAGATCACGTCGAGCACCCCGGACCCGGCCGGTGGCCGCATCGTCCACGACTCGGCCGGAGCGCCGTCCGGGTTGCTGAAGGACACCGCGCAGGACATCGTCGAGGCGGTGATTCCGCCGCCCGACCGGGACAAGCTGCTCGCCGCCGAGGCGAAGGCCCTCCGCCAGGCGGCCTCCAGCGGCATCACCACGTACATGGACGCGGCCACCCAGACCGAAGGACTCGGCACCTATGCCGATCTGGCCGACTCGGGCCGGCTGCTCCAGCGGGTCATCCCGGCGCTGCGCCTTGACCTCGACCTCATCCGTGACCCGAAGGCCGCGCTGGCCTACGTCGACGAGCAGCGCACGAAGTACGCAGAGGTGCCGGGCCTGTGCTTCGGGACCGCGAAGGTCTTCCTCGACGGAGTGATCGAGCACCCCGCGCAGTCCGCCGCGCTGCTGGAGCCGTACCTCGACGGCCACGGCAAGCCCACCGACAACCGCGGCGACTTGTACGTGACCTCCACCGAGTACGGGCGCCTGGCGGCCGTACTGGACCGGGCCGGCTGGCAGTTGCACGCGCATGCCATCGGTGACCGCGCGGTGCGCACCGCGCTGGACGGTTACGAGGCGGCGATACGGGCCAACGGCCGCCGTGGCAACCGGCACACCATCGCCCATCTGCAGCTCGTGCACCCGGACGACTACCGGCGCTTCGCGCCGCTGGGCGTGGTCGCCTGTATGCAGTTGCAGTGGGCGATGCGCGATGTGTGGACGGTGGACGCCCTCCTGCCCTACATCGGCCCGGACCGCCACCGGCTGATGTATCCGGCGCGCAGCCTGGAGCGGCACGGCGCGGCGCTGGCCGGGGGATCGGACTGGCCGGTGGACCCGCTCGACTCCTTCAACCAGATCCGCACCGCCATCGACCGGAACGGCGACGACGGGGCGCTCTACCCGGAGCGGGAAGGCATCAGCCGCGCCACCAGCCTGCGCATGCACACGGCGGGCTCGGCCCATCAGCTCCGTATCGACCGCGAGACCGGTGTGCTCACCCCGGGCCGGGCCGCCGATGTGATCGTGCTCGACCGGGATGTGACCCGGGTGCCGGTCAAGGACATCACCGGTACGAAGGTGCGCATGACACTGGCGGGCGGCAGGCGCGTCTGGGACGCGGATCAGCCGGGCGCACCGGCCTCCGCCACCTCGTTCGCGGCCCGGCCCGCCTCCCTCGCCTCCGTGCACGGCCGCCATGCCGCCTGCGGCTGCCAGGGCTGACCGGCCTGTCCACCTGTCGTACCGCCCTGCCTCGCCGGGCCCGGTAGCTCGCCGCGCCTAGTAGCCGACGGTGAAGTGTTCGTCCTCGTTCGGGTTCTCGAGCTCGTCGAGGACGGCCACGGCGCCCGTCATCTGGAGCCGTTTGAGCCGCACTCCGGCGGCGACCGCCTTCCTCGCCGCGCTAGACATCACGGCAACGGATGCCTGACCTTCGTGGCCCGGCGCCTCCGTCATGACGTGTGCCGGGGGGATCGGCGCATCGAGGAGGACCGAACCTCCAGACGGGTCTCGATCACCACGGGCGGCGGCGTGTGCGGCGGGTTCTCCACCAGGCTCACCAGTGCGTCGACGGCCGCCGCCCCGGCCTGCTCCGGGGCCAGTGACACCGTCGACACGGGCGGGGTGGTGCGGCCATAGGCCGGATCCTCGCTACTGCACACCACCATCAGGTCGTCCGGCACCGAAAGACCGCACCGCGTGGCCGCCTCCAGGACCTGACGGCCGCAGGGGTCGTACAGGCCGAACACCGCGTCCGGCCCGCCGTGCCCGGTCAGCAGGGCGTCCAGCCGCGGTTCCTCGGAGCCGTCCTCGGCGAACGGGACAACACACGGCCGCACACCGGTGCCCGAGCACCACCGCCGGTAGGCCGTCACGCTCGCGCGGGTGTAGTACTCCTGGGTGGGCCCGGCGATCAGCGCGATCCGCTCCGCGCCCTGCCCGGCCAGATGTTCCAGGACGCGGCGGGTCATGGCCTCGTGGTCGGTGTCGACCCAGGTCTCCCGCGCCCGCAGCTCGCCGGGACGGCCGTCGAACACCAACGGCAGGCCGCGTGCGCGCAGCAGCCGCACCACGGGGTCGCTTGGCGGACTGTCCACCAGCACCACCCCGGCGGCCGGCAGGGTGCGCCACATGTGTTCGGCCGGCCCCGAGGGCATCGCCATCAGCGCGTAGCCACGCCGATGGGCGGCGATGGTGGCCGCGCTGATGGCCTGGGCGAAGTACGGCACGCTCGCGAAGTCCCACGCACTTTCACCATGAGCGGTCACCGCGAGCCCCAGGGTGCGCCCGCCGCCGCCCGCCGGGCCGTAGCCGAGCGCACCGGCCACCGCCTTCACCCGGGCCCGCGTCGGCTCCGAGACCCGGCCCGTGCCGTTGAGCACGTTGGACACCGTCGCGGTCGACACCTCCGCCGCCCGTGCCACGTCCGCGATCGTCACCTTGGACACGCCCGGCAGAATACGCTCCCGCGCCACCCTCGACCGGCCTCGGCGCAGGGAGCCGCTGACCTCCGGGTGGGTGCATCGCACCCACCCGCGGCTCCCTTGCCCTGATTAGCCTGGCCGGCGTGGAAAGCGAGAACAAGCTCGGTGACTATCTGCGCGCCCGCCGCGCGATGACCGCACCGCCCGACGTCGGATTCCCCGACGACCCTTCCCGCCGGGTTCCCGGTCTCCGGCGGGATGAGGTGGCGCTGCTCGCCGGGGTGAGCACGGACTACTACATCCGGCTCGAGCAGGGCCGTGAGCGGCACCCGTCCGAGCAGGTACTCCAGGCGATCGCGCGGGCGCTGAGGCTCGACGACGCCGCGGCGGCGCATCTGTTCCGGCTCGGCCTGCCCGTCCTCGGGCCGTCCGTGTCCTCGACGGCTACCGTCGGCCCCGAGCTGCGGCGGCTGATGGACGGCATGCACGACGTGCCCGCCTTCGTCGTCGGCGCGGCCCAGGACATCCTCGCCGCGAACGCGATGGCGCGGGAGCTGTACCGCGGTTTCGCCCGGTACGACAACCTGCTCCGGATGATCTTCCTTGATCCCTTCGCCCAGGAGTTCTACGGCGGCTGGGAGAAGGCGGCGGGGACCGCGGTGAGCAATCTGCGGGCGGCGTCGTCGCGGTTCCCGGGCGATGAGCGCATCGAACGTGTCGTCGGCGAGCTGAGCATGCGCAGTCCCGCGTTCGCCACCTTGTGGGCCCGCTACGAGGTCCGCCCGCGCACCCACGAGGACAAGCACTTCCGGCACCCGCGGGTCGGTGAACTCCATCTGCACTTCCAAGCGCTGGCCGTCACCAGCGCCCCGGGACAGCACCTGTCCGTCTACAGCGCGGAACCCGGCAGCACCAGCGGCGATGGCCTGATCCTGCTGCGTCGGCTCGCCGAGCAGAGCACCGCTTTTGCCGAGCAGAGCACCGCCTCCGCGGAACGGAGCACCACCACAGAGGAAGGAAACCCCCGCTCGTGACCGCATCCCTCGCCCACGCCACCGGCAGTTTCGAGATCGCCGGGAAGAAGGTGGCCCGGCTGGGCTTCGGCGCCATGCGACTCACCGGACTCGGCGTATGGGGCGAACCCGACGACCGCGCGGAGTGCCTCCGCGTGGTCCGCCGCGCCGTCGAACTCGGCGTCCAGCTCATCGACACCGCCGACTCCTACGGGCCGCACGTCAGCGAGGAGATCATCCGGGAGGCCATCCACCCCTACCCGGACGACGTCCTCATCGCCACCAAGGCCGGTCTCACCCGCAACGGCCCCGACGTGATCGAGACCGATCAGGGACTGGTGCGCCTGGGCCCCGCGGCCTGGCCGCCGGTCGGGCGCCCCGAATACCTGCGCCGGCAGGCCGAGATGAGCCTGCGGCGCCTCGGCCGGGACCACATCGACCTGTTCCAGCTCCACCGCGTCGACCCGAAGGTCCCGCTGGAGGACCAGGTCGGTGAATTGAGGGCGCTCCAGGACGAAGGCAAGATCGTCGCGATCGGCCTGTCCCAGGTGACCGTCGACCAGATCGAGCAGGCCCGGCGGATCGCCGACATCGCCACCGTCCAGAACCGCTACAACCTCACCGACCGCGGCTCCGCCGACGTTCTCGACCACTGCACCCGCCACGGCATCGGCTTCATCCCCTGGGCCCCGGTGGGCGCCGGCCGACTCACCCGGCCCGGCGGCCCGGTCGACCGCATCGCCTCCGCACACGGCGCCACCCCCTCCCAGGTCGCACTCGCCTGGCTGCTGGCCCGCTCCGAGGCCATGCTGCCCATCCCCGGCACCTCCAAGGTGGCCCACCTGGAGGACAACGTGGCCACGGCGCAACTGCGCCTGAGCGGCGAAGAGATCGACGAGCTCACCGACGCCGTATGACGGCCACACCCGCGCGGCCGGCCTCCCTCTGCGCACCTTCACCGACGAAAGACCGATCCATGCTGCTGCCCTTTGACGAGGCGGGCCACGGGCGCGCCGTCGTCCTGCTCCATGCCCGGCCCACGGACCGCACCATGTGGCGGGCGCACCTTCCGCTGCTCGCCGATGCCGTGGTCCGGGCCATCGCCCCGGACCTGCCCGGCCACGGTGCGGCGCTCGTGCCCGACAAGCGCGTGGTGGCACCCTGGGCGGACGTCCTCGCCACGCTCGACCACCTCGGGGTCGACCGCTTCGTGCTGGCCGGGAACTCGCTCGGCGCGCTGGTGGCGCTCCAGGTGGCCGTCACGGCACCCGGCCGGGTGGCGGGCCTGGTCCTGGTGGGCTACCGCCCCCATGACCAACCACCTTCCCCTCGCCTGCGGCGGGCCTGGGACAGCGAGCGAACGGCACTGGACGCCGGTGACATCGACGCCGCCGTACGGGCCGGGGTCGACGCCTGGACGGCGGCGGACGCACCCCGCGAAGCGCGGGCGCACGCGGCCCGCATGCTGCGCGACCAGTTGCGGTCCCAGCTCACCCATGGCGAACCGGCCCGGGCGGTGGACCCGCTGGACGAGGACCCGGCCGCGTTGCGCACACTCGGCGTCCCGGCCGTGGTGGGCGTCGGCGAGCGCGACATGCCCGACTTCTTCCACGGGGGCGAGGGCCTGGCGCATGAGCTGGGCGCGGGTGGAGTGGTGGTCATCCCGGGCGCGGGACATCTCGCACCGCTGGAACAACCCGCGGCGTTCTGCGACCTGCTCGTGAACGTCATGAAGGGTGAGCGGCCGGGAAGCTCCATGACATGAGGCGGCAGATGGCGGCCGTACGGCCCTGATCGGGACCGCGCTCGGTGTCCCGGCGGCTCACACCTGGGTTTCGGAGGTCGGTGCGAGCTGGTGGCGGCCGGTCAGCCAGTCCCGGCGCAGGAGCAGCAGGGTGCTCTCCACGTCCCGGACGTCGGTGGCCGGCAGCCGCACCTCGAAGCGTGTGCCGGGCCGCCCGTCGGGCCGGTCCAGCACGGCGATCCGGCCCCGGTGCAGGTCGATCTGCTGGGCGACCAGGGTCAGGCCGAGGCCCGAGCCGGGACTGTCCGGGCCCCGCCGGAACCGCTGGAAGACCTCCTCGCGGCGCTCGGGAGGGATACCGGGGCCGTGGTCGTCCACGGTGAGCACGGCGGCCGGCTCACGCGGGTCGCGGGACGCGCGCAGGGTGACCTCGATACGGGCGGTACCGTCGGCGGCGCGGCCATGGGTCCAGGCGTTGGTCAGCAGGTTGTCCACCGCCGAGCGCAGCCCCTCCTCCCAGCCGTGCACCAGCAGCCCCGTGGTGGTGCGCACGGACACCTCGGCGCCCGCGTGGGTGCGCCGCAGGCCGGAGACCGACGCGTCCACCAGCTCCGCCAGGTCCAGCGAGGCGAACGCGTCCGCCTCGACCAGGTCGCCCTGCGCGAGTGCCCGGAGCATCACCAGCAACCCGAGCAGCCGGGCGTGCTCACGCCCCAGGTCCTCGAGCACCTCCGCCCGGTCCCCGGGATCCAGGCCGGGGTGGTCGGTGAGGATGTCGATGTTGGTGCGCATGCTCATCAGCGGGGTGCGCAGCTCGTGGGACGCGGTCGCGGCGAACGCGCGGGCGGTGGCCAGCGCCTCCCCGGTGCGCTCGACCTGCTCGTCGTAGCGGGCGAGCACCGTCTGCACCGTGTACGCCAGGTCGTCGACCTCGGCGATACGGGTCGGGGTGTGCTCCAGGCGCGCGGCGCTGGTCCTGGGGTCCAGGCCGCTGGTACGCCGCTGCAGCCGCCGCAGCGGCAGGACCGCCCGGGTGGCGATGGCCCAGGCGGTGGCCCCGGCCAGGGGCGCGGCCAGCAGCGCCCCGAGCACCACCCGCCGGCGCACCAGCGCCAGCTCCTCCTCGGCGGTGTCCGGCGAGAACAGCCACAGATTCGGCGGCGTGTTGCCCTTCTTCGCGGCACCGACCCGCAGCGAAAGGGCCAGCCAGTCCGTGTCACCGGAGGTCACGGTGACCGGCTTCGGCGCACTGCGGGGCAGCGAGGGGAACGGATCGGGCTGCGGGCCGGCCGTGATCGTGCCCCCGGGGGCCCCGGGCGCGGTCAGCCGGACGCCCACGTCCCGCGCGGAGTTGACCAGCCGCCGCTGCCGGGCCTGCTCCATGACCGGGCGGTCGGTCCCGGCGACCTCCAGGAACGCCTTGGCGTTCTTGGCGAGGACCGTCGCGCGGGCGCGCAACTGGGAATCCTGGCGCGCACGCAGGTCATCGGTGACCAGACGCAGCAGCAGCCAGCCGGAGGCCAGCACCAGCAGGGGCACGCTCAGGCCGACCGCGAGGGCGATGCGGGTGGACAGCTTCACGGCGCCTCCCCGGCAGGCAGGCGCTCGCCGTCCGTGCGCCGCGGCCACCGCCGTATGGCCGCGTCGTCGTCGACCCTGGGCACTCGCCCGTCCCTGCCGGCCATGCTCACCCCTGTCTCGCGGCGTCCGAACGAGTCCGTCCGAGGAGACCGATCAAATCATCGCCATGACCCGTGTCTCCACACCGAGCGGACCGCCCAGAGCGGCATAAGCGGAGCACCCGCCCGCGCGACCACCACGCCGCGCCCTCACCACGCCGCGCCCTCACCGCGCCGCGCCCTCACCGGGGCGTGGCCATCCCCGCCCGATCGACGGAGCAGCGGCCTCGGGGCCATGTCGCCCTGGGCCGGGGTCCGGTACGACGTGCGGCCGGCCGTCGTACCGGAGCCGCGACGTCAGGAGCCGAGAGCCTCGGTGAGCGCGTCGGCCAGGGTGGTCGTGGGCCGACCGATCAGGCGGCGCAGGTCCGAGGAGACGGTGAAGAGCTCGCCGCGCCCCAGCCCGAGGTCCGAGTCGGAGAGGACCTCCGCCAGTTCGGCGGGCAGCCCGGCGCCGAGCAGCGCACTTCGGTACTGCTCGACGGGGAGGTCGTTGTAGACGACCCCCTGGCCCGCGGCGGTGGACAGCGCGGCGGCCAGCTCCGCGAGGGTGAAGGCGGTGTCCCCGCCCAGTTCGTACACGGAGCCGGCGTGGCCTTCGGAGGTCAGGACGGTGGCCGCGGCCTCCGCGCAGTCGCGTCGCGAGGCGGCGCTGACCCGGCCGGTACCGGCACTGCCGGGCACGGCTCCGGTCTGCAGATAGAGCGGGACCTGGGACGTGTAGTTCTCCAGGTACCAGCCGTTGCGCAGCACGACCCAGGACACGCCGCTGTCGCGCAGGTACCGCTCGGTCTTCGCGTGGGCGTCGGCCAGAATCATGTTCGCGGAGTGCGCGTTGAGCGTGCTGGTGTAGGCGATCAGTTCGGCGCCGGCCCGCTTGGCCGCGTCGATGGCGCGGGTGTGGTTGTCGAACCGCTCGCCGACGGTGGTCGTCGACACGAGCAGGACCTTCTGCGCACCCTTGAACGCCTCGGTGAGCCCGGCGGAGTCGGCGAAGTCGGCCTGCCGCACCTGGACGCCCCGCTCGGCCAGATCGGCCAGCCGGTCGGTGTTCCGCCCGGTGGCGATGATGTCGTGTGGCGCCACTCCGCGGCGCAGCAGGTCCTCCACGACGAGTCGGCCGAGCTGGCCGGTGGCTCCGGTAACGGCGATGGACATGTCTCTGCTCCTGGTACGTAGTTCCGAGAGGGCTTCGAGCGCCCCTCAGAAGTACATCGGAGAGACTCCCCATGGGGAAGTGACCACTTTTTAGTTAGGTGACTCTCCAAAGGAGAGTGTCGAGCTCACGCGCTAGAACGGGGCAGTGAGACGACCGTGGTGCGTAGGTGCTGCCGAGCCGTTCGCTGATGCGCTCCATCAGGAGGCCGTCCCGGACCGGGCAACTCACTGGTGGAGAGTCGCCATCGCTCGGGCGGGTTTCCCGCTCTGAGTAGGCTGGCGGGTCAGAGGGAAGCGAGACGAGGTCGGAGAGAAGCGAGACGAGGCCAGTGAACGAGGCTGAGGAGAACACGGGCATGGCGAAAGCACCGCGCACCGACTGGGACCCGTACGCCGGAGGCTGTCCGTCCCGCGACGTCCTCGACCGCATCGGCGACAAGTGGACCGTGCTCGTCCTCGGTGAACTGGCGAATTCCGGCGCCAAGCGGTACACGGCGCTGCGCAGGAGGCTGGACGGGGTGAGCGAGAAGATGCTCACGCAGACGCTGCGTGCCCTGGAGCGGGACGGTCTGGTCCGTCGGACCATCCATCCCGAGATCCCGCCCCGGGTCGAGTACGAGCTCACCGAACTGGGCGTGACCCTGCGCGGGCCGCTGCTGGCGCTGACGGACTGGTCGATGCGTCACATGAACGAGGTTCTGGAGGCGCGGGCCGCCTACGACCAGGGCAAGGAAGCCTCGCACGCGTCGGCGGGCTGAGCCGCCGGGGGCGGGGGCGGGGGCGGGAGTCGGCGGTCGGCCCGCTCGTTCCCGGCTCAGATGTGCGGGAACGGTTCGGTCAGCGAGGCGAGCACGTGGTCGGCCTCGGCGGCCCGCAGCTCCTCGGCGGTGTAGTGGCCGCTGGCGACCCCGACCGCGGTCGCGTTCGCCGCGTGCGCGGCCTCGATGTCGCGAGGGGTGTCCCCGACCACGTAGACGTCGGAGCGGGCCAGATCGTGTCCGTGCAGCCGGGCGGCCTTGGCCATCGCCAGGCGGGTGATCTCCGCCCGGTCCGGGGAGTCCGAGCCGTAGGCGCCGAAGACGAAATAGCGGCCCAGTTGGCCCGGTTCCATCTTGAGCCTGGCCGCACCCTCCATCGCGCCGGAGATCAGCCCGAGGATGATCCCCGCGTCCGTGATCCGCCGCAGGGTGTCCTCGACTCCGTCCAGGACGCGATACCCCTCCGACGCCCGGATGTCCTCCGACAGATGCCACAGATACGCGGCGTAGAGGCGGGCCATCTCATCGTGACTGGGCTCGCGGCCGAGCACGGCCCGGAAGGTCTTCCGGCCGACCTGCGGATCCGTCTCCCCGGCCGAGGTGTGGTCTCCGATGTCGGCGGCCACACCGTGCAACCGGTCGAACGCCCAGGCCCAACTCCGTTTTCCCGAGCCTCCGGTGTGCACCAGCGTTTCGTCGATATCGAAGAGCGCCGCTTTCGGTCCGGCCATGGCATTCTCCTCCGGCTCCGCCTGCTTCCAGGGTGCGCGATGGCGCCGGGGGCGGCCAGTTGCGTCGCCGCGGTGTTGGTGGTGCGGTTGACATGACGGAGGTAGCGCCCCCGAACGGAGGTAGCGCCCCCGAACGGATTCCATCTCCATGGCGAGGAGATTCCACCTCCATGGCGAGAGGGGGAGCGAACATGGGCACCACGAACCGAACACCTCCGAACACCTCCGGACACGCCGGGACCCCCGCGGCCGAAGTTGAGGGTGGATACGGGCGAGCCTAGGCTGGTGGAAGTGGGCAAACGAGATGGCCCACACTCGGCCGAACGCCCCACCATCGTGTCTGGCACGGCGGTCCCTTCCCAACCGGACCCGCCCCATCGCACGGCCGCCGCTCAGCTCCGGCCCTTACGGCCAGGCCCGTGGACGCAGTGCACAAGCGCAGACATCCATCGAGCGCACGGAGGGCGGCGTAGCCATGACCGACCTGGACACGCTGTCGGTGAACACGATCCGCGGACTGTGCATGGACGCGGTGCAAAAGGCGAATTCGGGGCACCCCGGAACGCCGATGGG
>NZ_JAGFNO010000089.1:0-7571 GCF_017592595.1 Streptomyces sp. NEAU-YJ-81 | reverse complement strand
CGACCCGGCACCTTCGTCAACCCCATCGGCTGACCAGCTCACAGCTGCGCTATGAAGGTCCACTGCCCCGCTGCCCTGGTGTGTGACGCACCAGGGCAGCGGACTTTCCGTTCCACGGCCCGCGCCCAACGTCTCCGGCTACCGCGTCCTGGTCAACGGCGTCGTCGACATGGACGCCACCAGTATCCAGCTGTGGAGCCAGGCCGATGAGGACGTGACCCCGGCTGGCTGATGGGGCTGAGCAGGCCCTCGCCCTCGCCGCCGCCTGGTCCCTGTCCATCACCCGCGCCGACACCCTGACCGCCCGCCACGCGCTGGCCCGCTGGCGGGGCGAGTCGGGGGATGCGGCCGGTGATCAGTCGACCGATTGATGAGGAGACTGATCAACACCGTTTGCGGCTGATGACACGGCTCTTACCGGCGCCCGCACTACGACACCCTGCTCAGCCGCCATCTCCATGCCTGGGAACTCGGTCTTGCCGGGGAGCACGCGGAGGCGGCACGACTGTACGCCGAGATCGCCGTCGACTCGGCACGCGTGCTGGGTTGCTGGGGCTCCTTGAAAATCCCCAACCCCTGCTCGGGGTGCCATCAGACCTGCTCGACGGATCTCCCCCATTCCGGGCCTGTCCTGGGACGGGACACCAATAGCGAGGGACCGCCCGATAGCCCGTCAGGATCTGGGTGGTGTGTAGTTGCATATGCCGTAGCGGCATGTGGTGTCGTCGAGGGCACCACAGTACGAAAGGCCCTGTCTGCGATGTACCCGTCCGCCATGCCTCCCCGCGAGGTCAAGATCGGTGATGCCGCCGCCTTCGCCGGGACCACCCCGCGCGCCATTCGCCACTACCACCAGATCGGTCTGCTGCCGGAGCCCAAGCGAGGTGGAGACGGACGCCGCCGCTACGGTTACGACGACATGATCCGCCTGCTGTGGATCCGCAAGATGTCCCAGGCCGGCATCAGCCTGGACGACATGCGGGCCGCCTTCGACGAAGCCCGGGACATCGAGGACGTCCTGGGCCGGCTGGAGGAGACCCTGGCCGCCCAGGAGGCCGACATCAAGCGTCAGCGCGCGGCAGTCCAGCGCCTGCGGGTCGTGGGCAGCCCACTGGGCTTGCTCTCCCCATTGGTCACGGACCGGCTCAGCCACCTGCCTTCTGGCGCACTGCGCCCCTCCGACCTGGACGCCCTGCTGGTCACGGAACGGATCTTCGGGCCGCTGGGAGCCGCAATTCAGGCCAGCGTGTTCATCACCCTGGCCACCCACCCCGACCTACGGGCCGAGGCAGACCGCCTCGACGCGGCCGACGCCGCCCTCGATGACACCGTCGACCCCCACGACCCGCAGGTCGAGGAACTCGCCGCGCAGCACTGCGCCCACCACAAGGCCCTGCTCCAGGCCATTGAAGAGGCCGGACTGGAGGCGGCCGAGGAGAAGCTCTTCGAGATCTACGACGCCGAGGCGAGCGGCGAGGAGGACGCCCAGATGAGCGTCTTCGAAGCGGTCACCAAGATGCCCTACGGCTTCTCCGCGGCCCGGACGCGGTGCGTGGAACTCACGGCACAGCTCCTTGCCGGGGACCTCTCCGCAGGCAGCTGATCGCTGGTGTGGCCGTGCGTGAGGATCCCGGATTGGCCACCGACACGAAGCCAGCGTCTCGACACGGCCCGCACACTCCACGAGCGGGAGACCCAAGCCGACGACCCGGGCCACGCTCCTTTGAAACTCCCCACTTCGTTGAACACCAGAGCGAGTGATGCGAGGAGCATCCCTGGCCGTTTTCAAGAATCTGTGCCGCTCGAAAAGTCATCGCTGCACGTCATGCCGCATATCTGTACTCGTTGATGAGGCCGCCGAGGATCCGGGTGCGCAGGGCTTTGTGAGTGCCCGGGTCATGCGCCGCGGCGGGTTGTTCGGGGGCGTCGGGTGGTAGCTGGTTGCGCGTTTGGTGGGGGCGGTGCTCGTTGTAGTGCCGCTCATAGGCCGCGAGGACGTGGCGGGCGTGGGCCTCGTGCCGTCCTCCGGTTGAGCTTGTGACTCCACATGAAACGGATACTCGAGGATCCGTACTTCACCTGCGCGGTGAAGTGGCCATACTGGCTGTTCCCCCTGTAGTCAGGGGCCTGCGGCGTGAAGAAATGAGTTGCTGCGCTTGCCGTCTTCGTTGCGGGCTCACCCTCCTCCTTCGAGGTTACCCAGCTCTTGGAATGCTCGCTGATGGTCACTCGATAAGCCCTGAGTGGGGAATTCTTGGACGACTCGGAAGTGGACGCAGTACCGGTCAGCGGCAGTAGCGTGAGAGTACCGAGAGCGATGCTGGAAATTACTCGGACGTGCTTCACGGTTCCCCCCCTTGTCGTGTTGCGGTCAAAGTGATCGTACGTATCGGCTCGCGCCAGCTTGCTCGACGTGGCGCTGCTTGCCGCCCTCGACAGTGACTTCGGGCTGTACTACCTGCAGGGGCTGGGGCGCGGTGGGCTGGAACGCATCCATGACCAGATGCGCCGACTGGAGCAGCTAGACCGCGGTGACTCCCAAACTTACGGACATTGATCACGAGTGCCACCCGCGCAGTGATTCCAGCTGTCGTCCTCTGTCATCCAATCGAGGCGTTTGACAGCAGCTCAGCTGGTTCAGCCGCTGTCCGGCGTGGAGCTGCGGCAAAGGCTTTGGCCGGACCGGGGGCCTGGAAATGCGGCTGCGCAGACGATCGGCATGCGATACAACCGAGGCCATGGAGGAGCAGCGACTGCCTGGCGGCCGGACCGTAGGTGCGGTGCGTATCGGTGATGAGGTCCACCGGCCCGTACAGCCCTGGACCCCTGCCGTGCATGCGGTGCTGCGTCATCTGGAGGCCGTGGGATTCAGCGGGGCGCCCCACGTGCTGGGGATGGACGCACAAGGGCGTGAGGTCCTGACCCATCTCGTGGGCGAGACCACCGGCGATGACCTTCCCTGGCCCGCGTGGGTGTACTCGGACACCGCCTTGGTGAGCGTCGGCAGGTGGGCCCGTCGGCTGCACGATGCGACGGAGACCTTTGTGCCCCCGCCGGGGGCGCGCTGGCTCGCCGGGCAGACGTGGCGGCCGGGGCTGGTCATCGGACACCATGACGCAGCCCCGTGGAACGCGGTGTGGCGCGACGGCGATCTGGCCGGGTTCTTCGACTGGGACACCGCCGGGCCTTCATCGCGCGAGTTCGATCTGGCATTCACGGCGTTGACCTGGGTGCCCTTGCAGGCCCGCCGATTGGCCGAGAGGACTGGATTCACCGCGTTCGAGGACCGGCCCCGACGTCTGCACGTGCTGCTCGACGCCTATGGCTATGACGGCGACCGTTCGGCATTCGCAGCCGTCGTGGCCGCACGGGCCCGGACCAACGCCGACGTCATCGACCGCATGGCCACCGACGGCGACCCGGTGTACACCGCGCTGCTCCCGGTTGCCGCCGACCTACGCCAAGCCGCCCTCGAGGTCGAGGCGTTGCCCGCCTCCTTTTGGACCCCCGCCAACTGCTAGGGCACTGGCGCGACAACCGCACATCAATGGCACAGGCTTGGGCTGCTGCTGCTGCTGCCGACGTACGGTCGGCGCCACCATCCGGAAGGGGTCACCCAGGCGGTCTGCTGTTCGTTGACATTGACACCCAACCCAGTCGGCCCAGATGGTGTGGGGTGCGTGGCCGGAACCGATTAGTCCAGTTCACCCGCAGGGGTGGCAGGTGCGCCAAGTATCGGCCACACCGGGCGGTTTGCGCTTTCCGCATACCGTCGACAGGGAAGTCTGAACGGTGCTGTCCAGCGGCGAGTGTGAGCGCTGGCGCGTCCCACGAAGGAGAAGAGGCCACGTGATCGGCGCCATGATGAGGTCCCTGCGACGGCCGGCAGTGGCCGTAGCCGCCGCAGCAGTCCTTGCCTCCGTGATCGGAGTAGCTCAGCCCGCGCAGGCGTCCCCCGCTTACCACCTCGTTCAGATCAAGACGTCCACGGGCAAGTGCCTGACCATCAGGAACCAGAGCACCAGCGACGGCGCTTCGCTTGAACAGAACCGGTGCCAGAATCTTCCCGCCCAGCGCTTCAAGAGCATGAACGATGGCGTCGCGAACCCGACCCACGAGATCAGGACGTTCGCGGACAAGTGCCTAACTATCGGCAGCTCCTGGGAAGGCAACACCGTTACTTGGCCGATCATCCAGCAGGAGTGCCTGGGATCCCTGCATCAGCGCTTCACGTACTTCGCCGAGTACGGTCAGCCGGGCATCGGGTTCAGGTCGTCGTCCATGGGGCTCTGCTGGACCGTGACGGGCGTCAGCGACGGTGCCAGGATCGAGGGCGATGCGTGCGACGGGTCTGACTCTCAGCGCTTCACACTCGTCTATGTGTGAGGCCGTGCCGCTGCTCCCCACAGCGGCACGGTCCCCTGGCGCTGTGACCGAAAGTGATCACCGGGCGCGCAGCCAGCGGGGCAGGGGGACGATGTGGGGATGACCACCAGCTCACGCGCCCATTCGTTCAACGCGGCGGCTGACCAGTACGCGGCCAGTCGGCCTTCGTATCCTCCCGCGCTCTTCGACTGCATCGAACAGCTCACCAGCCGTCCCCTGGCAAGTGCCCGCGTCGCGGATATCGGCGCGGGCACCGGAATCGCCACCGCCCTGCTGCGTGAGCGCGGGGCTGACGTGATCGGCGTTGAGCCGGGCGACGCGATGGCCGCCAAGTTCCACACCCTGCTCCCGGATGTGCCGATCATCAGAGGTGACGGCAACGCCCTCCCCCTCGCGGACGCCTCCCACGACCTCATTGCCTACGCACAGTCCTGGCAGTGGACCGACACCACCCGCTCGGTATGCGTGGAGGAAGCCGCCAAGGCGGTCGTGGCATCGTATGTCGAGGTGGCTTAGTGGTCGGCTCCGGAAGTCCTTCGGGGGTTGACCCCGGGACGGCGCGTCTGTCGGGTGTCGCCGAACTCCTGGCTGGCACAGCCGTTGACGAGGGCTGCTACCGCCAATCCGGATGGCCACGGCCATCACCGACCGCCTGGCCGGCCGCGGGCTCGACGTCATCACTCCCGCGCCAGTGGACCGCACGTTCGTCCACCAGGTCATCTTCAACGGACACACCCGGAGGTGTGCGTCAAACCAAACGGTTTGGGCGTTGTTCTCAGTCCGAGCGAGGGAACATGTGCTCGACGGCGGCCACCAGTGCGGCGCGGCGGGCGGCGATGGAGGGGTCCACGGCCTGGTCTGCGGCAGCGGCGGCGATTTCGGGCTGACCTGCCCAGGTCATGGCGATCTGGTTGATCAGGGCGAGGACGTCGACCGGGTCCCAGGCCGGGTCGAGCAGCCCGATGCGCTGTGCGTCGCGGAGTTGGTCGAGCTTGCCGGCGATCGTGGCCTGGAGGGGGCTGGTGGTGTTGTCTGCGGGCTCGGCCAGCTCCAGGCGGCCCCACATGATCAGGCGGTAGTGGTCCGGACGTGCCGTGAAGTGGTCGAAGAGGATGCCGGCATAACCGGGCAGGTCGGCCGGGTCCAGCTGAGTGGCCTCGACGAGTGCGGTCGTCTCGCGTTCGGCGACGTGCGCGTAAAGGGCTTCCTTGCTGCGGAAGTAGGCGTAGACACGTTCCTTGCTCGTCCTGGCCTGCTTGGCGATGCGGTTCACGCGGGCGCCGGCGATCCCGTGCCGGGCGAACTCCTCCTTGGCTGCGGCGACGATCCGCTGGCGCGTGGAGTCGGCGGACTCGCCCGCGATGGCGGCGTCCGAGGTCTGGCCAGGGTTGGTGGAGCGAGGCATGAGCCCAGGATAGGCGACCGAACCGTTCGGTTTTGCGTTGCGCTCCAGACAGGCGTAGGTTCAAACCGAACAGTTTGGTTTGGCCAGCTATGGGCTGCCGACATGACACGAGGAGCGATCTCATGCAGCACCGCACCCTGGGACAGCAGGGACTGCGCGTCTCCGCGCTCGGACTGGGCGTGATGGGGATGTCCCTGGCCTACGGCCCCTCGAACGACGAGGACGGCATCTCCACCATCCGCCGCGCCCACGAACTCGGAGTCGACTTCTTCGACACCGCCGAGCTGTACGGCCAAGGCACCGGCAGCAACGAGACGCTGCTCGGCAGCGCAGTCAAGGACTTCCGCGACGAGGTCATCCTGGCCACCAAGTTCGGCTTCGACATGACCAGCAAGACGCCGGGGAGCGGCGTCAACAGCCGCCCGGAGAACATCCGCAAGGTCGCCGAGAACAGCCTGCGCTACCTCCAGACCGACCGCATCGACCTCTTCTACCAGCACATCTCCGACCCCGACGTACCGGCCGAGGAGGTCGCCGGCACTGTCGGTGACCTGATCGCCGAGGGCAAGGTGCAGTACTTCGGCCTGAGTAACGTCGGCCCGCAGTACATCCGCCGCGCCCACGCCGTCACCCCGGTCACAGCCCTTCAGTACGAGTACTCGGTCTTCGAACGCGAAGTAGAGGACGAGATCCTGCCGGTCCTGCGAGAGTTGGGGATCGGCCTGGTACCGTACTCGCCGCTCGGCCGCGGCTTCCTCTCCGGCGTGGTCAAGCCCGCTGACGAGTACCCCGAGGGCGACATGCGCCGCTGGGACGAACGCTGGCAGGGCGAGAACTACGCCTACAACCTGAACGCCGCCGAGCAGCTCCGAAAGCTCGCCGCCACCAAGGGCATCACCCCGGCCCAGCTTGCCCTGGCCTGGCTGCTCGCCCAGGGCGAGGACGTAATCCCGATCCCGGGCACCCGCAGCGCCACACGTCTGGAGGAGAACGTCGGCGCCACCGACGTAGAACTCACCGAGGCCGACCTGGCCCGTATCCGGGAGGTCCTCCCCCAGGGCTCCGCAGGCAGCCGCTACCCGGCCTCGATCATGGCTGGCTACCGCACCGACTGACAGCCCGTACACCAAGTTCGGCGGTCCCGGGCATGCGGCGGCGAGCAGCGGCGGCATGTCCTCTCAGGCGGGGCTGTGACCGGGGTCTGTGCCCACGTGCGCACCAGCCACGGCGCGCCCTGCTCCTCCTGATCAACCTCGAGGTCAACCGCTGACGGACGATCCGGCGGGGTGCCGGGGGTGCGACGGGCAGGGCTTCCCAGAATGCGGGCGGCCAAAAACCACTTCTACAGATTGGCCTGCCTGTCTTGTCTGTTGCCCCGGCCCGTGCGATAGCCCCGACCCCCGCCGAGCGCGAGCGGCTGAAGAGGATGGCCTACGGTCAAAAGACCGAGCACCGGCTGCGTATGCGGGCTCAGGTGGTCCTGCACGCGGCGCGTGGGCGCTCCAACGCGCGCATCGCCCGTGAGACCGGATTACACCTGGACACCGTGCGGACCTGGCGGAACCGATTCGCTGCGCTGGGACTCACTGGGCTAGGGTCTGTTGCGAAAGTGCTGGTCACAGCCACTCGTTGAGGACTGCGACCAGCACGGTTGCTTCGTAGCGGACGGCGAGTTTGTCGTATCTCGTGGCGACCGCGCGGTGTCGCTTGAGTCGGTTGATCCCGCACTCGACCGCGTGCCGATGCTTGTAGTCGGCCTTGTCGAACGTCGGTGGCCGTC
>NZ_JAGFNO010000088.1:0-7647 GCF_017592595.1 Streptomyces sp. NEAU-YJ-81 | reverse complement strand
TGACGGGTACACAAGCACCGAGGCTCCTGGTGTTGCGGTTGCTCTTGGTCGACAACCCGTCTACCAGGAGCCTCGCCACGTCCACCAGCCAGCCCTCCAGCCTCACCCACCGCCAGGACGGAGGACTCAGTGCGACCAAAATGTGCGAGATCCCCACCTTTCGCGCAGTCGCGGAGTCGTGCGGCGGATCTCCTCCGATACCTTGCGGTGGGCATGTCCGTGCGGGTGAAGCAGCGAAAGGCGTCTCTATCTGCTCGGCCGTGCGCTGGGCGAGGATCTAGGCGCGGAACCCGCGCCCGGCGACGGCGTGTTCGCGTAGCGGCTGACGAACTCGCGGATCTCCCGGGCGACGAGCTCGGGAGACTCGTAAGGGGCGAGATGTCCCGCGTCCGACAGGAAGACCAGCCGGCCTCCGGGCATCGCACGGACGTCGGCGATCAACTTGTCCTGCGGGGCGATGGTGTCTTTGCCGCCGATGACGTAGCACGCCGGCACGGCGAGCCCGGACAGCTCCTCGAACATGCTCGTGTAAGCACCGCCACCGGTTCCGAGCCAGCTGCGCCAGAACTGCTCTGTGACAGCACTCGTCATCGTGCGCACGACATCGGTCGTCTTGCTCGGCTCCAGCGAGATGGCCCCAATGGCCTGCGTGATGGCTTCGACGTCACGGAAGGACTGGTGGAACCCTTCGATGACTGGATCGCCCGCCTCGGTACCGCCCGCGTTCCACGGCATGAGCGCCATGACCGCGAACACCTGGCCGGGCCGGTTGAGAGCGATCCGCACGCTGAGCGCGCCACCGAAGGAGAGACCGACGAGGGCGAAGCGTTCGAGGCCGAGCTCATCACAAGCATCGATCACCGTTTCGGCGATCCGGGCGAGGCTCGATCCGTCGGCAGGCGCATGGAGGGAGCCCGCGTGGCCCGGCAGGTCCATGAGAACGAGGCGATAGCCGTCGAGTAGGGGTGCCACCTCGGACCAGCACTTGAGTGAGCACCCGAGTCCGGGCAGCAGAACGATCGAGTCCGGCCCGTTTCCCCGCTCCTCGTAGTGGATACCGTTGTTCGTCTTCGGCATGAGATTCCTCCGTGTGTCACGTGATCCGGGGCTGTCGTCGGTCGCCGCGCGAGCGGGTGTCACGCCGCTACACCAGCGACAGGCTCGCGCGAAGTGAGGCGAGCAGACCCACCACCTCGGAGAGCTCGGTAGCAGTGCCGAAGACGTAGAAGTCCGGGCGAACCAGCACGGCCACGACACCGGACTCCTTGAGCCAGTCACTCAGCGCCTCGCCCTCTTCCTGGACCCCCTCGGCGCCAACCACCACGGACCGCAGCCCGATCGCGCGCTTGAGTTCCGAGACGGCCGCGGTCGTCGCCGCGTCCGGTTCGACCAAGCTGAACAGGGTGAACCCGCGGCCAAGCACGTCGTCGGACCGCTCGGTCTTCCCGCCGCCCGTACGCAGAAAGGGCTGCACAGCCAAGTGACCGGCCAGCGGTTGTCCGTCTCGGAAGCCTGCGCCGACAGGCGGCTCGAACGGTGGTGGAAGCTCGGTCGCCGACCGCATCTCCTCACGACGTTGCGCCGCACGAACGGGGTCGGTCTCGCAGACGACGGTCCCTACCCGCACCGACTCTTCGATGTAGTCGATGACCTGTGGCCTTCTCGAGAGCGTGTACAGGTCCAGCAGCTTCGGGTCCGCGGCGCCGGTCAGCACGAGGTCGAGCATCCAGCCGAGGGTTGCGGCGTCTCGGATACCAGAGCTCATGCCCTGTCCGAGGAATGGCGGCATGACGTGAGCAGCGTCACCGGCAAGCAGAACCGACCGGTGGCGGAACGTATCGGCCACGATGGATCGGAACTGGTAGACAGTCTGCCGGATCACCTCCCCCTCCTGTGGGCCGATCCAGGGCCTGAGCAACTCCCAGACGCGTTCCGGCTTCACCATTTCGGTGGGATCGTCGCCCTCGACGAGCATGAACTCCCAGCGCAAGTACCGCTGAGCCACCCGGCCCATGTGGTTCGGCCTCGCGGGGTCGAGTACCTGGCCGGTGTCCGGGATGTCCAGGGTCGGGGCGCCAGGCCGAGGCCGGACGTCGACGACCAGCCAGTCGCCCCGGAAACCGAGATCTTTCGTCGGAATGCCGCAGAGCGTGCGTACCGCGCTGTTGGCGCCGTCTGCCCCGACCACATAGCGAGCGGTGACGACGCCGCCGTCTGCCAACGTCGCCACCACGTGGTCGGCCCCCTGGCGCAGGTCGACCAGCTCCGCACCGAAACGAACGTCCACAGTGGATGCTCCGCGGACTGCCGCGTCCAGGGCATCCTCGAGTTCCGGCTGGTAGAAGTGGTACGACGCATCCCAGCCGGAGGGAGCGCTCCATTCCCTCGGCAGACGAGAAATCACGCCTCCGTCGGGATCGAGGAATTCATACACGCGAGCTGGTTCGGCAATGCGCCTTACATCGTCGGCAATGCCCAAAGACTGAAAGACGCGCATGATTTCGTGATCGAAGTGTCCGGCTCGTGGCGTCTCGTAGCGCCCGACCCGCCGTTCGCACACCAGCACGCGGTGCCCCGACGCCCCCAGTAGAGCAGCCAGGGTCTGACCGACCGGGCCGTACCCGATGATGAGGACATCCGCACCCCCGGCATCCGGCGTGATCGTGGATGTGCGGGGTTCATCGGCAAGCTTCATGTGTCCCAACCCTTCGCCTACACCGGAGCGTGTACGTGCCGGAAGACCACCTCAGGCGGCTTCGATGTCCAGTACGATCCGGCCGCGGGCGCGGCTGTCCGCGTGGAGCATCCGCCAGGCGTCGGCGGCCTGCTCCAGCGGGAAGGAGTGATTCACGGGGACGGACAACTTCCCGGACTCGGCGAGCGCAGCCACCTCCGTCAGCTCGTCGGCGTTCGCGCGTGCCCACACCAATTGGCCACCCTGTTCGGGAGCGGTGATGTCGGCCACGGAGGCGACCCGCGCGGGATCCTTCAAGACCTTCCGCGAGACGGCCACCGCGTCCCCGCCGTAGAAGTCGAGCGCCGCGTCGACGCCCTCTGGCGCGAGCTCGCGCACCCGCTCGGCCAGTCCTTCTCCGTAGGTGATCGGTGTGGCGCCGAGTTCACGCAGGTAGTCGTGGTTGCGCTCGCTGGCGGTGCCGATGACGTGTGCGCCCCGGGTGGCGGCGATCTGCACGGCGAGCGTACCGACCCCACCGGCGGCCCCGTGGATCAGGACGGTGTCGCTCTCGCCGATATTGATGCGTTTGATGACCTGGTAAGCCGTCAGCCCGTTCAGCGGCAGACACGCCGAATGCAGCCAGTCCCAGGACGCCGGCTTGCGTGCCAGAGTGCGGGCCGGGGCTGAAACCAGCTCGGCGTAGGTACCGTTCTGCGCCCAGTCCTTGACGACGAAGCCGATCACCTCGTCGCCGATCTCGAATTCGGTGGCGCCGAAACCGCGAGCCTCAACGACGCCGGACATCTCGAAGCCCGGGATGAGGGGGAAGTGGGTCACCATGATGCCGTCGAGAGTGCCGACGGCGATCTTTTCGTCGCCCGGGTTCACTCCGGCCGCCTTGACCCGGACGAGGAACTCCCCGGGCGCGACCGCCGGTGTCGGCTGGTCCGTGAGCTCCAGGTCGTCCGCGCCGCCGTAACGCGGGAGTGCAATAGCTTTCATGGTCACCTCAATGGTCTTGTCAGCTGTTGGGAGTCGGATGTGTGGTCGCCTGGGTCACGCGCGGCCGAGCTGGGCACGGAACCAGTCACAGACAAACTCCGTGCGCTCGGCCGAGTGGTTGTACATGGTGTGGTCGCCGTCGTCCCAAACCCGCAGGGTGGGATGCGCCGACAGGTCGAGGAACACCTTCTGCTGGTCGAGGCTGACCAGCGGGTCGTTGCCGCCGTGCAGCACGAGCATCGCGGCGCTCGTGCGCTCAACCGCCGGGTCGAGCCACAGGGTGCGGAAGACGGCCGCGGCTTCGTCGTCGGTGTCGACGCCCAGGAGCGCCCGCGATTGTTCGCGTGCGGTCCGGAACGGCAGTGGCTCCGGCTTCGCGGTGGCCCCGTTGACGCAGCACGCGCCGAAACGGCTGTCGTGCACCGCGGCACGGGCGGCGAGCAGTCCACCGAAGCTGTTTCCCCACACCCCGTACCGGCCGTCGTAGCCGGTACGGGCACGCACGGCGTCGAGGGCAGCGCTGAAGGCTCGGTCGACGTTCCCGTCGAGGTGGAGTCCGCCGGCCATGCGCGTATCGCCCTGGCCCGGTGCCTCGAGCAGGACAGCGGACAGTCCCCGCCGGGCCAGGGCTTCGGCCTGCTGATGGAAGGCCGGGCCCCAACCGCTCTGCCCGCCGACAATGACCACCGTGGGGCCAGGGCGAGCGCCGGAGCGACTCACGAACCAGGCGGTGCAGTGGCTCTGCCGGAAGGGGATCGACAGCCGTTCCACGCGCAACTCGGTGTCGAGCTCGGCCGCGGCCTGGTAGGCCCGGGTGAGCCGGACGTAGAGCGCGCGTTTGGCCGGGTGGTCGGTGTTGAAGGCCATCTGCGCGAAGATCAGGGAGGCCGTTGCCCGGCGATAGCACGCGACCGCGGTCTCGACATCACCGCGGTCGGCGGCCGCCTCCGCGCGGGTCAACTGCGCCTCGGCCAGGCGAGTCGCGACCTCGTGCCACGGTTGCGAGACGGCCGCATTGGCCAGGTGGACGGCGTCCCCGTGGTCCATGCCGTAATCGAGCATTCGGGACATCGGCATGGCACGCAGCAACGCGGCCCGAAGCTTGGCCGGGTCCTCCGCCGAGACGGGAGCGTCCATCAGCGCGCGGCTCCGTCGGTGAATCGCGGTCGTGTTCCGTCCTCCTGCCCTGTCGCGCCCCGGGTTCGCAACGGAATGACCGGCGCCGCCTCGGTGACGGTATTGCGCAACTCGCCGAGACCTTCGATCGCCGCGACGACCTCGTCGCCCGGCTGCAACCAGGGGTAGGTCGCCGAGTCGTGAGTGCGGGAGAGCTCCAGGACGCAGCCGGTGCCGCAGGTGCCGGAGCCGATCACATCGCCCGGCCTCACTTCGGCGCCGCGGGAGGCGTAGGCGATCATCTCGCCGAACGACCAGTGGATGTCTGACCACACGGCGCGGGAGTAGGGGGCACCGTTGACCGTGCAGGTCATTTCGAGACGGTATCCGTTGCCCTCGCGGAAGTCGGCGATCTCGTCCGGGGTCACGAAGTACGGGCCGAGGCTCGTCGCGGTGTCCTTGCCTTTCACCGGCCCCATCGACAGCTTCATCTCGCGCTGCTGAACGTCCCGGCCGCTCCAGTCGTTGAGCACGCAGTAACCGGCGATGGCGTGTTCGGCTTCCTTGGCGGTCAGGTCGCGGCCGCCGCGCCCCACCACCGCGGCGACCTCCAGCTCGAAGTCGAAACGCTCCGCACCCGGCGTCATCGGCACCGGCCCGCAGCCCATCACGGCGTAGGGGTTGGAGAAGTAGAAGACGGGCAGCTCATACCAGACCGGTTCCATCTCGAGGCCCCGCCAGGCGCGCCCTGCCCGGACATGCTGTTCGAAGGCGTAGAAGTCGCGGACGGTCGGAGGCGTCGCGATCGGCGACAGGGGAACGATGTCCGGCAGCGGCACGGTCGCACCGCGCCGCAGCGCGGTCCGTCCAGCCGCGAGCAACTCGGCCTCGCCGGCCTCGATGAGAGGCAGCAGGTCTGCCAGACCGTCGACAACCCGGACCAGGTCACCGTCCACCACGCCGACGCGTGAGGACGGCCCGTCCGCGTAGCGAACGAACTTCACTGCCTTACCTCCTTGGCTGCGGCGCCATCGGCTGCCACCGCTTGTTCGCGCGTCCAGGCGCGATAACTCTCCTCGGTGAAACCCGTCGCGCCGTGGCGCTCGACCGAAGCCCGGATGGCGTCCAGAAGCTCCTCAGGATCGGTCTCGATGTCGATGTGCTCGACGAAGGGCTGTCGTGCCACGAGCCCGGTCCGCCAGTAGACCTCACACCGGTTGCCCTCCGGATCGTAGAAGTAGACGCCGACGGCATTGCCGTGCGAGACGATCATGTCGAGCCGGACGTCGTGCTCCCGGAAACGCCGATGGAAGCCGAGGACGTCCTCGAAGCGTGCACACCGGAACGACACCTGCTGGATGAGTCTGATGCCGAGTGGCGCGTCCCGGCCCTCGGCCAGGAGCAGTTCGTGATGTTCGGTGTCCGGCCGGGCGGACAGGAACCAGATGCCGAGCCGCTCGTCGTGGTCGGTGACCGTCAGCCCGAGTACGTCGCTGTAGAACGCGAGTTGCCTGCTCACGTCGTGACAGCGCAGGCCGACATGGCCGAGTTCCGCGACGGACGGCGTTGAAGTCGTCACGCCGCTCCTCCTAGACAGTGTTCTGCAGGGCAGATCATGTTCTGCACGGTAACTCGGCTTCGGTAGCGCGTCAACCGAGATGTGTTCTACTGGGCGGAAGGCACTCTGTTGAGCAGAACGAAAGACGGGCGGCATATCGGTGGAATGGTGGCCACGGTGGTGACTCCGACTGGCGGGAAGGACCACCAACCCGCGCGTGGAAGTGCTTGGAGGCGGCTCCGGTGCCCCCGGCGGCGCCGTGACGCACCGCCAACACGGCTGCGGACTGATTCGCGAGATCCGCCGAGACGCCGAGAGGGACTGCGGCTATTCTGGCTGGCGAAATGCAGTTCAATCACCAGAACAGCCGCAGTGGCGACGGCGAGACGGAGGGGTTGTGGCAGTGTCGGCCGCCTACCCGGTGGAATCGATCGACAACGCGGCGCGGATCCTGCTGATGCTGGTGGACAAGCCGTCGTTGCGAGTCGCCGACGTGTCCGCCGAGCTGGGGGTGGCCAGGTCGACCGCTCATCGGATGCTGACCACCCTGCAGGCCCGCGACCTGCTCCGCCAGGACGCCCAGACCAAGGGCTACGGACCTGGGCCCGCCCTGGCCAGGCTCGGCATCGCCGTGATGGGGGCAGTCTCCCTCCGCGACGAAGCGCGTCTCCTGCTGGAAAAGCTCGTCGAAGACACCTCCGAGACCGCGCATCTGCTCGTACTGGAAGGCACAGAGACCGTCTTCGTCGAAGGTGTGGAGAGCCAGCAGGTGATCCGTGCCGGGCTGCGTATCGGGCAGCGAGGCCCGGCGCACGCGTCTGCCGCAGGGAAAGTACTGCTCGCCGAGCTTTCCCGCGAAGAGTTGCGGCGCCGCTATCCGGGCGCGCGGCTGCGAGGCGGAACCGAGCGCGCGGTGAGCACCCGCCGGGCGCTCGAGGTCGAGCTCGAGAAGGTAAGGGAGACCGGCTACGCCACCAACATGGAGGAAAGCGAATGGGACCTCTGCGCGGTGGCCGCCACGGTGCGGAACCGGCAGGGCGTGGCCTGCGGTGCACTGTCTGTATCCGGCCCGGCGAGGCGGGCCGACGCCAAACTCGCCCTCCTCAGCGGCGCTGTCGTCGCCGCCGCCACCGAACTCGGCGCGCGGCTCGGTTAGGGCGCAGACTGAGTCCTCCGTCCTGGCGGTGGGTGAGGCTGGCGGGCTGGCTGGTGGACGTGGCGAGGCTCCTGGTAGACGGGTTGTCGACCAAGAGCAACCGCAACACCAGGAGCCTCGGTGCTTGTGTACCCGTCA
>NZ_JAGFNO010000087.1:0-8490 GCF_017592595.1 Streptomyces sp. NEAU-YJ-81 | reverse complement strand
GTGGGTTGGATCTGTCGGCGTTTGTGTTGTTTTCGTCGGCGGCGGGTGTGTTGGGGAATGCGGGTCAGGGGAGTTATGCGGCGGCGAATGGGTTCCTGGATGCGTTGGCTGTTCATCGGCGGGCGCAAGGGCTGCCGGGGGTATCGATCGCGTGGGGGTTCTGGGAAGAACGCAGCGAACTGACCACCGATCTGGCCGAGGTGCAACTGTCGAGGATCTCCCGGTCCGTGGGGACGAGCATCAGCAGCAAACAAGGACTGGAACTGTTCGATGCGGCGCTCGCCGCCGATGAGGCGATGGTGCTGGCCACGCCCCTGAACATGCCGGCGCTGCGGGAACGGGCTGCCGCGGGCACATTGCCGTCGATCCTGAGCGGCCTGGTCACCGCCCCCGTCCGTAGGGCAGTCGGGACCGGAGGCACTCCGGCCGGACTGCGGCACCAACTCGCCGGAGCAACGGAGGCCGAAAGGGAACACCGGGTCGTCGGCCTGGTGCAGGAACACGTCGCCGGTGTCCTCGGCCACCTCTCCGCGGAGTCCATCGATACCTCGAGGACCTTCCAGGAAATCGGCTTCGACTCGCTGACCGCGGTGGAACTGCGCAACCGGATCAGCGCGGCCACCGGCGTACGGCTGCCGGCCACCGCTGTCTTCGATCACCCCACCCCCCGGCTGCTGGCCGAGCGTGTGCTGGCGGAGGTATGGGGCTCCCTGCCCGCCGTCGCACCGACCGCGCCCGTGTCGGCGGTCGACGACGATCCGATTGTGATCGTGGGCATGAGCTGCCGCTTCCCCGGCGGTGTCGAGTCTCCCGAGGATCTGTGGCGCCTGGTCGACTCGGCCACTGACGCGGTCTCCGCGCTGCCCACGGACCGGGGTTGGGATCTGGCGACCTTGGCCGGAGCCAACGACGGCGCCGGTGCCTCGTACGCCCGAGACGGCGGATTCCTCTATGACGCCACTGAGTTCGACGCCGGGTTCTTCGGTATCTCGCCGCGTGAGGCGCTGGCGATGGATCCCCAGCAGCGGCTGCTGCTGGAGGCGGCCTGGGAGGTGTTCGAGCGGGCCGGAATCGCCCCCGACACGCTCAAAGGCAGCCGGACCGGGGTCTTCACGGGCGTGATGTACCACGACTACGGCTCGTGGCTCGCCGATGTCCCGGAGGACATCGAGGGCTATCGGGGCACGGGCATCGCGGGCAGCGTGGCGTCGGGTCGGCTGGCCTATACGTTCGGTCTGGAGGGACCTGCCCTGACGGTGGACACGGCGTGTTCGTCGTCGCTGGTGGCGCTGCATCTGGCAAGCGAGTCGCTACGGCGCGGGGAGTGCTCGCTGGCGCTCGCGGGGGGAGTCACCGTACTGGCGACTCCGCAGGTTTTTGTGGAGTTCACGCGCCAGGGCGGGCTGGCTGCCGATGGCCGGTGCAAGTCCTTTGCCGCTGGTGCGGATGGGACGGGTTGGTCGGAGGGTGTGGGGCTGTTGTTGGTGGAGCGGTTGTCTGATGCTGAGCGCAATGGTCATCGGGTGTTGGCCGTGGTGCGGGGTTCGGCGGTGAATCAGGATGGTGCGTCGAATGGGTTGACGGCGCCGAATGGTCCGTCGCAGCAGCGGGTGATTCGGCAGGCGTTGGCCAGCGCCGGGCTTGCTGCTCGTGATGTTGATGCGGTGGAGGCGCATGGGACGGGGACGACGCTGGGTGATCCGATCGAGGCGCAGGCGTTGTTGGCCACGTACGGTCAGGATCGGGATCCGGAGCGGCCGTTGCTGCTTGGTTCGGTGAAGTCGAACATTGGTCATACGCAGGCGGCGGCTGGTGTGGCCGGTGTGATCAAGATGGTGATGGCGATGCGCCACGGTGTGCTGCCGCAGAGCCTGCACATCGATGAGCCCACCCCGCATGTGGACTGGTCCACCGGCGCGGTGGAACTCCTGGGTGAGCAGACGGCGTGGCCGGAGGCCGGGCGGGCCCGTCGCGCCGGAGTCTCATCGTTCGGGGCGAGCGGTACCAACGCCCATGTGATTTTGGAGCAGGCCCCCGACACGACGGGCGAACCCGAGCCCGGGCCGGAGCGGATCGAACTCCCGGCCATTCCCTGGGTGTTCTCGGCTCGGGACGAGGCGGGCGTTCAGGCGCAGGCCGTACGGCTACGGGCCTTCGCGGAGCGGAATCCCGATCTGGATCCGGTGGATGTGGGGTGGTCGTTGGTGGCTGCTCGTTCTGCGTTGTCGCATCGTGCGGTGGTGGTGGGTGCGGATCGTGCGGGGTTGCTCGGGGCTTTGGAGGGACCGGTGGTTGTGGGGGGTCCTGTTGGTGGTGGGTTGGGTGTGGTGTTTGCGGGTCAGGGGTCGCAGCGGTTGGGGATGGGGCGTGGGTTGTATGAGGCGTATCCGGTGTTCGCGGGGGTGTGGGATGAGGTGTGTGGGGAGCTGGACCGTTATTTGGAGCGGCCTTTGGGTGAGGTGGTGTGGGGTGATGACGCTGAGTTGATTGGGCAGACGGCGTATACGCAGGCGGGTTTGTTTGCGCTTGAGGTGTCGTTGTTCACGTTGGTGTCTTCCTGGGGTGTGAAGCCGGACTACCTGTTGGGCCACTCCATTGGTGAGTTGGCTGCTGCGTATGTGGCGGGTGTGTGGTCGTTGGAGGATGCCGCCCGGGTGGTGGCTGCTCGGGGTCGTTTGATGCAGGCGTTGCCGTCGGGTGGGGCGATGGTTTCGGTGGCGGCGTCGGAGGGTGACGTACGGCTGCTGCTGACCGGGGGTGTGGCGGTTGCGGCGGTCAATGGTCCCGAGTCGGTGGTGTTGTCCGGTGAAGAGGATGCGGTTCGTGCCGTTGAGGAGGTGTTCATCAGTCGGGGGGTGCGGACGCGGTGGTTGCGGGTGAGTCATGCGTTTCATTCGTCGCGTATGGATGGGATGTTGGCGGAGTTTGGTGAGGTGTTGCGGGGGGTGGAGTTCCGGGCTCCGAGTGTGCCGGTGGTGTCGAATGTGTCGGGTGTGGTGGCGGGTGATGAGTTGTGTTCGCCGGAGTATTGGGTGCGTCATGTGCGGGAGACCGTGCGCTTTGCCGATGGGCTCGGCACACTCCGTGGGCTGGGTGTCGGTTCCTTCCTGGAGCTGGGTCCCGATGGCACATTGACCGCTCTGGCCGGTGGCGACGGACTGGCCGTACTGCGTCCGGATCGTCCGGAGCCCCTTACCGCGATGGCCGCTCTGGGTGGGCTGTATATCCGGGGCGTCCAGATCGATTGGGCGGCGGTGTTCCCCGGTGCTCGGCGTGTTGATTTGCCGACGTATGCGTTCCAGCGTGAGCGGTTCTGGCTGGAGCCGTCCTCGGCTGAGCCTGCGACGAGTGCGGTGGACGCGGCGTTCTGGGATGCGGTCGAGCGCGGGGATTTCGGTTCGTTCGGTATCGATGCTGGGCAGCCGCTCAACGCGGCTCTGCCCGCCCTGGCGGCATGGCGAAGGGCGCGGCAGGAGCAATCGGTCATCGACGGCTGGCGTTACCGGCTCGGGTGGGCGCCGATTCCGGGGGTCTCCGAGGAGCCCGTCCTCACCGGCACATGGCTGCTGGTGGCCGAGCCGGGCGGCGGCGCCGATGACCTGATGGGTGCGATGCACGCGGCAGGGGCCGAGGTGCGGATGGTGACGGTGGCAGAGGTCGCGGAGCTCGCAGAGGTCGCGGCGCCGGAGACCGTCCCTGCCACGGCGGGTGTGGTGTCACTGCTGCCTGTTGAGGAGACCGTCCTCTTGTTGCAGACGCTTCGTACGACTGCACCGTTGTGGTGTGTTACTCGGGGTGCGGTCTCGGTGGTCGACGGGGATGTGGTCGATCCGGATCAGGCGGGCGTGTGGGGGCTTGGTCGGGTGATCGGTTTGGAGCGTCCGGATCGTTGGGGTGGGTTGATCGATCTGCCGCCGGTTGTGGATGAGGGTGTCGGGGCCTGGTTGTGTCGGGTTCTGAGTGGGGGGACGGGGGAGGACCAGGTTGCGGTCCGTGCCGCTGGGGCCTGGGGTGCCCGGCTGACCCGGGTGACATGGGTGGCGGACACGTCCGCCGAGTGGCGCGGTCGTGGGGCCGCATTGGTCACCGGGGGCACGGGTGCGCTGGGCGGTCATGTGGCGCGTTGGCTGGCGGGGGCCGGTGTGGAGCGGATTGTGTTGGCGAGTCGTCGGGGGGCCGAGGCACCCGGCGTCGCGGAGTTGGTGGCGCCGTTGGAGGCGCTGGGTGTGGTGGTGTCGGTAGTGGGCTGTGATGTGGCTGATCGGCGTGAGGTTGCGGCGTTGGTGGAGGGGATTGCGGATTTGCGTGTGGTGGTTCATGCGGCGGGTGTGCTGGATGACGGTGTGTTGGAGTCGTTGACGTCTGAGCGCATTCGGGAGGTGATGCGGGTCAAGGTGGCGGGGGCGCGGTATCTGGATGAGCTGACGCGGGGTCGGGATCTGGATGCCTTTGTGTTGTTCTCGTCGGCTGCGGGGACGATGGGTAACGCGGGCCAGGGGAGCTATGCGGCGGCCAACGCCGTCCTGGACGCACTGGCCCAGCGGCGCCGATCCGAGGGACTGGTGGCCACGTCTCTGGCCTGGGGTGCCTGGGCCGACAGCGGCATGGGGGCGGCTCAGCGACAGCTCCCCGGTATGCCCCCGGATCTGGCGATTGCCGCGCTTCAGCGGTCACTGGTCGCGGACGAGACCACGATGATGATCGCGGACGTGGAGTGGTCGAGCTTTGGCTCCCGGTTCACCGCCGTACGGCCGAGCCCGCTGCTGAGTGAACTGCTCACGATCGCCACCCCTCCTATGGAACCGGTCGAGGAATTCGCCACCCGGCTGCGGGGCATGTCGCGGATCGAGCGCGATCGGGCGGTGCTGGAACTGGTCCGTACCCACGTGGCGGCCGTGCTGGGGCATGCGAAGCCCGCTTCCGTAGACCCCTCGCGGACCTTCCAGGAGGTCGGCTTCGACTCGCTCACCGCGGTGGAGCTGCGGAACCGGCTGGCCACCGCCACCGGCGTACCGTTCCCGGCGTCGGTCATCTTCGACTATCCGACCACCGCGGCGCTCGCCGACCATGTCCGGGCCCAACTCGTCAAGGGCGAGGCCGAGGACGATACGACGTCCGTGCTCGACGAGCTGAACAGGCTCGAAGCGGTGTTGTCCGACCTGTCCCCGAGCGACGTGGCCGGTGCCGAGGTCGCCGCGAAGATCAAGAGCCTGCTGTCCCACTGGGGCGCGGCCGCCGACCGTGACATTGAACTGGATTCCGCGACGGACGAGGAGATGTTCGACCTCCTCGGCAAGGAATTCGGTATCTCGTGAACCTGCCGTCGAGTTCGACTCCGAGTGAGTCCAGCACCGCGTTGAGAGGGTCGTCCTGTGGAGAATGAAGAGAAACTTCGTCATTACCTCAAAGAGGTCACGAAGGATCTGCGGCAGACCCGCCAGCGCCTGCAGGACATCGAGGCGAAGAGCCACGAGCCCATTGCGATCATCGGCATGAGCTGCCGTTTCCCCGGTGGCATCGCAACGCCGGAAGCGTTGTGGGACCTGGTGCGCGACGGTGGCGACGCGGTGTCGGAATTCCCGGTCGACCGTGGCTGGGACACGGAGGGTCTCTACGACCCCGAGGGCGGTTCCGGGAAGTCGGTCACCCGCTACGGCGGATTCCTGCACGGCATCGCGGATTTCGACGCGGCGCTCTTCGGGATATCCCCCCGGGAGGCCATCGCGATGGACCCGCAGCAGCGGTTGATGCTGGAGACTTCCTGGGAAGCGTTCGAGCGGGCCGGCGTCAACCGTGACGCCGTGCGGGGCAGCCTGACCGGGGTGTTCATCGGTACCAACGGCCAGGACTACGCGACGCTGCTCAGCGCGGCACGGGACGATGTGCAAGGCCACCTCGGCACGGGCAGCGCGGCGAGCGTTCTCTCGGGACGGGTGGCCTACGCCTTCGGTCTCGAAGGGCCGACGGTCACCGTGGACACCGCGTGCTCGTCCTCTCTGATCGCCCTGCATCTGGCCGTGCGGGCGCTGCGCAACGGGGAGTGCGAGCTGGCGCTGGCAGGCGGCGTCACGGTGATGACGACGACGAACACCTTCGTCGAGCTGTCCAAGCAGGGCGGGCTGGCCCCGGACGGCCGGTCCAAGGCGTTCGCCGCGGGCGCGGACGGCACCGGCTGGGGTGAGGGCGCCGGGATGCTGCTGGTGGAGCGGCTGTCCGACGCCGAACGGCACGGCCACCCGGTGCTGGCGGTGGTGCGTGGTACCGCTGCCAACCAGGACGGCGCGTCGAACGGGCTGACCGCGCCCAACGGGCCCTCCCAGCGCCGGGTCATCCGCACGGCACTGTCCGACGCCCAGTTGTCCACGGGCGATGTCGACGTGGTGGAGGCGCACGGCACCGGCACCAGGCTCGGGGACCCGATCGAGGCACAGGCCCTGCTGGACACCTACGGTCAGGATCGGGACCTGCCGTTGTGGCTCGGATCGGTCAAGTCGAACCTGGGCCACACCCAGGCCGCCGCGGGCGTCGCCGGGGTCATCAAGATGGTGCTCGCCATGCGGCACGGTGTGCTGCCGCGCACCCTGCACGTGGACGAGCCGACCCCGCATGTGGACTGGTCCGCAGGCGCGGTACGCCTGCTCACGGAGCGGACTCCCTGGCCGGAGAACGACCGGCCGCGCAGGGCGGGAGTCTCCGCCTTCGGCGTGAGCGGCACCAACGCCCACGCGATCCTGGAGCAGGCACCGGAGACCGAGCGTACTGATCCGCCCCGGACCGAGCCGGTGGCGGTGCCCTGGGTGCTCTCGGGCCAGGGCGAGGCCGGTCTGCGCGCGTTCGCGGCGCGGCTCGCCACCGTGGCCACGGAAGCGGACCCCAGCGACCTCGGGTGGACCCTTGCCACCACCCGCTCGGCGCTGTCACACCGCGCGGTGGTGATCGGATCCACCCCATCGGACCTGCTGAACGGCCTTGCCGCGGTGGCCGCCGGAGAGCCGGCCCCGAACGTGGTGGAGGGAGTGGCCGGTCCCGACACCGGCGTGGTGTTCGTCTTTCCGGGACAGGGCTCGCAGTGGGCCGGTATGGCCGTGGAACTGCTGGACTCCTCCCCGGCCTTCGCCCGCCGGTTCGCCCAGTGCGCCCGTGCACTGGAGACGCATCTCGACTGGTCCATCGAGGACGTGGTGCGATCCGCGCCCGGTGCGCCCTCGCTCGACCTCATCGAGGTCGTCCAGCCGGTTCTGTTCACCGTGATGGTGTCCCTCGCCGAGCTGTGGTCCTCCTACGGGATCACCCCCTCCGCCGTGGTCGGCCACTCCCAGGGCGAGATCGCGGCCGCCTGCGTGGCCGGGGCGCTGTCGCTGGAGGACGCGGCCAAGGTGGTGGTGTTGCGCAGCCGTCTGTTCGCCGAAACGCTGGTGGGCAACGGCGCGATCGCCTCGGTCGCCCTGCCGGCGGAACAACTGGCCACCCGGATCGAGCCGTGGGGCGAACGCCTCGCGGTGGCCGGGGTGAACGGGCCCGCGGCGGCCACAGTGGCCGGCGACCCGCAAAGTCTCCAGGAGTTCGTGGCCGCATGCGGGACGGACGGCGTACGCGCCCGTGTCGTGCCCGCCACCGTGGCGTCCCACGGCCCTCAGGTGGAACCGCTGCGCGAACGACTGCTCACCCTGCTGGCCGACGTGGCGCCCCGCCAGTCCACCGTTCCGTTCTACTCCACGGTGACCGGCGGACTCCTGGACACCACCGAACTCGACGCGGACTACTGGTTCTGGAACGCCCGCAAGCCCATCGACTTCCTGGGCGCGCTACAGGCCCTCTTCTCCGACGGCCACCGCGTCTTCGTGGAATCGAGCACCCACCCCGCCCTGACCATGGGCATCCAGGACACGGCGGACGCCTTTGGCGAGTCCGTGGTGGTCACCGGCTCGCTGCGCCGTGGCCAGGGCGGGCTCGCCCAGTTCTTCTCGGCCATGGCGCGGCTGCAGGTGCACGGCGTACGGGTGGACTGGCCCGCGGCCTTCGGCGAGGCGCGACGGGTGGAACTGCCGACCTACCCGTTCCAGCGGGAGCGTTACTGGCTGACGCCCCGGCCCGGCCACGGTGACGCCTCCGCGCTGGGACTGGGCGCGCTCGACCACCCCCTCCTCGGGGCCACGGTCGCGCTGCCCGAGTCCGGCGGCTGCCTGCTGACCGGTCGGCTGTCCCTGGCCACCCACTCCTGGCTGGCTGATCACGCCCTCTCCGGTGTGGTGTTGCTGCCGGGGACGGGTTTTGTGGAGTTGGTGTTGCAGGCGGGGTTGCGGTTGGGGTGTGGGGTGGTTGAGGAGTTGACGTTGGAGGGGCCGTTGGTGCTTCCGGAGCGGGGTGAGGTGGAGGTTCAGGTTTCGGTGGGCGGTGCGGGTGAGGGGGGTCGTCGGTCGGTGTCGGTGTTTTCGTGTCGGGAGGGTGAGTGGGTCCGGCATGCGGTGGGTGTGGTGGGGGTGGCGGATG
>NZ_JAGFNO010000086.1:0-8588 GCF_017592595.1 Streptomyces sp. NEAU-YJ-81 | reverse complement strand
GTGTGGTGGCGGGTGAGGAGTTGTGCTCGCCGGAGTATTGGGTGCGTCATGTGCGGGAGACCGTCCGGTTCGCCGATGGGCTCGACACACTCCGTGGGCTGGGCGTCGGTTCCTTCCTGGAGCTGGGGCCCGATGGCACATTGACCGCTCTGGCCGATGGCGACGGTCTGCCGGTACTGCGTCCGGATCGTCCGGAGCCCCTTACCGCGATGGCCGCTCTGGGTGGGCTGTATGTGCGGGGCGTCCAGATCGATTGGGCGGCGGTGTTCCCCGGTGCTCGGCGTGTTGATTTGCCGACGTATGCGTTCCAGCGTGAACGGTTCTGGCTGGAGCCGTCCTCGGCTGAGCCTGCGACGAGTGCGGTGGACGCGGCGTTCTGGGACGCCGTCGAGCGCGGGGATTTCGGTTCGTTCGGTATCGATGCCGGGCAGCCGCTCAGTGCGGCTCTGCCCGCCCTGGCGGCATGGCGCCACCGTCGCCAGGAGAGGTCGCTGGTCGAGTCGTGGCGGTACCGCCTCGACTGGTCCCCGATCGAGGATGTTCCTGAGCAGCCGCGTCTGCGTGGCACGTGGCTGGTGGTGGGCGCTGCCGGAGACGAGGTGGCCGTCGTGCTGCGGGCCGCTGGGGCTGATGCGCGGGTCGTGACGGCGTTGGACCTGGGCGAGGTTCCGGTCGCGGGTGTGGTGTCGCTGCTGTCGGTTGAGGCGACGGTGTCGCTGCTGCAGGCCCTCGTGGCCGCCGGGGTCGACGCGCCGTTGTGGTGTGTCACCCGGGGGGCGGTCTCCGTGGCGGACGGAGACCTGGTGGAGCCCGACCAGGCCGGAGTCTGGGGGCTGGGCCGCGTGATCGGTCTGGAGCATCCGGACCGTTGGGGCGGGCTGATCGACCTGCCGGCGGTCATGGACGATCACGCGGGGGAGGCGCTTGCCGCCATCCTCGCCGGGCACACCGGTGAGGATCAGATCGCCATCCGCGCCACCGGGACGTGGGCCGCCCGTCTGACGCGGGCGGAACCGTCCGGTGTGGCGTCGGCCGCATGGCGCGGTCGTGGCACCGCGCTGGTCACGGGCGGTACAGGGGCGCTGGGTCGGCATGTGGCGCGCTGGTTGGCGGATACCGGCGTGGAGCGGATCGTGCTGACGAGCCGTCGGGGGGCCGGGGCACCTGGCGTCGCGGAGTTGGTGGCCGAGCTGGGGGACCGAGTGCGCGTGGTGGCGTGCGATGTCGCCGATCGCGAGGCGCTCGCCGCTCTTCTGGGGACGATTCCGGATCTGCGTACCGTGGTGCATGCGGCGGGTGTCCTCGACGACGGTGTGCTCGAATCGCTGACCCCGGAGCGGATCCGGGAGGTGATGCGGGCCAAGGTGGCGGGGGCGCGGTATCTGGATGAGCTGACGCGGGGTCGGGATCTGGATGCTTTTGTGTTGTTCTCGTCGGCTGCGGCGACGGTGGGCAATGCGGGTCAGGGAAGTTATGCCGCGGCCAATGCGGCGTTGGACGGGTTGGCTTGGCGGCGTCGGGCGGAGGGGTTGGTAGCCACGTCTGTGGCCTGGGGTGCCTGGGCCGACAGCGGCATGGGGGCCGGGCACGCACGGGCCATGGCGCCACCACTGGCGCTGGCCGCCCTTCAGGGAGCTTTGGACGACGACGAGACCGCACTGATGGTCGCGGATATCGATTGGGAGCACTTCGCTTCGCGGTTCGTCGGGGCGCGGCCCCATCCGCTGCTTGGTGAATTGCTGGGTGGCGCCGCTCGCCGCGAGCCCGTGGCGGATGAGTTCGTCGACCGACTGCGGGGCCTCCCCCCGGTCGAGCGGGAACGGGCGGTCCTTGAGCTCGTACGTAGCCAGGTGGCTGCCGTTCTGGGACATGCCACCCCGGCGGCAATCGACCCTGCGGCCACATTCCAGTCAGCCGGTTTCGACTCTCTGACCGCGATCGAACTCCGCAATCGACTCATGGTGGCCACCGGCGTACAGACACCTGCCTCGGTCGTGTTCGACTACCCCACGCCGGAACTCCTCGCCGGCCACCTGCGGGAGCAGCTGCTAGGGGTGGGGTCGGCAGCTCTCGCGGCGACGGTCGCGACGGCTCCGGTGGATGACGACCCGATTGCGATCATCGGCATGAGCTGCCGGTTCCCCGGTGGGGTCGACTCGCCCGAAGAACTGTGGCGGCTCCTGGAATCGGGCACGGACGCCATATCCGCCTTTCCGCTGGATCGGGGCTGGGACCTCGTCGGCGGAACCGATGGTGTCTCGGTCGGGGCGGGTGGTTTCCTCTACACGGCTGCCGACTTCGACCCCGCCTTCTTCGGGATCTCGCCGCGTGAGGCCGTCGCGATGGATCCGCAGCAGCGGCTGTTGCTGGAGGTCTCGTGGGAGGTCTTCGAGCGGGCCGGGATCGCCGTGGACGCGCTGCGGGGGAGCTCCACCGGAGTGTTCGTCGGCACCAACGGTCAGGATTACGCCGCCCTCGTCGGTAACGCGCCACAGCGTACCGACGGCCATCTGGCCACCGGCAGCGCGGCGAGCGTGGCGTCCGGCCGGCTGTCCTACACCTTCGGGCTCGAGGGCCCGGCCGTCACCGTGGACACCGCGTGTTCGTCGTCGTTGGTCGCCATGCACCTGGCCGCGCAGGCGCTGCGCGCGGGCGAATGCGGTATGGCGCTCGCGGGCGGCGCGACGGTGATGGCCACGTCCACCGCTTTCGCTGAGTTCTCCCGCCAGGGGGCGTTGGCTTCCGATGGCCGGTGCAAGGCGTTCGCGGCGGCGGCGGACGGCACCGGCTGGGGCGAAGGCGTGGGCATCCTCCTGCTGGAGCGGCTGTCCGACGCCGAGCGGAACGGCCACCGGGTGCTGGCAGTCATGCGTGGCTCCGCGGTCAACCAGGATGGTGCGTCGAATGGGTTGACGGCGCCGAATGGTCCGTCGCAGCAGCGGGTGATTCGGCAGGCGCTGGCGAATGCCCGTTTGTCGGCGGCGGACGTCGATGCGGTGGAGGCGCACGGTACGGGGACGACGCTGGGTGATCCGATTGAGGCGCAGGCCCTGTTGGCCACCTATGGTCAGGACCGGACGTCGGATCGGCCCCTGTTGCTGGGTTCGATCAAGTCGAACATTGGTCATACGCAGGCGGCGGCGGGTGTGGCCGGTGTGATCAAGATGGTGATGGCGATGCGCCACGGTGTGCTGCCGCAGAGCCTGCACATCGACGAGCCCACGCCACACGTGGACTGGACGGCCGGACGGATCGCACTGCTCACGGAACCGTCCCTCTGGCCTCAGAGGGGAGTGCCGCGACGGGCCGGGGTCTCCTCGTTCGGCGTAAGTGGCACCAACGCGCATGTCATCCTCGAACAGGCATCCGTGGCGGCCGAATCCGAGACAGTGCGAACGACCGAACCTTCAGCCGTTCCGTGGGTCCTGTCGGCACGGAGCGAGGCGGGGTTGCGGGCCCATGCCACCAGGCTTCGGTCCTTCGTGAGCGCCGATGGTGCAGTGCATCCGGCCGATGTCGGCTGGTCGCTGGCATCGACCCGAGCGATGCTGTCTCACCGTGCGGTGGTTGTGGGGGCCGACCGCGCTGAGCTGCTGCGTGGTCTGGAGGCGGTGGCGAACGGAACTCCCGACCAAGGAGTGGTGACCGGTGAGGCCGGATCGCCTACCGGAGTGGTGTTCGTCTTCCCGGGGCAGGGGTCGCAGTGGGTCGGGATGGCGTTGGAGTTGATGGAGTCCTCGCCGGTGTTCGCGGGGCGGATGCGTGAATGTGCTGATGCGTTGGCCCCGTTCGCTGAGTGGTCGCTGTTCGATGTGCTGGGCGATGAGGCGGCGCTGGGTCGGGCGGATGTGGTGCAGCCGGTGTTGTGGGCGGTGATGGTGTCGCTGGCGGAGTTGTGGCGTTCGTACGGTGTGGTGCCGTCGGCTGTGGTGGGTCATTCGCAGGGTGAGATCGCGGCGGCGTGTGTGGCGGGTGGTCTGTCGCTGGCGGATGGGGCGCGGGTGGTGGCTTTGCGGAGCAAGGCGCTGCTGGCTCTGTCAGGTCGGGGTGGGATGGTGTCCGTCCCGGTGTCTGCCGATCGGCTGCGGGACCGTCCCGGGTTGTCGGTCGCGGCGGTGAATGGTCCGGCGTCCACAGTGGTGTCCGGGGCGGTTGAGGTGCTGGATGCGGTGTTGGCGGAGTTTCCGGAGGCCAAGCGGATTCCGGTGGATTACGCCTCGCACTCCCGACAGGTGGAGGAGATCCAAGGAGAGCTGGCGGAGGCTCTGGCGGGTGTGGAGCCGCGCGGCGGGGAGGTTCCGTTCTATTCGACGGTGACCGGGCGGCTGATGGACACCGTGGAGCTGGATGCCGGGTACTGGTATCGGAATCTGCGCGAGACCGTGGAGTTCCAGTCCACGATCGAGGGACTGCTGGAGCTCGGACACACGGTGTTCGTCGAGGCTAGCCCGCACCCGGTACTGACCGTCGGCGTCCAGGACACCGCCGACGCCACCGACACGCCCATCATCACCACTGGATCGCTGCGCCGCGACGACGGCGGACCTGCCCGCTTCCTGACCGCGCTGGCCGAACTGTCCGTACGAGGGGTAACGGCGGACTGGCGGCAGGCGTTCGGAGGGACCGGCGCCCGGCATGTCGACTTGCCGACCTACCCATTCCAGCGGGAGCGCTTCTGGGTCGAGCCCACCGCCCCGGGCGTGGTCCGAGACGGGGACACCACCGCGGACCACGAGTTCTGGGCAGCCATCGAGCGCGAAGACGCTGCATCGCTGGCGACCGTTCTGCAGGTCGATGACGCGTCGCTGGGTGACCTGCTGCCCGCCTTGTCGGCCTGGCGCCGTCGGCGGCACGAGAGGTCTGCGCTCGAGGCGGTTCGGTACCAGGTCAACTGGAAGCCGCTCGCCGAGGACCGGGCCGCGATGCTGTCGGGCTCTTGGCTGGTCGTGGTTTCCCAGGCCGATGCCCAGCATGAGTGGGTCTCCGGCGTCTGCGAGGCACTCGCTCAGCACGGGGCCGAGCCAGTGGTGTGTTCGGTGGACGAGCGGCACATGGATCGTGCTGTGCTGTCCGCCCACCTGACGAGCATGACCACTGCGACCAGCACGACCGGCACGAGCAGCGCGACGAATGTCAGGGGCGTGGTGTCGCTGGTCGCCCTGGACCAGCGGCCGCACCCGGACTTCGCCTCCGTTCCCGTCGGTTTCGCGATGACGGTGCTGTTGACTCAGGCTTTGGGCGACGCGGGTGTGGAGGCCCCGCTGTGGAGCCTGACCCAACGAGCCGTGTCGACCGGGCCCGGGGACACCCTCGTCGAGCCCGCACCGGCATCGGCGCTGGTGTGGGGCGTCGGCCGAGTGATCGCGCTCGAGCAGCCACTGCGCTGGGGTGGTCTGATCGACCTGCCGATCGGGGTGAACGCGAGGGCATGCGCGCAGCTGGCAAGGGTCCTGTCAGGCGTTTCGGGCGAGGACCAGGTCGCGATCCGGGCGGTGGGGACCTTCGGGCGCAGGCTCGCCCATGCCCCCGCGTTGCGGACCGACCTGCCGTCCTGGAATCCGAGCGGGACCGTACTGGTCACCGGAGGCACCGGAGCACTGGGCGGCCATATCGCGCGGTGGCTGGCGCAGCAGGGCGCGGAGCACCTCGTGCTGACCAGCCGGCGCGGCATGGCCGCGCCCGGGGCCTCCGAGCTCGTCGCTGACCTGGAGGTGGCCGGAGCGGCGGTGACGGTGGCCGAGTGCGATGTGGCCGAGCGTGCCCAACTGGCCGCGCTGATAGCCGAAGTCGGCCCGCTGACGGCCGTGGTGCACACGGCCGCCCTGCTGGACGACGCGACGGTCGAGTCACTGACCACCGAGCAACTGCACCGGGTACTGCGCGTCAAGGTCGACGGTGCGATGCATCTGCACGAGCTGACCCGCGACATGGAGCTGTCCGCCTTCGTGCTCTTCTCCTCCTTGTCCGGGACCGTCGGTACACCGGGGCAGGGCAATTACGCACCGGGCAACGCCTTCCTCGACGCGCTGGCCGAGTGCCGCAGGGCCCAGGGCCTGGTGGCGACCTCCGTGGCCTGGGGCCTGTGGGCCGGTGGCGGTATGGGGGAGACCGAAGCCGGTGAGGTGGCCCGGCGACATGGCGTTCCGGCACTGTCCCCCGAACTGGCGGTGGCCGCTCTCCGTGCGGCCGTCGAGCAGGGCGACACGGTGGTCACCGTCGCCGACATCGAGTGGGAACGCCATTACGCCGCCTTCACCGCGACCAGGCCCAGTCCCCTGCTCGCCGACCTTCCGGAGGTACGGCGACTCGTCGACGCGGGGGCCGCTTCCGCCGTTGAGGAGACGGGCGTTGACCGATCCGGACTCGGTGAGCGTTTGGCCGGGCTCGACGGGGCCGAGCAGCGGCGACTCCTGCTCGATATGGTGCGCCACAACGTCGCGGTGGTGCTCGGGCATACCGACCCGGAGAGCGTGCCGTCCCATCGCGCCTTCAAGGAACTCGGCTTCGACTCCGTGACAGCGGTCGAATTCCGCAACCGGCTGGGTGCCGCGACTGGTCTGCGGCTGCCGGCCACTGCCGTATTCGACTACCCGACCCCGCTCGCCCTGGCGGAATACGCGTGCTCCGAACTGCTGGGGACGGCCGCGGAGCCCCTGCACACCGAGCCGAGCGGGTCCCTCGTGGACGGCGATCCGATCGTGATCGTAGGAATGAGCTGCCGCTTCCCCGGCGGGGTGAGCTCGCCGGAGGACCTGTGGCGTCTTCTCACCGAGGGCGGGGACGCGATGTCGGCCTTCCCCGCGGACCGTGGCTGGGACCTGTCCGGGCTCTTCCACAGCGAGCCTGGCCACCCGGGGACCTCGTACACGCGGACAGGTGGCTTCGTACATGACGCGACCACGTTCGACGCCGGGTTCTTCGGTATCTCCCCGCGTGAGGCGACCGCGATGGATCCGCAGCAGCGGCTGTTGCTGGAGGCGTCGTGGGAGGCGTTCGAGCGGGTGGGGATCGATCCTCGGTCGCTGCGTGGCAGCACGACGGGAGTGTTCGCCGGTACCAACGGCCAGGACTACGTCAGCCTTTTGGGCGGAGATCAGCCGCAGGAGTTCGAGGGCCACGTCGGAACGGGCAATTCGGCGTCGGTGATGTCCGGCCGGATCGCCTATGTCCTGGGCCTTGAGGGACCGGCACTGACGGTGGATACGGCATGTTCGTCGTCGCTGGTGGCGTTGCATCTGGCGGTGCAGGCGCTGCGGAACGGTGAGTGCTCGCTGGCGCTTGCGGGCGGCGTCACGGTGATGGCGACACCGAGTCTGTTCGTGGAGTTCTCCCGTCAGCGCGGCCTCGCCGCGGACGGTCGGTGCAAGGCGTTCGCCGGGGCGGCGGACGGCACCGGTTTCTCCGAGGGTGTGGGGATGCTGGTGGTGGAGCGGTTGTCTGATGCTGACCGTCTTGGGCATCGGGTGTTGGCTGTGGTGCGGGGTTCGGCGGTGAATCAGGATGGTGCGTCGAATGGGTTGACGGCGCCGAATGGTCCGTCGCAGCAGCGGGTGATTCGGCAGGCGTTGGCGAGCGCCGGGCTTGCTGCTCGTGATGTTGATGCGGTGGAGGCGCATGGGACGGGGACGACGCTGGGTGATCCGATCGAGGCGCAGGCCCTGTTGGCCACCTACGGTCAGGATCGGGACCCGGAGCGGCCGTTGCTGCTGGGTTCGGTGAAGTCCAACATCGGACACACCCAGGCGGCCGCAGGTGTCGCCGGACTCATCAAGATGGTTCTGGCCCTGGGAAACGGTGTGTTGCCGCGAACCCTGCATGTCGATGAGCCGTCGCCGCATGTGGATTGGTCGGTTGGTGCGGTGGAGTTGCTGACTGAGCAGGTGGTGTGGCCGGATGTGGATCGGCCGCGTCGGGTGGGTGTGTCGGCGTTCGGGGTGAGTGGGACGAATGCGCATGTGATTGTGGAGCAGGCGCCTGTGGTGGTGGGGGAGGAGGCTGGGGGCGAGCGTGTTGGGTTGCCTGCTGTGCCGTGGGTGGTTTCGGGTGTGGGTGAGGCGGCGGTGCGGGCGCAGGTGGAGCGGTTGCGTGGGTTTGTGGCGGGCGATCCCGATCTGGATCCGGTGGATGTGGGGTGGTCGTTGGTGGCTGCTCGTTCTGCGTTGTCGGATCGTGCGGTGGTGGTGGGTGCGGATCGTGCGGGGTTGCTCGGGGCTTTGGAGGGTTCGGTGGTTGTGGGGGGTCCTGTTGGTGGTGGGTTGGGTGTGGTGTTTGCGGGTCAGGGGTCGCAGCGGTTGGGGATGGGGCGTGGGTTGTATGAGGCGTATCCCGTGTTCGCTGCGGTGTGGGATGAGGTGTGTGGGGAGCTGGATCGGTATTTGGACCGGCCTTTGGGTGAGGTGGTGTGGGGTGATGAGGCTGAGTTGATTGGGGAGACGGCGTATACGCAGGCGGGTTTGTTTGCGCTTGAGGTGTCGTTGTATCGGCTGATGGTCTCGTGGGGTGTGAAGCCGGACTATCTGCTGGGTCATTCGATTGGTGAGTTGGCTGCGGCGTATGTGGCGGGTGTGTGGTCGTTGGAGGATGCCGCG
>NZ_JAGFNO010000085.1:0-8747 GCF_017592595.1 Streptomyces sp. NEAU-YJ-81 | reverse complement strand
TGGTGGAGGGTGGGTTCCGGGTCTTCCTGGAGATGAGTCCGCATCCGGTGCTGACCACGTCGATCGAGGAGACGGCGGAGACCGTCGCGCTCGGCACCCTGCGCCGCGGCGAGGGAACACTCGACCGGATCCGCCTCTCGCTCGCCCTGGCGCACCAGCACGGGATCCCCGTGGACTGGAGCGCCGTCTTCCCCGACGCCACCCGCGTGGAACTGCCCACGTACGCTTTCCAGCCGCAGCGCTTCTGGCCCCGTGGGGGCACGACCTCGGTGGACGTCACCGCGGCGGGATTGAGCGTTCCGGAGCACCCGCTGCTCGGGGCCGGGATCGAGCTGCCGGGTGACGACGGCTATCTGTTCACCGCCCGTCTGTCGCTCGGCACCCACCCCTGGCTGGCGGACCACGCCGTGGCCGGGACGGTGCTGCTGCCCGGAACGGCCCTGCTGGAGATGGTCATACACGCGGGCGACGAGGTCGGCTGCCACCGGGTCGACGAACTCGTACTGGAGAAGCCGCTCGTCCTGCCGGAACAGGGGAGTGTTCAGCTACAGATCCGGGTGGACCGGCCCGCCGCCGACCACCGCAGGACCGTGCGCGTCTTCGCTCGCGGTGGAGCCACCTGGACGCAACACGCCTCCGGCACACTGTCCACCGGCGAGCACCAGGGCGGCGCCCCCACGCCGTCGATCACCTCCTGGCCGCCCCCGGGCGCGGAACGGATCGAACCGGCGGGGGTGTACGACGATCTCGCCGCGGAGGGCTACGGTTACGGCCCGGCGTTCCGGGGCCTGAGCGCCGCGTGGCTCACCGAGGACGGGGCCTGCGCCGAGGCGGTCCTTCCCGAGCACGAGCGGGCCGAGGCGGGCGCCTTCGGTCTGCACCCCGCGCTGCTGGACGCCGTCCTGCACGCGACCAGCCTGCTGGGCAGCACACGTGTGCTGCCGTTCGCCTGGAGCGGGGTGCGCCTGTACGCGACCGGGGCCACCTCCCTGCGCGCCCGGCTGCGCGGCATCGGCCCGGACACCGTCGAGCTGACCGTCGTCGACCCCGCGGGCGCGCCGGTGCTGACCGCCGAGTCCCTGGTGCTGCGCCGGCACACCGCTGTGGACTCCGTCCTCGACGCCCCGCTGTACCGGCTCGCCTGGCGGCCCGTGCCCGCCGACCCGGACCACGCCCGTACCGTCGTCGCGCTCGACCCGGGGACCTGGGCACTGCCCGACTCGGTCACCGGTGTGGACGCGGCCGTGGTCCGCCTCGATCGGGCGGGCGGGGAAATGCTGCCCGCCACCCGTCAGCTCACGGCACGGGTGCTCGGCCTGCTGCGGGCCTGGCTGGCCGAGCCACGGCTCGACGATGTCTCGCTCATCTTCGTGACCGAGGGCGGTGTGGCCGTCGGTGACGAGGACGTCGTGCCCGCGGTGGCGGCCGCCCGTGGCCTGATCCGGTCCGCGCAGACCGAGAACACGGGCCGGTTCGTCCTGGTGGACACGGACGAGCCCGGTGTGCCGGACGAGCTGTTGTCGCGCGCGCTGGCCAATGGCGAACCCCAGCTCGCGGTGCGCGAAGGCGCCCTCCTCGCGGCCCGGCTGGCCGAGCCCGGCTCGCTGACGCCACCGCCCGGCCCGTCGTGGCGCCTGGAGACCATGCGCAAGGGCAGCCTCGACGACCTCGACCTGGTGCCGTGGCCCCGCGCGGAGGAACCGCTCGGACCCCAGGAGGTCCGGGTCGACGTCCGGGCCGCCGGGGTCAACTTCCGCGATGTCTTCGACGCGCTGGGCATGAACCGACGTGCCGCCACCCCGCTGGGGGCCGAGGTGTCCGGTGTCGTGCTGGAGACCGGCCCGGACGTGGCCGGTCTGCGGCCCGGCGACCGCGTGTTCGGCCTGACCGTCGGCGCCTTCGGCCCGCTGACCGTCACCGACCACCGGCTGCTCGCGCCGATGCCCGACGACTGGACCTTCGCGCAGGCGGCGTCGGTGCCCGTCGTGTTCCTGACCGCCTACTACGGTCTGCTCGACCTGTCCGAGGTGCGCACGGGACAGTCCCTGCTGGTGCACGCGGGCGCGGGCGGCGTCGGCATGGCGGCCATCCAGCTTGCCCGGCACTGGGGGCTGGAGGTCTTCGCCACCGCCAGTGAACCCAAGCAGCACGTGCTGCGCTCGCTGGGCGTTCCCGACGACCACATCGCCTCCTCGCGCACCCTCGACTTCGAGCGGCGGTTCCTGGAGGCCACCGGTGGCCGGGGCGTCGATGTCGTACTGAACTCGCTGGCCGGCGAGTTCGTGGACGCCTCGCTGCGGCTGCTGCCGAGGGGCGGCCGGTTCGCCGAGATGGGCAAGACCGACATCCGCACCGCGGTGCCGGACGGGATCGGCTACCGCGCCTTCGACCTGGCGGAGCTGGAGCCCGACGCCGTACAGGAGAGGCTGCGGGCCCTGCTCCACCTGTTCCAGGACGGCGCGCTGCAGCACCTCCCGGTGTCCACCTGGGACGTCCGGCACGGACGTGAGGCGTTCCGGTACATCAGCCGGGCCCAGCACATCGGCAAGGTCGTGCTGACCATGCCACGGCGCTGGAATCCGCAGGGCACCGTCCTGATCACCGGCGGCACCGGCGGCCTGGCCGCGTCGCTGGCCCGTCATCTGGTGACCACGCGGGGCGTGCGGCATCTGCTCCTCGTCAGCCGGAGCGGACCGGACGCGCCCGGCGCGGAGCAACTGGTCGCGGAGCTGGCCGAATACGGGGCCGAGGCCCTGGTGCGCGCCTGCGACGTCGGCGACCGGACGGCGGTGGCGGACCTTCTCGCCACCGTTTCCGACCAGCACCCGCTGACCGCCGTCGTACACGCGGCCGGGGTGCTCGACGACGGCGTGATCCAGTCGCTGACCCCCGAACGCCTGGCCACCAGCCTGGGCTCCAAGGCCGACGGCGCCTGGCACCTGCACGAGCTGACCCGAGACCTCGACCTCGCCGCGTTCGTGCTCTACTCCTCGGCCGCCGCCGTGATGGGCAGCGCGGGCCAGGGCAACTACGCCGCCGCCAACGCCTTCCTCGACGCGCTCGCCGCCCATCGCAAGGCCGCGGGTCTGCCCGCCACGTCGATCGCGTGGAGCCTGTGGGCCGAGGCGAGCGGCATGACCGGCGCGCTGACCGCACGGGACATCGACCGGATCGCCCGCTCCGGCCTGCCCGCGCTGTCCACCGAGGAGGCGCTGGCCATGTTCGACGCGGCGGTGGCGCAGGACGAGCCCGCGGTCGCCGGGATGCGCCTGGACCTGCCGACATTGCGGGCCGCCGCGTCGGCACCGCACATCCTGTGGGCACTGACCGGCACCACCGGCCGCAGGCACGCCGACTCCGACGAAGGCGCCCTCGTCGACCGCCTCGCCCGGATGGGCACGCTGGACCGGGCCGCCGAGCTGACCAGGCTGGTGCGCGCGCAGGCCGCCGCGGTGCTCGGGCACTCCGACGACCAGTCGCTGGAGGCCGACCGCCCGTTCAAGTCGCTCGGCTTCGACTCGCTGACCGCCGTGGAACTGCGCAACCGGATCGGCACCCTGCTCGGCCTGCGACTGGCCTCCACCATCGTTTTCGACCACTCCTCGCCCACCGCACTGGCCGACCACTTGTCCTCCCGCTTGGGCGGCGACCAGCCCCAGGAGAACCCGGTGCTCGCCGAACTGGCCCGGCTGGAGGACGCCTTCGCCCGGTTCGACGGCGACGTGGCGATCCGGGAACAGGTGATGCGCAGGCTGTCGGCACTGCTCGTGACCGACGACACCGAGGCCCAGGAAACCGATCTCGGCGAGGCCACCGACGAGGAAATGTTCGAGCTGCTCGGTAAGGAGTTCGGTATCTCATGACCAGCACAGAGGCCAAGCTGCGGCACTTCCTCAAGGAGACCACCGAGGACCTCCGGCGCACCCGGCGGCAACTGGACAAGCTGCTGGCCACCCGCAGCGAACCCATCGCGATCGTCGGCATGGCCTGCCGGTACCCCGGCGATGTGCGCAGCCCCGAGGAGCTGTGGGAACTCGTCGAGACCGGCGGCGACGCGATCACCCAGTTTCCCACCGACCGGGACTGGGGCGAGGTGCCGTCGAGCACCCGCTCCGGCGGGTTCCTGCCCGACGCGGCCGAGTTCGACGCGGCGTTCTTCGGCATGTCCCCGAGGGAGGCGCTGGCCACCGATCCGCAGCAGAGGCTGCTGCTGGAGCTGGCCTGGGAGGCGCTGGAGCGTGCCGGGATCGTGCCCGGCACCCTGCGCACCAGCCGGACCGGTGTGTTCGTCGGCGCGCTGCACCAGGACTACCAGTCGGTACTCGACAAGGTTCCCGATCTGCCTCCCGGGTTCTCCTCGACGGGCAACGCGTCCAGCGTGATGTCCGGCCGGATCGCCTACACCCTGGGCCTGGAAGGCCCGGCGGTCACCATTGACACGGCGTGCTCCTCGTCGCTGGTCGCCTTGCACCAGGCCACGCTGGCGCTGCGGTCGGGAGACTGCTCCCTGGCCCTGGCGGGCGGGGTGACCGTGATGTCCACGCCGTCCGCCTTCATCGACTTCACCCAGCAGGAAGGTCTGGCCCCCGACGGCCGCTGCAAGTCCTTCTCCGACGACGCGGACGGCACCAGCTTCTCCGAGGGCGCGGGTCTGCTCGTGCTGGAGCGCCTGTCGGACGCCGAACGCAACGGACACCAGGTGCTGGCGCTGCTGCGGGGCTCGGCGGTCAACTCCGACGGCGCGTCCAACGGCCTCACCGCGCCCAATGGCTCCGCCCAGCGCCGAGTGCTCAGCAGCGCACTGGACAACGCCGGACTGCGTCCGTCCGACGTGGATGTGATCGAGGCGCACGGAACCGGGACGCGGCTCGGCGATCCGATCGAGGCCGGCGCGCTGCTGGCCACCTACGGTCAGGACCGTGAACGCCCGCTGCTGCTGGGCTCGTTGAAGTCGAACATCGGCCACACCCAGGCGGCGGCCGGGGTCGGCGGCGTCATCAAGATGGTGGCGGCGCTGCGGAGCGGGATCGTGCCGCCAACGCTGCACGTGAGCCGGGCGAGCTCCCACGTGGACTGGGCGGACGGCGCCGTCGAACTCGTCACGGACGCCCGGCCGTGGCCGGAGACGGACCGGCCACGGCGCGCCGGCGTGTCGTCGTTCGGCATCTCGGGCACCAACGCGCACGTGATCGTCGAGCAGGCCGCGCCGCAGCCGCAGGCCGAAGCCACGGGAGAGGGACCGAGCCCGTGGGTGCTCTCCGGCCAGGACACGTCCGCGCTGCGCGAGCAGGCCAGGCTGCTCGGCACACACCTGAGGGGCCGCACACTGTCCACGCGGGACATCGGCCGTGCACTGGCCCTCTCGCGCACGCACTTCGCGCGGCGAGCCCTGGTCACCAGCCCTGAGGGCCTGCGCGCCCTGGCCGAGGGCGAACCGTCCGCTGACCTGGTGCAGGCAACGGCACTGCCCTCGGCCCGTCCGGTGTTCGTGTTTCCGGGGCAGGGGTCGCAGTGGGTGGGGATGGCGGTGGAGTTGTTGGGGTCTTCGTCGGTGTTCGCTGGGGCGATGGAGGAGTGTGCGGGGGCGTTTGAGGGGTTGGTGGAGTGGTCCTTGGCCGAGGTGTTGGGGGATGAGGTGGCGTTGGGGCGGGTTGAGGTGGTGCAGCCGGTGTTGTTCGCGGTGATGGTGTCGTTGGCGCGGTTGTGGCGGTCTTTTGGGGTGGTGCCTGCGGCGGTGGTGGGTCATTCGCAGGGGGAGATTGCGGCGGCGTGTGTGGCGGGTGTGTTGTCGTTGGAGGATGCGGCGCGGGTGGTGTGTGTGCGGTCGAGGTTGATCGCGGAGGGGCTTGCGGGGCGTGGCGGGATGGTGTCGGTCCCGCTGTCCCGGGCCGAGGTGGAGGAACTGGTCGCGCCGTTCGGTGAGGGGCTGGTGGTGGCGGCGGTGAACGGCCCCGAGTCGGTGGTGGTGTCCGGGACGCCGGAGGCGGTGGCGGCCCTGGTGGAGCGGGAGCCGCGGGCTCGCCGGATCGCGGTGGACTACGCGTCTCACTCCCCGATGGTGGCGGAGATCCGGGACGCGGTCCTGGCAGGTCTGCCTTCGCTGCGGCCGGTCGCCGCCGAGGTGCCCTTCTTCTCCGCCCTGCGGGGCGGGCAGATCGAAACCACCGGCCTCTCGGCCGACTACTGGTACACCAATCTGCGCGAGCCGGTCGACTTCGCAGGCGCCGTGTCGGCGCTGTTGGCGGCGGGCCACCAGGTGTTCCTGGAGATGAGCCCGCACCCCGTACTCACCATGAGCGTTGAGCAGACCGCGGACGCCGCCGGAGCGACGGTCGCCGCCCTGGGCACTCTGCGGCGCGGCGAAGGTGGTCTCGGCCAGTTCGTCCGCGCGCTGGGCAGCGCCCATGTGCACGGCGTAGCGGTCGACTGGAGCGCCGTCTTCCCCGACACCACTCGCGTGGACCTGCCCACGTACGCCTTCCAGCGCAGTCGCTTCTGGCCCACCGATCCTGCCGACACCCTCGATGCCGTCCCGATGTCCGAAGGCCCCCAGGACATGCTGGACCTGGTCCGTGGGCACGTGGCGGCCGTGCTCGGCCATCGACGGGCCGCCGACGTACCGGCCGACCGCGCCTTCTCCGACCTCGGACTCGACTCGCTGACCGCGACCCAGCTACGTACGGCCCTCAGCGACGCGACCGGCCTCGACCTGCCGATCAGCCTCGCCTTCGACTACCCCACACCGGCCGCGGTCGCCGCGTTCCTGACCGGGGCCGCCGACACCCCGATCCGGCGCACGGTCGCCGCGGACGACGGCGACCCGGTGGTCATCGTCGGCATGGCGTGCCGGTACCCCGGTGGCGTCGCCGACCCCGAGGGGCTGTGGCGTCTGGTCGTCGACGAGCGGGACGTCGTATCCGGGTTTCCGACCGACCGCGGCTGGGATCTCGACCAGCTGATGCTGACCAGCACGACCACAAAGGGCGGCTTCCTGCACGACGCGGGCGGGTTCGACGCTGAGTTCTTCGGCATCAGCCCGCGTGAGGCACTTGCGATGGACCCCCAGCAGCGAGTGCTGCTGGAGACGGCGTGGGAGGCGGTCGAGAGGACCGGGATCGACCCGAGTACGTTGCGCGGCAGCGCGACGGGCGTGTTCGTGGGCGCGTCCCAGCAGGACTACCTGGGCGCGGCCGACGGGGCGGAGGCAGGGCTCGGCGGCCTGGTCCTCACCGGCAAGATGTCCGCCGTGCTGTCCGGCCGCATCGCGTACACCCTGGACCTCAAGGGACCCGCGGTCACGGTGGACACCGCGTGTTCGTCGTCGCTGGTCGCGCTGCACACGGCCGCCCAATCCGTGCGCAGCGGGGAGAGCGCCCTCGCCCTGGCGGGTGGTGTCGCCGTGATGGCGACCCCGTTCGCCTACGAGGAGTTCACCCAACAGGGCGGGCTGGCCGCGGACGGCCGGTGCAAAGCGTTCTCGGCGGACGCGGACGGCACCGGCTGGGCCGAGGGCGCCGGCTTCGTGGTGCTGGAACGGCTGTCCGCGGCCACCCGCAACGGACACCGGGTGCTCGCCGTGCTGCGTGGCTCGGCGGTCAATCAGGACGGCGCGTCCAACGGTCTGTCCGCTCCCAACGGGGTGGCACAGCAGCGGGTGATCCGGCAGGCGCTGGCGAACGCGCGCCTGCGCCCGCAGGACATCGACATGGTCGAGGCGCACGGCACCGGCACGGTGCTCGGCGACCCCATCGAGGCCAACGCCCTGATCGCCGCGTACGGCCAGGACCGTGAACAGCCGCTGTGGCTGGGCTCGATGAAGTCGAACATCGGCCATGCCGCCGCGGCGGCGGGCATCGGCGGCGTGATCAAGACGGTGTCCGCCCTGGCGCACCGGGTCATGCCACGCACCCTGCATGTGACCGAGCCGGCGTCCACCGTGGACTGGCCGGCAGGAGTCCGGGTGCTGACCGAAACACTGCCGTGGCCGGAGGCCGACAGGCCGCGACGTGCCGGAGTGTCGTCGTTCGGTGTGTCCGGCACCAACGCGCACGTCATCCTCGAACAGGGGCCCGACCTCCCTGACGAGGCGTCTGCCGTCGACGCCGGGCCGACCGGTGTGCCCTGGCCGCTGTCCGGGCGCACCCCTGAGGCCCTGCGGGCACAGGCGGCCCGCCTGGCCGAGCACCTCCGCGACCGTCCCGACCTGTGTCCGGTCGATGTGGGCCTGTCGCTCACGACCACGCGCACCGATCTCGCCTGCCGTGCCGTGGCCTTTAGCCCGGACGAACTCGACCGGCTCGCCACTCAGGACCGGGCCATGCGCACCTTCGACTCCCGTCCGGTGTTCGTGTTTCCGGGGCAGGGGTCGCAGTGGGTGGGGATGGCGGTGGAGTTGTTGGGGTCTTCGTCGGTGTTCGCTGGGGCGATGGAGGAGTGTGCGGGGGCGTTTGAGGGGTTGGTGGAGTGGTCCCTGGCCGAGGTGTTGGGGGATGAGGTGGCGTTGGGGCGGGTTGAGGTGGTGCAGCCGGTGTTGTTCGCGGTGATGGTGTCGTTGGCGCGGTTGTGGCGGTCGTTTGGGGTGGTGCCTGCGGCGGTGGTGGGTCATTCGCAGGGGGAGATTGCGGCGGCGTGTGTGGCGGGTGTGTTGTCGTTGGAGGATGCGGCGCGGGTGGTGTGTGTGCGGTCGAGGTTGATCGCGGAGGGGCTTGCGGGGCGTGGCGGGATGGTGTCGGTCCCGTTGCCTTTGG
>NZ_JAGFNO010000084.1:0-9165 GCF_017592595.1 Streptomyces sp. NEAU-YJ-81 | reverse complement strand
TGATCAGCCAACCACCCATGCGAAACCAACGACAACCGACCCGTCAACAACACCCCATCCACACCCGCCAACCCCACCACCGCACCCAACAACGGATGATCAGCCGAACCCAGACCAAGGCCCGCCGCGGCACCCGCGCTGACAGCCGCACCCGCGGACTCCAGCCAGTACCGCTCCTTCTGGAAGGCATACGTGGGCAACTCGACCCGCCGAGCCCCCGTCCCCGCGAACATGCTCGCCCAGTCGACGGAGGCCCCGCCCACGTATGCCTCGGACACGGAGGTCAGGAAACGGTCCAGGCCACCCTCGTCACGGCGCAGCGAACCGACGGCGGTGACACGGGTGCCGTGATCCTCGGCCGTCTGCTCCACACCCATGGTGAGCACCGGATGGGCGCTGGCCTCGACAAACACCTGGAAGCCATCCGCCAACAGGGACCGGACCGTCTCATCGAAGCGCACCGTCTGACGCAGATTCCGATACCAGTACCCGGCATCCAGCCCCGCCGTATCAAGCACCCCACCAGTCACCGTCGAATAGAACGGCACCGACGACGACCGGGGAGCAATCCCGACGAGGGCGTGCCGAAGCTCGTCCTCGATGGCCTCGACATGAGCGCAATGCGACGCGTAATCCACGGGAACACGCCGCGCCCGGATCTCCTCCGCCTCACACGCCACCAGCAACTCATCCAACGCATCCGCGTCACCCGAGACAACAACCGCCGAAGGCCCATTCACCGCCGCCACCGACAACCGCTCACCCCACGCCGCCAGCCGCTCCCGTACCACCTCCACCGGCAGTGACACGGACACCATGCCGCCACCACCCGACAACGCCCGCAACGCCTTACTCCGCAACGCCACCACCCGCGCCGCATCCCCCAACGACAACGCACCCGCCACACACGCCGCCGCAATCTCACCCTGCGAATGACCGATAACAGCAGCAGGCTCCACACCGTACGAACGCCACAACTCCGCCAACGACACCATCACAGCCCACAACACCGGCTGCACCACATCCACCCGCTCCAACGCACCCGCAGCACCCTCCCCACCCCGCAACACATCCACCAACGACCACTCCACAAACGGCGCCAACGCCGCCCCACACTCACCCACCCGCTCCGCAAACACCGGCGAAGACTCCAACAACCCCGCCGCCATCCCCACCCACTGCGACCCCTGCCCCGGAAACACCAACACCGCACGACCATCAGCACCCACAACCCCACCCCGCACCAACCCCGGAGCACGACTGCCATCAGCCAGCGCCCGCAGCCCCTCGTCCAGAGCCGCCCGGTCCGATCCCAGCACCACCGCACGATGCTCGAACGCACTACGCGTCGCCGCCAGGGAGAACCCGATATCGGTGGGGACCGTCTCCGGCCGCGCGTCCAGGTGGGCGAGCAACCGTTCGGCCTGGGCGCGCAGGGCGTTCTCGGACTTCGCCGAGACCAGCCACGGCACGGTGCCGGAAGGCAGTTGCCCTGTCTCCACCGGTGCTTCGCCATCCGGCTCGGCCGAAGGCTCCTGCTCCAGGATGATGTGTGCGTTGGTGCCGCTGATGCCGAACGACGACACACCCGCCCGACGGGGCTCGTCGCGCTCCGGCCACGGTGTGGCGTCGGTGAGCAGCCTGACCGTGCCCGCCGACCAGTCCACGTGCGGCGACGGCTCGTCGATGTGCAGGGTTTGTGGCAGCAGTCCGTGCCGCATCGCCTGCACCATCTTGATGACGCCGGCCACGCCCGCCGCCGCCTGCGTATGGCCAATGTTGGACTTGATGGAGCCGAGCCACAGCGGTCGGTCCTCGGGCCGGTCCTGCCCATATGTCGACAGCAGGGCCTGTGCCTCGATCGGGTCGCCCAGCGTGGTGCCCGTGCCATGTGCCTCGACGGCGTCCACCTGCTTGGCGGAGAGCCTGGCGTCGGCCAGCGCCTGGCGGATCACCCGCTGCTGGGACGGACCGTTCGGCGCCGTGAGGCCGTTGCTCGCACCGTCCTGGTTGATGGCGGAGCCGCGTACCACCGCCAGCACCGGGTGGCCGTTGCGCCGCGCGTCCGAGAGCCGCTCCAGCAGGAGCATGCCCACGCCCTCGCCCCAGCCCGTGCCATCGGCGGCCGCCGCGAACGGCTTGCACCGGCCGTCCGGCGCAAGGCCCCGCTGACGGCTGAACTCCACGAAGGTTCCGGGGGTGGACATCACCGTGACGCCACCCGCGAGGGCGAGTGTGCACTCCTGGCGCCGAAGGGCCTGACCGGCCCAGTGCAGCGCCACCAGGGACGAGGAGCACGCCGTGTCGACCGTGACCGCCGGGCCTTCGAGGCCCAGGGTATAGGCCACCCGGCCGGAGGCGATGCTGCCCGCGGTGCCATTGCCCAGATAGCCCTCCACGCCTGCGGGCAGCGACGTCAGACCGGTGCCGTAGTCGTGATACATGACACCGGTGAAGACACCAGTCTTGCTGCCCCGCACCGACTCCGGGTCGATACCGGCCCGCTCGAACGCCTCCCATGCCGTCTCCAGCAGCAGCCGTTGCTGGGGGTCCGTCGCGAGGGCCTCGCGCGGCGACATCCCGAAGAACGCCGGGTCGAAGTCACCGGCGCCGTCCAGGAATCCGCCCTCGCGCGCATAGCTCTTGCCGACCGAGCCCGGGTCGGGGTCGTACAGCCCCTCCACATCCCAGCCGCGGTCCTGGGGGAAGCCCGAGATGGCGTCCTCGCCGGCGGCCACCGACCGCCACAGCTCCTCGGGCGAGCGCAGCCCGCCCGGGTAGCGGCAGCTCATCGCCACGATCGCGATCGGCTCGTGGTCCGCGGACTCCGCGTCCTGAAGGCGCTGGCGCGTCTGGTGGAGTTCGGCAATGACTCGCTTGAGGTAATCCCGGAGTTTGTCTTCGTTGCTCATCGCGCATTCCCAATCACAAGGCTGCCGGCAAATTGCGGAGGGTTGTTGCTTCAGAGAATTCCGAGATCCTCGTCCACCATTTTGAAGAGTTCGCCATCCGTCGCCGATTCGAGTTGGTCGACGAGAGCAACACTGTCGTTCGGGACTTCCCGTGCGTCGCCGTACTTTGCCAAGAGCTCCCGCAGGCGTGACGCCACATCCGTGCGGCCGATCTCCTCCCAGGTCATCGTCGATAGACCGACTTCGAGCTGATCGAGGCCCACGGATACGGGCACCGAAGTGGCGGCGGATCCGGCGTCCCGCGTCAGCTCATGGTGGAGGTGCTGGGCCAGGGCGGTAGGTGTCGGGTGGTCGAAGACCAGTGTCGCGGTCAGACGGAGTCCGGTCACCGTGCCGAGCCGGTTGCGCAATTCCACCGCCGTCAGCGAATCGAAGCCGAAATCCTTGAACGCACGGCCCGGTTCCACGATTTCCGGGCCGCCGTGACCCAACACCGCGGCGACATTCCGCCGTACCGTGTCCAGCACCAGGCGTTCGCCTTCCGCATACGAGGCTCCGGCCAGGCGTGCCCGCAACGCCTCCGCCGCTCCGGTGGCTTCCGCTGTCGCCCTGCGGGCGGGCATGCGGACCAATTCCCGGAGGACATGCGGTACTTCGGCGACTCCGCCGTGTGCGGCGGACCTCCAGACCGTCGTGTTCAGCCGTGCGGCGGCGACGACCGGGCCATCGCTTGCGCAGGCGGCGTCGAACAGTGCGAGCCCCTCGGCCGACGACAGGCCGGAGATTCCGACCTGGTCCATCCGCCGCCTGTCCACTTCGGCCAGCCCCGCGGTCATCCCGCTGCGCTCCTCCCACAGGCCCCAGACCAGCGACAGGCCGGGCAGATCCTGCGCCCGGCGCTGTGACATCAGCGCGTCGAGGAAGGCGTTGGCGGCGGCGTAGTTGCCCTGCCCGGCGGCCCCGAACATGCCCGCCACCGAAGAGAAGACCACAAACGCCGACAGGTCGAACCCGGCCGTCATCTCATGCAGGACGAGGGCCGCCTCCGCCTTCGGTCGCAGCACGGTGTCCAGCCGCTCCGGAGTCAACGACGCGATCACACCGTCGTCCAGCACGGCGGCGGCGTGGACAACGCCCTTCAGCGGATGCGTGGCGGGGATGTCCGACAACACCGCGCCGAGGGCGTCCCGGTCGGCCACATCACAGGCTGCCCAGGTCACCGATGCCCCGGCCGAGGTCAGCTCATCGGCCAGCTCGGCCGCGCCCTCGGCCGCCGATCCCCTGCGGCTGAGCAGTACCAGATGACGCACACCATGGTTGGCCACCAGGTGCCGGGCCAGCAGACCGCCCAGGGTGCCGCCGGCCCCGGTGATGAGGACCGTTCCCTCGGAGTCCCATGCCGCCGAGGGTCCCCGTTCCGCCTGCTCCTCGGCTCGGACCAGCCTCGCCGGCAGTACGCGCCCTCCGCGTACGGCCAACTGCGGCTCGCCCGAGGCAAGGGCCGCGGCCAACGGAACGGAGCCGAGCTCTGTGGGATCCTCCACGTCGAGGAGGAGCAAGCGATCGGGGTGTTCGGCCTGCGCGGACCGCACCAGGCCCCATATCGCCGCCCCTTCCAGGTCGTCCACGCCCTCGGTCGAGGAGGTAGCGACGGCGCCGCGGGTGGTGATGACCAGGCGGGCGTCGGCGAACCGCTCCTCAGCAAGCCACTCTTGCACCCACTCCAGCGCCCGGTGCGCCGCGCCACGTACACCTCCGTGGTCGTCGCCACCGGCGCCGGTCGCGGAGGGCAGCAGCACCCACTCCGGCGCGGGCTCACCCTCGGCACCGGACTGGGCCAGAGCCGACAGATCAGGGTGTGTTCGCACCTGCCAGCCCGCCGACCGCAGCGCCAGGGACAGCCCGCCGTCCTCCTCACCGATCAGCGCACAGTGTGCGGTGGACGGCGCGTCGGCCGGGAGTGGCATGGCGTTCCATCGCAGCTGGAACAGCGACTCATGGGAGGCGCCCCGCGCGGCGTCGATCTGCTCGGCGGAGACCGGACGTGTCACCAGCTCTGCCACCGAGGCCATCAACCGGCCCGTCTCATCGGCTACGTCGAGCGACAGACCGTCGGCCCCGGCCGCCGCCAGCCGTACGCGGACCGTGGTCGCGCCGGTGATGTGCACCGACATCCCGTTCCAGGCGAACGGCAAACGGACCTGCTCCGCATCCGAGTCCACCAGGCCACCGGGCCCCGCCACATGAAGGGCGGCGTCGAGCAACGCGGGGTGCACACGGAATCGGGTCGCGTCCGGCCACTGCTCTTCGGCCAGTGCCACCTCGGCGAACACCTCGCCTTCGCGCCGCCAGGCAGCCCGCACGCCCTGGAACGCCGGCCCGTACGCGAGCCCGCCCAGCGCGAAACGCTCGTACATACCACTGATGTCGACCGCCTCCGCATCCGCGGGCGGCCACACACTCAGCTCGGCCGAGATCGCCGCTTCCGGTCCCCCGGCCTGAGTCAGGACGCCGGTGGCGTGACGCGTCCAGGGCTGGTCCTCATCACCGGATTCCTGCCGGGAATAGACGGTGACGGGTCGACGGCCGTCGTCCTCGGCTCCGGCCACCATCACCTGGAGCTGGATCGCACCGCGTTCAGGAAGGACAAGGGGCGCTTCCAGCACCAGGTCGTCCACGCGGTCACAGCCGAAACGGCCACCCGCGTGCAGCGCCAGATCCACGAAGGCCGTCCCCGGCACCACCACCGAGCCCATTACCGCGTGGTCGGTCAGCCAGGCGTGCGTACGCGCGGACAGCCGACCGGTGAACAGGCACCCGTCGGAGTCGGGCAGCGTCACCGCGGCACCGAGCAGGGGGTGTTCTTCGGAGCTCAGCCCCGCCGAGGCCACGTTTCCCGCCGCCCCACCGGCCTCGAGCCAATACCGCTTCCGCTGGAAGGCGTAGGTCGGCAGCTCCACGTGGCGTACGGGGGTCGGCGCGAGCAACGCCGTCCAGTCCACCTGAGCCCCACGGACGAAGATCCGGGCCAACGCCTCCTGGAGCGTGGCGATCTCGTCCCGGCCGCTCCGCAGTGCGGAGACGAACTCGACGTCCGACGCGCACTCCTGTCCCATGCCGGAGAGCACCCCGTCCGGGCCCAGCTCCAGGGAAGTCGTCACACCCGCCTCCGCGAGAGCCGCCATGCCATCGGCGAAGCGCACGGTCTCGCGGACGTGCCGTACCCAGTACGCGGCCGAGCACAGCGCCTCGGCATCAGCGACCGCGCCCGTCACATTCGACACGACGGGAATACGCGGAGGCGCATACGACAGCCCCTCGGCCACCTGCCGGAACTCGGCCAGCATCGGCTCCATCAACGGCGAGTGGAAAGCGTGCGAAACACGCAGCCGCTTCGTCTTGATGCCCTGGACCTCAAGGTGCCCGGCGACCTCCATCACCGCCTCCTCGGCACCGGAGATCACGGTCGAGCGCGGACCGTTGACCGCCGCCACACTCACCTCGGCCTCACGACCCGCCAGCAACGGCAACACATCGGCTTCGGCGGCCTGCACCGACACCATCACCCCACCCGACGGCAACCCCTGCATCAACCGCCCACGAGCCGCCACCAACACACACGCGTCCGCGAGCGACAACACACCCGCCACATGAGCGGCCGCCAACTCACCAATCGAATGCCCCGCCACGAAATCCGGCCGCACACCCCACGACTCCACCAACCGGAACAGCCCCACCTCCACCGCAAACAACCCACACTGCGCAAACACCGTCTCATCCAACCCCGGCGCGTCCCCGCTGATCACCTCCCGCAGCGAACGCTCCAACACCCCCTCGAAATGCCCACACACCTCGTCGAAGGCGTCCGCGAACACGGGGAACGCCTCATACAACTCCCGGCCCATCCCGACCCGCTGACTACCCTGACCCGAGAACAACACCGCGAGCTTCCCCGGCACCACCGAACCCCGCACCACACCGACCGCCGGTAGGTCATCCACCAGCGCGCCCAGCCCGGCGGCGAAGCCCTTACGGTCACCGGCCAGCACCACCGCCCGATGCTCGAACACCGAGCGCGTGGTCACCAGCGACGAGGCCACGTCCACGACCGCCGCCTCGGCGTCCGTCTCGCCACGTACGGACGACAGCAATCGCCTCGCCTGTGCCCGCAACGCGCCCTCGGACTTCGCCGACACCACCCACGGCACCAGCACCGACTCCTCGGGCCCGTCGGTCACCGGCTCGGCGACCGGCCTTTCCTCGGGGACCTGCTCCACGATCACATGCGCATTGGTCCCGCTGGCGCCGAAGGAGGAGACACCCGCACGCCTGGGGTGGCCCGTCTCCGGCCAACGCGTAGCGTCCGTGAGCAACCGCACCGCGCCCTCGGACCAGTCCACATGCGGCGACGGCTCATCGACATGCAGCGTTTTCGGCAGTACCCCGTGCCGCATCGCCAGCACCATCTTCATCACACCGGCCACACCGGCAGCCGCCTGCGTATGACCGATGTTCGACTTCACCGACCCCAGCCACAGCGGCCGGTCCTCGGCGCCCCGTTCCCGTCCGTAGGTCGACAGCAGCGCCTGTGCCTCGATGGGATCACCGAGTGTCGTGCCCGTACCGTGTGCCTCCACCGCGTCCACCTCGGCGGCCGACAGCCGAGCACTCGCCAGGGCGGCCCGGATGACCCGCTGCTGCGACGGGCCATTGGGGGCCGTCAGCCCGTTGGACGCGCCGTCCTGATTGACGGCGGACCCGCGGACGACGGCAAGTACCCGGTGGCCGTTGCGCCGTGCGTCCGAGAGCCGTTCCAGCAGCAGCATGCCGATGCCCTCGGAGAACCCCGTACCGTCGGCGGCCCCCGCGAACGCCTTGCACCGTCCGTCCGCCGACAGCCCCCGCTGACGGCTGAACTCCACGAACAGGGCGGGGGTCGACATCACCGTCACACCACCCGCGAGCGCGAGCGCGCACTCCCCCTGGCGCAGCGACTGAGCCGCGAGATGCAGCGCCACCAGCGACGACGAGCAGGCGGTGTCCACCGTCACCGCGGGCCCTTCGAAGCCGAAGGTGTAGGAGACCCGGCCCGAGGCGATGCTGCCGGCGGTGCCGTTGCCGATGTAGCCCTCGACGCCGTCCGGCACCGCAGCCGAGCCGTAGTCGTGGTGCATGATTCCGGCGAAGACACCGGTCTGGCTGCCGCGCACCGACGCCGGGTCGATACCGGCCCGCTCCAGCGCCTCCCACGACGTCTCCAGCAGCAACCGCTGCTGCGGATCCATCGCCAACGCCTCACGCGGCGAAATACCGAAGAACTCCGGCTCGAAATCACCCGCGTCATACAGGAAACCACCCTCTCGCGCATACGCCGTGCCCCTGTGATCGGGATCCGGGTGATACAGCCCCTCCAGGTCCCAGCCACGATCATCCGGAAAGCCGGCGATGGCGTCTCCGCCGCGGGACAGAAGCCTCCACAGGTCCTCGGGGGACTTGATCCCACCCGGGAAGCGGCAGCTCATTCCCACGATCGCGATCGGCTCGTCCTGGGCCGCGGCCACCGGCGCAGGACGTCCAGCGTCGACAGCCGCATCGTCGCTCCTGCCGAGGAGTTCGTCGCGGAGATAGCGGGCGAGCGCCAGGGGCGAGGGGTAGTCGAAGACGAGGGTGGCAGGCAGGCGCAGCCCGGTGGCCGTGTTCAGCCGGTTCCGTAGCTCGACGGCCGTCAGCGAGTCGAACCCGAGCTCCTTGAACGCACGCTCCGGCTCGACCTCGTCCACACCGGAGTAGCCGAGCACCGCGCCGACCCCTGCACGTACGAGATCCAGCAGCGTCTGCTCCTGCTCGGCCTCCGAAAGCCCCGCGAGGCGAACGAGGTCACCCCGCAGGAACGTGTCCATGCCCGTAGCCGCATCCGTCAGCGCCCTCCGCGACGGGGTACGCACCAGCCGTCGGAGCAACGGAGGAACGGTCCCTGCGCCACCACGGAGCACCGTCGGAGCGATCCGCACGGGGACCAGCAGCGGCTGGTCCACGGCACCCGCCGCGTCGAAGAGCGCGAGACCTTCATCCGACGACAGCGGGATCACGCCGCTCCGCTCCATCCGGGCAACGTCGGCGTCGGCGAGGTGGCCGGTCATATCGCTGCGTTCGGCCCAGAAACCCCACGCCAACGACACCCCCGCAAGCCCACGCGCCCGACGGCGCGCCGCCAGACCATCCAGGAACATGTTCGCCGCCGCATAGTTCCCCT
>NZ_JAGFNO010000083.1:0-9861 GCF_017592595.1 Streptomyces sp. NEAU-YJ-81 | reverse complement strand
CGTGAGCCCGACCGGGGTGTCCCCCTCGGTCATGAGGATGAAGTCCATACCGACCCTTCCGTCGAATGTTATTCGCCGATAACGTAGGACGTAGCTCAGCCCAGGTCAAGGCCCCAGAAAGAGCGACAGGCGTTACCTTGCGATAACAACGAAGGTCGCCAGGCGCGCACGGGAGGGGTCGCAGCCAGGGCGACCCCGGTCGCACCGCGACCGACGGCCGTACAGGCGGCAGCGGACTGACGTGGCACCCAGTTCGTTACTGTGCACTAACGGCGTCGCCTCTCCATTCGGGACTTGACCGCACCTAAGCCAAGCCTTACGTTATTCGTAAATAACATTTGAGAGAGGATCAGTATGGACGTCATCGTCATGGCTGAGGGGGACATCCCGACGGGGCTCGCACGGGAGCACCGCTACCGAGAGCCGGTCGAGGAGGCGCTACTCGCAGAGCATGTCGACGTTGATGCCTTCGGTAGCTGCCACGACCTTGCTGCCCGAGCTGCCCGCGAGGTGTGGAATGGCTGACCAAGTCCAAGGACTGGACGCGGCTGCCTTCCGTTCGGCGTTGGCCCGCTTCCCTTCCGGCGTGACGATCGTGACGACCCGAAGCGCCGGGGGCACGTCGCATGGGTTCACCGCGAGTTCCTTCGCGGCGCTGTCGCTTGATCCACCACTTGTTCTCGTTTGTCTGGACCAAGGAGCGGACTGCTTCTCAGCTTTCATAGCAGCTGAGCAGTTCGTCGTGAACATCGTGACGCCCGCGCATGCGAAGTTGGCCATGAGGTTCGCCACCAAGGGCGAGGACAAGTTCGCACACGGGAGCTTCGAGTCCGACGAGGGCGGACACCCGATACTGCCCGACGCCGCAGCGGTCATCCGCTGCGAGCTGGAGCAAGCCGTACCCGGCGGGGATCACGTCATTCTCATCGGTCGTGTGCACGACGCACGCATAGGTAGCGGCAAGCCGGTGATGTGGTACCGCGGTGATTTCCTCCACCTCGGGCAGAGCGTCACATGAATGACATCGGGCCCGGCTCGTCAGCTCCGGTGGATCGCACGAGTGGTTCATCCACGCGCGGCGCGCGGTGTGGTGGAACCCTCCGCTCGGGCCGTGCTGCGGGGCCGTCCGGTGGGTGATTCCGTGGAGTTCGACCGCGTGAAGATCGGGAACGTGCTGCACCCGGTGGCCGACATCGACGCCGCCGTGCGCTTCTACACCGACACCTTCGGCCTGGCCACGAAGTTCGTCGACGGCGACCGCTACGCCGCCCTCGACGCCGGCAGCACCACGTTGGCCCTGACCGGCCCGGCCGAGGACGCCACCGGTGGGGTGCCCGCGGCGTCGTTCAAGGTCCCCGACGTGACCTCGGCGCTCACCGCCCTCGTACAAGGCGGCGGATCCGTAGTCCGGGAGCCCGAGCGGGGCCCGCACGAGGTCCGAGCCGTGGCCCGGGACCCATGGGGCAACACCGTAGTGATCTACGGGCCGCGGTAGCGGTCAGTCCGGTAGCGGATCGGCCTCCGCCGTGCCCCAGACCGAGACGTCGGATGCCATGGACATTCCTGTTCCCTCCCCGGCCGTCGGCCAGATCCCAGATCTTTTGCGCGCCGGAACGACCTGCGCGTCCGAGGCACCAACGCTCGCCGACCGCGTCACCCGCCCTCCAAGCCCGGAAGGTTTCCGTGCACCCCGTCTTCCCCTCACCCTCACCCGATCGCCCGCCGGCACCGGACCCATCGCTCGATGCCCTCCGACTGCGACACGGTGAAAGTCTCCGCGAAACCACGCGTCGTGCCCGGCGTGCATTCGTTGCCGCCAACACCGTCCCTCTTGCCGTCGGCATCGCGCTGTCCTTGCTGACCGCCGTTCCCGCAGTTCATGTGTACGGGCACATCACCTTCGGCCTTGTCTGGGGCATCCTTCAATGCGGCCTCTTCGTCGCCACCGTGTGGATGTACGAGGCGCGATGCACAGCCTGCGATCCCGTCGAGCGGGCCCGGACCTCCCGGCATGCCCCAGGCCGAGACGTCGGGTGCGTCCACTGTCGATGATTCCTGGCGGAAGCGGTGACCGTGCCCATCGTGAGCGCAGCTGTACTCGACCCGATCGGTTCAGACGCCAGAGGCCCCGTGATCGTCGCCTTCCTGGTATTCATCGGACTGTCTCTCCTGTGGCTTTTCACGCTTGCCTCGAGTCAGGAACACGAGCCGGAAAGGCTCTACATCGCGGACCGGTCACTCTCTCCGGTCTTCAACGGGTTCGCCATGGCGGGCGAGCAGATCACGGTCGTCACCCTGTTGGTGACGTCCGGGTTTATCGCTCTGTACGGCTACGACGGGTTCAGCATCGCCATCGACCTCATGCTCGCCCTCGGCGTACTGCTGCTCCTTGCTCAAAAAATACGCGACAGCGGACTTTACACTCTCGGTGACCTCTTCTCCCTGCGTGCCGCGGGGCGCACGTCGCGGACTGCCGCAGCCCTGGTGACACTTGCGATCACCATTCCCCTTCTCATGGTCCAACTGCGGGCTACCGGCATCAGCGTGGCCCTCCTGATCGGCCGGTCGACCCATGGAACCCAAGTGGTCTGCACGGTGCTGATGGGGCTTCTCGTCGGCTTTTTCGCAGTCGTGGCAGATCTGCGAGGCACCAGCTTCATGCAGGTCGTCAAGGTGGTCGTCACCCTGATCACGCTTACGCTGATCACGCTGCTGGCCCTCAGCAGATTCGAGTGGAACCCCGGATATCTGCTCTCCGCGGCGGCGGAGAAGAGTACGTCGCCGAACGGATATCTGCGCCCCGGGCTCTGGCCGCGCACCGCGAACCTCGGATCGCTCAACGTGATCGGCGAACACATCGTCGTTATCCTCGGTACGGCCGTGCTGCCGAATCTGATCCTGCGTGTCAGTGCCTCCCGCAGCGGGCGCTCGGCACGACGATCCATGAGCATTGCCTCGGGACTGGGCGCTGCCTTTGTCGTCCTCCTGAGCGCGGCGGGCTTCGCGGCCGCGGCCGTGGTGGGAGGCGACGTCATTCGAGCGGTTGACGACGTTGGGCAGGGGTCCCCGATTCTGCTGGCTTCGGAAGTACTCCCGCACGGCTCAGTGGCGCGCGTCGCGCTCATCACGGCCATGGCGTCCGTGGCCTTCCTCGCCGCACTCACGACCGTGTCAAGTGTGGCCTTCGCTGCCGCTGTCACCTTCGCGCGTGATGTGTTCGCTCAGGGCAAGGGCCCGCGCACCCGAACCGGAGAAGCGCGAGTACTGCGTCTGGCCCTCGTCGTCCTGGTCGCCGTGAGCCTGTCGCTGTCCACAGCCATCAGCCGGTATCCGGTCGAGTCCCTGGTCATCTTCGCTCTCTGCGTTGCGGCGTCGAGTATATTCCCGGCGCTGATCTACACTTTCTTCTGGCCCAAGTTCAATCGCCGGGGGCTTCTCTGGTCCGTCTATGGGGGGCTGCTGCTGTCCCTCGTGCTCACGGTCTCCTCACCCGTCGTCACCGGTACCAAGAACTCACTATGGCCGGAATTGAGTTTCAACTGGTATCCGTACTACAACGCGGGCATGGTGTCCGTGCCAGCGGCACTCTTCCTCGGGTGGATCGGCAGCCTCACCTCACCAAAGAGTTCTCAACCGGTTGCCGGTGCAGTGAATACGACGGGAAGGGAAGTCGGACGGAGGAGCACAGCCCGCCCGCGGACAGCGCACGGTCGACATGCAGGCTGATTCGCCACGGTTGTGGTATCCGCAGGCTCGACGATCTCCTGCACCCGGGCGGCTTCCGCGCGGGTGCAGGAGATCGTGGACCTGGCCGTCCGCTTAGGCGGGTAGCGGCTTCGACGCGGTCTTCGGCAGTCGCGCGACGGTGATCACTCCGATGAGCGCTACGGCGAGGATCCAGTAGACGGGGCTGGTTCTGCTTCCGGTGCCGGCCACGAGGGCAGCGGCGACGAGTGGCGTGATGCCGCCGATGATCACGCCCAGGTTGTAACCGATCGCGATGCCTGAGTAGCGCACGCTTGCCGGAAACAGCTCCGTGGCCAACGGCCACGTAGGTACCTGTGCCCACCCGGTGAAGAACATGAAGACCAGATAGACGGCCCCGACGGCCCAGAGGTTGGTTGCCGCGATGAGGAGTGCGAAGACCGGCCAAGCGATGACGGCGAAGATGATGTAGGACGCCAGCAGGATGGGCTTGCGGTCGTAGCGATCCGTCAACTTGCCCGCCCAGGGATAGGTAAAGGTGGCCAGGGCGATGCACAACGCTGAGGTCCAGGCGACTCCTGTGGCGGAGAATCCTTCCTCCTGCAGGAAGATGGCGAAGTAGGCAACGCCGAAGTAGCCGGTGCCGTTGAACGCGATAGCCAGGCCCGCCACGCGGGCAACCGACAGCGGGTGGCTACGCAGAGCGGCCAGCATCGGACTGCGTACGATCGCGGCCTTCTCCTTCAGCTCTTGGAATTGAGGCGACTCCTCGACCCGCAGCCGAGCCTGCAGACACACCACAGTGAGGACCAGCGAGAGGAGGAACGGGATCCGCCAGCCCCACGTTGCCATCTGGTCGGCCGGAACCAGCAGACGGACCAGCCCTACGACGCCGGCGGCCACGGCGAACCCGAGAGTGGACCCCATGGAAACCGTCGATCCGTAGAAACCCCGCTTGCCGGGCGGCGCCAGCTCGGCGATGTAGGTGGCAGCGCCACCGATCTCACCACCGGCAGCGAACCCTTGGGCGAGTCGCACGACGATGATAGCGATCGTCGCGGCGACTCCCATCTGTCCGTAGGTGGGCAGCAGACCCATCACGCCGCACGCCGCCCCCATCATCACAATCGTCGCGACGAGGGCTGTCCGGCGGCCGCGGCGGTCGCCGAGGCGACTGAAGAACCAGCCACCGAGCGGACGGATGAGGTAGGACGACGCGAACACCGCGAGCGCGGACAGGGTTGAGACCGTCGGATTCTCGCTGGGGAAGAACAACGGTCCGATAGTGAGCGTCAGAAACCCATAGACGCTGAAGTCGTAGTACTCGATCAGTGTCCCGACGCCGCCGGCCAGCGATGCGCGCCGGGCGGACCTCAAGCTGATCGTCTTTTCGGAGTGTTGTGCCGTCGTCATTGACTCTCCTTGTCACACCAGGATGGGAGGTGCGCCGTTCGGCCGCCCTCGCCGCGCGAGGTCGGCGCCGTCACGTTGTTCGGCGCGATCAGGGGGTGGGTCCTGACTGGACCCTTCCGTCGGGTCAGGCTCCGAGGCACTGTGGCGAGGTCGATAGTTGCCGGTGCCCGGTGCTGCCTCAGGGGGCTGAAGCCCCCATCTCTCTGGGTTCGAGCCGCGCAGGCGTCAGGGCTACCTCGTCGGTGACTGCTGATTCGACGACTGCGGGATGACCATCGGATGATGGGGCGCATTGATGGAGCGCCGCCGATCGCATGCCATACCTCGTGGGTCAGCAAGAACTGCGTACGCACACACTCGATGCACTTCGCATGTGCTGACTCTGACCCGTCGTACACAGACGCGCAATGCACTGATACGACTGGACTAATTCAAATTCCACAAGCATGGATGCAGAAGCGACATGGTCCGGGAGTGGCGCGCAGGAATGGAATTAAGTCAGCATTGCCGAACGACTCAAGCCGCAGGGCGGTCCGGGGAACCGAGCTGCTCGGCCCAGGACAGAAGCCCGAGATGATCTGTGGTCGTCGTACCTTTGGCGCGCTCACCGAGTCTGCGTCGCCGCGCCGACTCGCGCTGCTTGGATCTGTTGCCGTGTCAGGTCGGGAGCTGCATGAGTCCACCCATTGCTGTATACGCGTCGGCAGACGTAGGGGCCATGGCCAACCCATCAAGGTTCTTCGCTCATGCGACCGCTACCGTAGGTGGTTCGCGATCACTGTGTCGTCATTCCCGCCGTACATTTCATCGATCAACGTGGCGAATGAACTCACTACCGCGTTCCGCTTGACCTTGCCGTTCGCGGTCCGCTCGCCGCGTTCGGCCTCGAGGGGCCGAGGCAGCACGCGGAAGTCCTTCAGCTGTTGCGCGCGCGAGGTCCGTGTTGACTCGCCCGAGCTCAGCTCGCAGGCGTTCGGACAGCGCCGTCGTAGTCAGTGCCTTGGCCTGTGCGCTCGGCTCGAGCAGCACGGTGAGGCACTTGCGCGCGTCGCCCACGACGATCGCTTCGCTGATCAGCGAGCTCTCCGTCAGCCGGGTTTCGATCGGCTGCGGATTGATCGTTTTGCCGCCGCTGGTGATGATCACGTCCTTCTTTCGGCCGATGAGGCGGATCTCACCGTGCGCGGTACGCTCGATCAGGTCGCCGGTACGGAACCAACCGTCCCGCAGAACGGCATCAGTCTCTTCCGGGTCGCGCCAGTATTCGCGGAACAGCAGTGGTGCGCGGACCAGCATCTCACCATCATGTGCGACCTCGACCTGGAAGCGTGGGTCCGAGAATTCGCGACCAATATATCCCGGGCGAGGAAACGTCTGGTCGAAATGAGCGACGGGGCAGCCGGCTGTTTCGGTGAGGCCGTAGCTTTCGCGTAGATCCAGCCCCCAGATCTGCCACAGCGCAATGACGTTCTCGGGCGTCGCGGCAGAGGCGGTGAAAGCGACGCGAAGGCGGTCCAATCCGACGCTTGCCCGCAACGGCAGGAAGACGCGGTGGAGCACAGTGGTGTATGCGATCCGCAAGAACACCGAGGGCTGACCACTGGACCAACGGCGCTCGGCCATTCGGCGACCGACCCACATCGCGCCTTTGTAGGCGTACCGGCGCACCCGGGGCCAAGCCCGCGCTCGTGCGATCAGCTCGCCGGCGACCTTCTCGTAGAAGCGCGGGGGCCACAGCAGTGCCGTCGGTCGCACGGTGCGCAACGCGTCCTCGTAGTCCTCGATGCGGCAGTACGTCACCACGAGACGTGAGAGCAGCGGAGTGAAGATCAGCAGCAGCGCCGGCGCCACGTGGGCCAGCGGCAGGAAGCCGACGATGTCGTGCTCACGGCTGTCGAGTTCCGGATAGAGGCCGACGACGGTCTGGACCGAGTGCTGAAGCGTACGGTGCGAGTGCGTGACGCCTTTCGGAGCTCCTGTGGAGCCCGACGTGTAGAAGAGAACGGCGGGGTCGTCGAGTGTCGTGCCAGCGACCATCTCGACCAGACGGTCGGATACGACGCTTGGATGCCGCGCTCCTTCTGTGCGCAGCTCCTCCCACGTTGTCCCGGTGGTTGCCTCAGGTAGCGCCGGCGGGGCGGTGTCCATGCCGACGACGAGCCGCAGCTTCGGTGCGCGGGCTGCGATCTCCGCCACCTTGTTGAGCTCCGTGGCTGTCTCGCCCATAAAGGCCACTGCCTCGCTGTGCGCCAGGATCTGCTCGATCTCGGCGGGCGAGTTGGTGGGGTAGACGCCGACCACCACGCCGCCGACACTCTGCACGGCCAGTGCGACGAAGGCCCATTCCGGGCGTGCGCTGCTCATCACCGCGACGTGATCGCCGTGCTGCACACCGTGCTCGACAAGGCCGAGCGCGATCTCGCGTACTCGATCTCGGTACGTCCGCCACGTGATCGCGTGCACAACCCCATCGCGCCAGTGGCGCAGCGCAACGATGTTGGGCTCAGAGCGCGCACGATCAAGCAACAGCTGCGGATGCGTCCGGATCGGTTCAAAATTCATCAGATCCATCACACGGCCTCTCCGCAGATCCACGAGAGCTGACGAGCCAGGTGATGTCATCCATGTAACACCCTGCCCGAGGTGGAGGAAATCACCGCGGTACCACGTCATCGGCTCGCAGAGTTCAACAGCGGCCTTGATCCCGACATCGTCGCGACGACCATCCGCACCGCCGCGATCAACGCGCTGCTCATCCCCGCGGACGCGAGCTGACAAGAAGAGTAGTGGCTCGATCGCCCTCCGCAGCGCACCGGATCCTCCGGCATCCGACCGAGTCTGCCCAGGCCTAGACGGTCACGGACATCACCTCACCCACGACACTGCGCGAGCGTTGGCTTGGGGAGATGCTGTTCGCGGTCCTGGACGACTTCTCCCTGCGTCGGCACGCGGTCCACCCTGGACCGCCGCCGACGACGCGGTGCCAACGCTCGCCGCCAGTGGCGTGCCGGCATCCGGGCCACCCCGAAGCGCCGGGTCACCTCCCGGTCACCGGCCCCGGCCTGGATCAGGTCAGCGGCTACGAGCCGCGCCCTTGAAGACCGCTCTTCTTGTCAGCTCGCGTCCGCGGGGACGAGCAGCGCGTTGATCGCGGCGGTGCGGATGGTCGTCGCGACGATGTCGGGATCGAGGCCGCTGTTGAACTGGGGTACCGCGTTGATCATCGAGAAGACGGCGTGTGTGAGAACGCGGGTCTGCGCGTCTGACAGGTCGGGCCGCAGCCGGGTGACCAGCCCGCTCCACTCTTCGGCGTAGAGGCGCATCATGCGTCGCATGCGATGGCGTTCGTCCTCGGGGACGTTGTGTTCGTTCTTCAGGAACACCAGCGTGGACGGAACGTTCTGGAGACTGCGTTTGACGTGGTAATCGATCATCTCCTCAAGTGCCTTGCGTGGATCCGTCACCTCGGCTGCCGTCTTGCGGGCATGAGCCAGCAGTTCGTCCAGCGGATCCTCGAGCACGGCGATCAGCAACGCCTGCTTGCTCGGGAAGTGCCGGTAGAGCGCGGGGCCGGTCACACCGGCACGCGCGCCGATCATCTCAGTGGTGACCGCATCGAAGGCACGCTCGTTGAACAACTCTCCGGCGACCTTGATCAGCACCTGCCGACGGGTGGCGCGGGGAGACGCGGTACGGGGGGTAGGTGAGCTCGACACACAGAAAGTCTAGTCTAGGTGAGCGGCCGATAACGTGCCATTGCGTGTTCCGCGAGCAGGTCGGCCACCGCGGTCAGACAGGCGAAGCCCAGCTCAGACGACATGCCGCGTGGATCACCGAGCACCCCGCTGGGGGCGACTGCCTTGACACCGTCAGTGAATACGCGGGCCAGCAACGCGTCATCCATGGACCCGGTGAAACCCGCGGCGGCGCGATCGTTCCTCACCGCGTCCGGCCGCACGGCCAGCATGATCGAACTTTCGGCGACGTCGGCATGTCCTCCGACGTGGTCGGCGAGGCCGGCGACGCGTTGAGCAGTATCGCGCCACGCGCGGAGGACCGCTGCCGAGTCCGCGAACGCGATGACATCCAGGTCGGAGGGGAGCCGCGCGGCGATCTTCGGCTCGATGTCACTGAGCACCGGATAGTTGCCGATATGCGCCGAAAAGATCAGCACCCGGCGGAAGCCGTGCACAGCAAGGCTCGCGCAGCAGTCGGCGCAGATCGCCTCGAGCGTCTCGGCCTGCACCGAGAGCGTTCCGGCGAAGCCGAGGTGGTGCGGCGAGCAGCCGATCCGCACCGTCGGTAGCACGAGCGCGTCGCCAAGCCGCTCGGCGACAAGAACACCTAGTCGATCGGCGTGATCACTGTCGACCGACATCGGCAGGTGCGCGCCGTGCTGCTCCGTGGCGCCCAGCGGCAAGACCGCCGTACGCATACCGCTCGCGATGGCGCTCGCGATGTCGGGCGAGGTCAAACGCTCAATCCGCAACTCGCTCACGTGTGGTCACTCCTCCTTCTGTGCCCGCTCGGCCAGTACCTCACGGATGCGTCACTACTCGACGGATGGGGAGAGGCCCGCAGTCCAGGCCCGCGCACGTTAATCAGAACTAACACCTGTCGCTCTTCCTGGGGCCTTGACCTGGGCTGGGCTACGTCCTACGTTATCGGCGAATAACATTCGACGGAAGGGTCGGTATGGACTTCATCCTCATGACCGAGGGGGACACCCCGGTCGGGCTCACG
>NZ_JAGFNO010000082.1:0-10451 GCF_017592595.1 Streptomyces sp. NEAU-YJ-81 | reverse complement strand
CCTCGGCCTGGAGGTCGACGAAGGCGTCCGCGCCCAGGCCGAGGGCGGTGTCGCGGTCGCCGGCCCGGCCGGTGCCGATCACCCGGGCGCCGACCTCGCGGGCCAGCTGCACGGCGATGGAGCCGACCCCTCCCGCGACGCCAGATTCGAACGTACGAGTCAAGGGTGACGGCCACTCATTCGGCCGGGCAGGGCCCGTTCGCGCTGTCAGACTCCCGGGAGGGAACGCGCCGGTGGGGCGTGGTCGAGGCGGGAGCGGCGAGGCAGGGTGGGCGTGACCGAGCGCGGTACGGCCGGTCGTGCCGCTCCGGACGGGGCGGGGCCGGGCGTGACGGACTACGGCGTCCCGCGCGCACGCGCGGTGACGGAGGACCGGCCGGGCGGGCGACAGTGCGGTGGCGGACCCGGCGGGCAGCGGCGGGACGAGGGGGCGGCGCGTGCGGGGCCGCGGCACGTGGCCTGCGTGATGGACGGCAACGGCCGTTGGGCGCAGCGGCGTTCGCTTCCCCGAACGGCGGGTCACCGGGCCGCGGTGACCGCCGTCATCGACGTCATCGAGGCGGCCCGGGCCGCCGGCGTGGAGTGGCTCAGCCTGTACGCCTTCTCCACCGAGAACTGGAACCGCCCTGGCACCGAGGTCGAATTCCTGATGCGTCTGGTGCGCCGGGTTGTGCGCAAGCATGCGCCGCTGCTGCTCGCGCGCGGCATCCGCTGCCGTTTCCTCGGGGTCACCGACCCGCGCATCCCCCGTGAACTGGCCCAGGACTTCGACGACCTGGCGGCGCTGACCGCCGACAACCGGGGGATGACGCTGACCGTCGCCTTCGACCACGGCGGGCGTCGGGACATCGTCGAGGCTGCGAGGTCGCTGATCCGCAGCGGGACGCCCGCCGACGAGGTGACCGAGCGGCTCTTCGCGGACCACCTGCCTTTCCCCGACACCCCCGATGCGGATCTGGTCATCCGCACCTCCGGTGAGCAGCGCATCTCCAACTTCATGCTCTGGCAGGTCGCCTACGCCGAGTGGGTCTTCCCCGAGGTGCTCTGGCCGGACTTCCGGGCTCCCGACTTCCTCGCCTGCCTGCACACCTACCGGCGCCGCGACCGCCGCTTCGGCGGCGTGCCCGCCCGGACGAACGGAGACCCATCATGACCACCGAAACCACGGGAACGGCCGACGAGGCATCCCTGTTCGGCCCGAAATCGCAGTTCAGCGCCTTCTTCGACGACCCGCGCTGGGCTCTGGCCATGATCCGCGCCACCGTACTGGAGGCCGCTCACCCGCAGATCGGCGCCGCCCTCGTCGACAACTCCACCTTCGTCGCCCACCCCTGGCGCCGACTGCGCAACACCTTCCTCAGCATGCGGCGCATGTTCGCCACCGACCCAGCGGTACGCGAACGGGAGGCCGCCCGACTCAACCGGCTGCACGCCCGCATGAGCGGCTCCGACTCCCGCGGCCGCGCCTACGACGCGATGGACCGCGCGACCCGCGCCTGGGTGGTCGCCACCCTCTTCGAGAGCGCCGTCACCATGTGCCGGCTGAGCGGCCAGCCGCTCGACCAGGACACGATGGAGCGGATGTACGCCGAGTACCGCGCGTTCCTCGCCGCGCTCGACGGCGACGCCGCAGAACTCCCCGAGGACCTGAACGACTTCTGGCGATACTTCGACCGGGTCGTCGAAAGCGAGCTGGAGAACACCGAGGCGGCCCGCGTCATCCTCTACCGGCTCTTCGACCACCTGCCCGCCCCTGCGCTGCTCGACGGCGCGCCGACACTGTGGGCGGCCGGCCGAGCTGTCGCCGGTCCGCTCCTCGGCGCGATCACCGTCGCCTCGCTCCCCGAGCCCTACCGGCGCCGGGCCGGCCTGCCCGAGATGCCCGGCGCCCCAACCCTCATGCAGGGCGCCTACCTCGCCGCCGGGCTCGCCCGATTCCTGCCCGAGGGCTGGATCAACGCCGAAAGCATCATCGAAGCCCTCTCACTCTCGCCCGACAGCGACGACCCCCGCGCCCGCACCGTAACCGCCCTGCGCGCCCGCATGAAGCGGGCATCGGCCCTGCTCCGCCTCCTCACACCACTGAGCGGCGACACCAATCCCGGCCCGGCACCTTCGGCGGCCACAGAAGAGAACCGACGCTCGGCGGAGGAGTTCTTCCGCCGAGTGCTGGACCAGACCGGCGACGGCCACCTCGACTGGCCTGACCTCGCCGCCATGGCACGCGAACTCTCCACCCGCCTCGACCTGGACGAACCCGAGGAGGCCCGGCTCTACGACGCCTTCGCCGCCTGGTGGCGTGAGCTCCAGGCCGCCCTCGACAAAGACGGCGACGGCCGCGTCAGCGCCGAGGAGTACGCCACCGCCGTCCCCTCCCTCGCCGGACCCGCGCTCATCCGCGTTGCCGAGGTCCTCTTCGACGCCACCGACAAGGACGGCAACGGGAGCATCGACGCGGACGAGTACCGAACCCTCTTCCGCACCGCCTTCCACCGCGACCTCACCACCACCGACGGCGCCTACGGCCGGAGCGCCTTCGTGGGCGACTTCCTCTCCTTCATGGCGGGCCGCCGCACGGGCACCCCGTACGACCCCCTCCTCGCCGACGCCTGACGAGCTCGTGCATGGGTTGGCGGCCACGGCTGCACGCTCCTGCACCTACGTCCCTTCTTGCGACTCAGGTACCTGCGAAACGCCCCTCGAGGGCATGCTGACCACCGGATGGTCGAGGTCGAGGCCGTGCGCTGGCTGACGAGCAGGTGGGGATTAGAACTTGTTCCTGAACCTGATGAGGTCCCCGTCGGAGGATGACTCTTCTCAGGCCCGTGAGGCAGGAGGGGAGGTATTGGCTGGTATGCCCCTGCTGTACCTCGTGTTCCACATCTACGGTCTGGCGTCGCTCGAGGCCGTCCGGCTTATGGGCAGTTGGGTTGTGCAGCGAAAGGGAGGGTGTTTCATACGATTACGAAGCATTGTGAGCGCGTTCGCCGTCGGTGTGGCGTTGGTCGCCACCAGTACTCAGACGGCGCTGGCCGACCCGCCGCCGAATGCGGAACCGCCTGAGGTCACGGTGACCGCGCAGGACGCGTCCGGGGCAGCGGCGAGCTGCATTGCCTACGCGTCGCAGCCCAACCACAGCGGCTCTCGGATGACGGGTACCGGAGGCATCAGATCGTGCTCAGGCGGTCCTGTGGCCTGTACCAGCGAGGTGGACCTCGAGTTCTACAACAACTTCTCGAACATGTGGATGACGGCGGCGACCTCACGTCAGTCCAAGTGCGCGCCGCCGCTGCGGTCGTCGACCGCAGCGGCAACCTGCGTGAACCACCCCGGTGACCCGAAGGCTGGCTGGCGTACCACTACGGTCGCGGCCATCGTGAGCTCGAGCGGGTCTACGGGCCATGGCACGGCAAACAGCCCCGTCCCGTACGTGCCCTGCGCGTAGTGGGAAGTTGGAGGGCCTGTGGCAGTCGGGTTGATCCTCGGCCCCAGGCCTTCCACTCGCCGCAGAGAGGGTCGACCGTGACCTCGGACCACGACACGCTCTGGCACCGCTGCGCGTACCTGGGCCGTGTTCTGCTGCCACTGATGGACCAGGAGCCATGGCGACAGGCTCGTCGCCACGAGAACCTGCCGCGGGTCGCTGCTCCCCGCCCTGGCCCCGGTCGCCGACTACCTCCGCCACATCGACCCGGAAACCCTGCCGACGGTCCAGAGCGCGACCACGATCGCCGCGTCCTTCGCCGGTGACTCGGCAGCCGTGGCCGCACCCGCATGGGCGCGTCTGACCACCACCGACCAGGACACCCTCAGCGCGCTCCTGGCGAGGCTGCTCTGATCCCGCCGTGGCCGAGGGACTGGGCCTCCGCCCCTATCAGCAGGCGACGCTGCCGCTCGTCGAGGTGCGGCAGAATCGCCTCGAACTTGGCTGCCAGCACGGCCCGTTGCCCATCCAACCCGCTCATGCCAGACCAACGGACCACCGAATGGAAAGCCACGAGTTAAAGATCTGCACGCCCTAAGCAGGGTCTTATGTGAGCAGGGGGATGAAGATCGTGTCAACGATCTCCTGGATGGCGTGCGCGGACATTGGCGCCAGGTCCATGAGCACTTCGTGTCGGAGCAGGTCAAAGGGCAACCGTGTGATTCGCGGAGTCAGCTTCGAACCATCGATCTCTCCTCGCTCGACGGCGCGCTGCGCAACGGACTCGATCAGCGCCCACCTCTCATCGATCAGGGACGCACGCAGCTCGGCGGGTGTTGTTCCCGTCTCTTCGAAGTAGGCGGCCAACTGTGCGGTCATGGCGACAGCGAACACAGTGAACGCCCCGTTGAGCTGTTCGAGCAGCCCGATCGTGTCATCGCGCAGCGATCCGGTGTCGGGATCGGTGAGCGGGAACTTGTCGCTGGCATGGCCGATGGCATCACGGACCAGCATGGCCTTGGTCGCCCAGTGACGGTTGACGACCGGGCGACTGGTGCCGGCGCCGTCCGCTACCGCGGCGAAGGTGAGGCCCGCGTAGCCGCGTTCCATCAGCTCTTCCCAGGCGGCGTCAAGTAGAGCGGCCTGCAGTTCTGCGCCGCGCCGACGGCGGCGGGGGGCGGGCTCCGGGCTTGCAAGATGCATGACTGCATCTTATTGTGGATTTGGGCGGGCGGCAAACGGGCTGGCGCATTCCGTGTACGCAGCTGGACCGTCGCCGCAGCTGCATTGCCCGCCTCCTGCCATGAAAGACATCCCAGGAGCGTAGATGTCACCCCGTAGCCAGTTCCGCGTGATGCGACCAGGCGGTTGCCTCGTCGTAGCGGGTGCCAGTTTTGAGGCATCCGTGGAGTATGCCCACGAGCCGGTTGGCGAGCTGGCGCAGGGCGGCGTTGTGGCCGACTCCGCGGGTGCGTTGCCGCTGATAGTAGGCGTGGGCGTTGGGCGAGACGCGCAGGGTGCTGAATGCCTGGGTGAGCAGGGCGTCGATGAGCCGGTCGTTGTGGACGTAGCGGGCCAGGGCGACCTTCTTCTTGCCGGAGGCGCGGGTGATCGGGGAAGTGCCGGCGTAGTTCTTGCGGGCCTCGGCGGAGGTGTAGCGGGCGGGGTCGTCGCAGAACTCTGCGAGCACCCGGGCACCGAGGACGACTCCCAGCCCCGGCTGGGAGAGGATGATCTCAGCGGCCGGGCCCGGGCCAGCCGTCGGCCGGCGCTGTCCATCACCTCGATGTCGTGATGGTCCTCGGCCCAGTCATCTCCCACGAACAGTCGCAACGGTCCTCCGCTCTCGATGCCGATCACCTTCAGCAGCCTGCCGGAGAACCATCAGCGACCTAATCAAGCAGTGCTCACGCCGGCCAGAGGCGGGCACGACATCCCATCAGCGATCAACTCTCCGGGCCGAACGGCAGGGGGCACGGTCTTTCATCAGGACTCAACAGTCCAGGAACCAGGAGTGCTCACCTGCCGCTGGCTACCACCTGGAGTCTGCCGGATGGCCGACTCCCCAAACTGATTAGGAAACACACGTGAACACCCACACCGAAGCACAGCAGACCACCCTCGTGACCGTCGATGTGCACGCCATGGGCCGCACCTTCGACGAGACCGAAGTCGACCGGTGGGAGCTCAAGGCCGCACGCCGGGCCTTGATGAACCTGAAGAACGTGGCAGGCGGGCAGGTGATGATGGACTTGCTCGCCGAGCAGATCGACGCCGGCGACCGCTACCACAAGGAGCTCGTCGCGGCCTCGGGAGGCACTTTCCGTGAGTCGCGCACCGAGTTCACCGTCCGCGGGCTCAGCGGCACCGGCCTGGCCAAGTGGTTCGCCGCGCAAGCCGGCACCGGCCGCTTCCAGGACAAGTCACTGCTCGTCAACGCCCACCCCGAGCACTACGTCGAACCGCCCACCTACACGGGCGGCATGGTGGAGACGATCGGCGGCCACCTCACCCGGTTCAAGGTCTCGGTAGCCCGCGAACTGCCCGCCGCTGTCAGCGCATTCCTCGACGCGTCCTACCCGGTGACGCTGATGAACGCCCTGCTCAGCCTGGACGACGCTACTCCCTTCGCGTACTGCCTGCACCAGGCGCGGGACACCGAGACCGGCGCGAACGTGGTGGTGCGCGTCGTCTATCCGTCGGCCGCCCCGGACTCGATGATCGAGGGTCACTGCGAGCACCTGGCGATCGAATTCCGCAGCTGGATCCGTAACGCGGCCGCCGCGGCGCGCTGACCCGACGAAGGCACGCTCATGGATTTCAAGGGAAAGAACGCACTGGTCACCGGCGCCGGTGCCATCGGTGGCTGGGGTACGCGGTGGCGCGGATCCTCGCCTCCGGCGGTGCTGATGTCACGGTCACCGGACGCGACCCGCGGCGCGGTGCCCAGGTGGTTGAGAATCTCGGCGGGCGACTCCGCTTCCTGTCGGCTGATCTGAGCGAGGTCGAGGACGTGCGGCGGCTCGCCGACGCGGTCGGCCCCGTCAATATTCTTATCAACAACGCCGCGGTCCTGCTCGGCGCGACGCAGGAACTCGCCGCCTTCGACGATGCGTTCGCTGTCAACGTGCGGGCTCCCTTCGTGCTCACCACGGTCCTGGCACCGCGGATGGCCGCGAACGGGGGCGGCAGCATCGTCAACATCTCCTCCACCGCCGCAGGCATCGGCATGCCCGCCATGGCCGTCTACGGCGCGACCAAGGCGGCGCTGGAGTCCCTGACCCGTGCCTGGGCCGCCCAGTTCGCCCAGGCGAACGTCCGCGTCAACGCCGTCTCGCCGGGTCCGATGCGCTCGGCGAAGGCGGTCGAGTCACTCGGCCAAGATGTCGGCGGATACGGCGACACGGTGCCGCTGGCCCGGGTGGCCGACCCGACCGAAGTCGCCGAGGTGGTTGCCTTCCTGGCCAGTGACCGGGCCAGCTTCACAACCGGGGCGATCGTCGCCGCCGACGGCGGCCGTTCCGCAGTCTGACCCGGCTCCCGCCTGCCCCACATGAGCCGAGCAGCAGCCCCATCGCAAATCCATCGTCGGCGGCGCCGTAGGCACCGCCGACGATGGTGCGCGGTCGCAGCTACAGCTGAGGACGGGGCCCCTACTCCGGCCGGACATCAACCGGCAGGGGCACTCGGCGGCATGCTTCGGCGTGGACACTGCCCTTGCCGGAAATCTCATCCGCCCTGATGAGGGCCGGTTCTTCAGGTTTCCCGAAACCTTGGCCGCGGTCGCCCGAGCCGATGCTCTCGCGCAGCTGCCATCAGCGCGTCATGATGATCGACCGTGCTGCTGCGACTGGCTTACCTGGGTGTGTCGAACGCGTTCGCGATGCTTCGCCTGCCGCCGATGGCCGACCGGAACAAGGACGCGGAGATCCTCGCTCTGCGCCACCAGATCACCGTGCTGGAACGCCAACTCGGCAAGGACAAGATCCGGTTCACGCCGAGCGATCGAGCATTCCTGGCGGCGCTGCTGCATCGCCTGCCACTGGACGTCCTGCGACGGTTACGGCTGCTCGTCCGACCCGACACGGTGCTGCGCTGGCACCGCAACCTCGTCGCACACCGCCACGCCGCCTCCTGCCGGCCCAAACACCCGGGACGACCGCGCACCGTGCGCTCCATCCGCACCCTGGTGCTGCGCCTGGCGAAAGAGAACCCGAGCCGGGGGTACCGACGCCTGCACGGCGAGCTGCTCGTCCTGGGGATGAAGGTGGGCGCGTCCACCGTCTGGGAAATCCTGAAGGAGGCCGGCATCGATCCTGCGCCCGAGCGGAACTCCAGTACCTGGGCCACCTTCCTTCGCTCCCAGGCTGATGCGCTGCTGGCCTGCGACTTCATGGAAACAGGCCGGGGGTGCGGATGTACGTGCTCGTGGTGATCGAACACGGCAGTCGCCGGACTGGAACCAGCGACATCTCCTCCACGCCCTGCGCGAGTTCGCGCAGTTCTATAACGGACACCGGCCCCACCAGGGCATCGCGAACGCCAGACCGCTGCACCCCTTGCCCCCGCCGATCGACGATCCCGACGCGTTGGCCCGCCTCGACATACGCCGACACGATCGCCTCTGCGGCATCCTCCACGAATACCGACATACCGCATGACCTGCACGGATGGGATTTCCGGCAAGCGCAGACTGCGTGCAGAGCGTTGTCGGGACGGAACAGGGTCGGGTCGAGCAGTACGCGGCGCACATCGTCGTATCGGCTGACCAGCCACAACCCGGTGCCGGGGGCGTAGTGCACGGGGGCCTCGGCCCGGAGCCTGTCGAGCCAGGGGTATGGGTCTCGGACGAAGCCGTCGCCGAAGAGATCGAGCGGGTCGAGCGGGGCACGGACGCCGAGCACCGCCGGGCAGCCCCTGGGCTGGTCCCGGCGGTTCCGCTATGGGATAGGAAGGTGTGCGGGACCGGGGAAGCCACGGCCGGAAGCTAACACGCCCAAGCGCGCCCCTGTTTCCGCTGTGCGCGGCATCACTCGATCAAACGGAGCGGGCTTCAGCGCTCGGCGTCGTCCTCGACGAGACGTCGCAGCGAGGGGAGCAGGGTGTCGATGTCCTGCCCGGTCCTGAACGCGACGACAGTGGTGCCACCGCCGAGCTGCGGTGAGGAGCCGGGCGCCGGAAAGAGGGCGAGCACCTCACGCATCGCCTCGTCCACCTCGGCGACCGGGTCGGACGATTCGCCCCGAAGCCAGCGACGCAGCACATGGTTGTGGGCGGCGACCACCGCGGCGGCCATGAGTTCGGCCCTCAGCGACGCTGGTTCCGTCGGGCCCCCCATCCAGTCGGCGATGAACTCCCGGAACAGTCGCTGATAGCGGCCCACACTGGCGATCTCCCGGTCACGCAGGGCAGCCACCTTGCTGGTGAGGGCATATCGCCGCCTCGCCAGGTCGCCCTCCTCCACGTAGCGCAGCAGTACGAGTCGAACCGCGTCCGACACGGCGACCAGAGCGGTGCTGTGGCTGGAGGTCGCCAGCCGATCTCTGATCAACTCCAGGAGCCGATCGTGGTCCGGAAAGATGACGTCTTCCTTGGATCGGTAGTTCCGGAAGAACGTCGTGCGCCCGAGTCCCGCTCGCTCGGCGATGTCATCGACGGTCGTCTGCTCGTATCCGCGCTCGTCGAAGAGCGCGAATGCGGCGTCTGCCAGTCGGATCCGTGCAGGTGGCTTGCTCATGGCCGCTCATCCTTCCCCGTCTCACCGCGCAGACGCCACTTGCCTCGCTTCGATGGGATCGAACACCGCATTGCGGGCATCGGGCGCCGAGTGACGCGGCGAGGCTTCCATCACAGAGCGCTTTGGGACTAAGTACTTCACTTTCGGAACTGAGTACCATAGCTTGTGAAACACGCCGCCACAGCGGTGCCGACGTGCTACAGCCGTGATCGGTGAGCTCTCGCCTCCCGTCGCGGGTCATTTCGGGACGGGGACGGAGAGGAACACCGTGCTCCATGCAGCGATCGAAACCACGGATAGCGCCCCCGTCGAACGGGAGGTCGATCCAAGCGCGAGCCCACTCCCGGAGGCGGACTGCCCCACGCAGGTGCCGCTGGGTGGAGTGGGGGGTGGAGAGCTGTACTTCCAGCGCTGCCGCTGGTGTCGGACCGCAGTCTTCCGCCGTCTGTTGTGTCCCGTCTGCGCCTCCACCGATCTCGCCTGGGAGCTCAGTTGCGGCACCGGGGTCATCCGTCATGTCCTGGCCATGGGCCGGAGCCCCGGGAGACAGTGCGCACTCGCCACCATCAACATGAACGAGGGATTCTGGCTGTGCTCCAGGGTCATCGGCGTGCCGCCGCTCACCGTGCGAGTCGGGGCCCGGTGTGTCTGACAGAAGGCATCGAGTCCGGCCCTCAGGCACTCCTCTTCCGCCTCTGCGAGCCTCCACAGCCTTCGCGGCCTCCGTGGCAATGAAGGTCGAGGCAGCACGCCCACTTGCTCCAGCGACGTCTGGGGTGTGTACGTCCCCCACGACACCTTCTGACCTGAGTTCGGCCCCGCAGGCCATTGCCCATCAATTGGAGTGCCTCCAATGATCCCTCCTGGCTGCCGCCTACCACGCCGCCCCCCAGTGCCGACCGATTCGTTCCTGCCAAGAACGCTGAGACGCAATGACGTAACGGTGCCCCCAGGCGCCGGTCTGACGGCCCCGCCTCACCAACCGGACACCCCCATTCCGGGTTCCCCAGTGCGGATGGCAGTGCCGTTCCCGCTCGGAAACTCATTCACAGCTGCCTCGGCAACCGGGCTCTTGCTCACCACCTGGCACGCCACCAGCGCCAACGCTCAGAAGGGAGCCAAGCAGTGAGCACCGAGCCCGCGCAGCCGGCCGACATCGATATTCACACCACCGCGGGGAAGCTCGCGGATCTGCAGCGCCGTATCGAAGAGGCGACCCATGCGGGGTCCGCGCGCGCGGTGGAGAAGCAGCACGCCAAGGGCAAGCTGACCGCGCGCGAGCGCATCGAC
>NZ_JAGFNO010000081.1:0-10658 GCF_017592595.1 Streptomyces sp. NEAU-YJ-81 | reverse complement strand
CGTCCGGGTCGAGGAGGTCGGTGAGCTGATCGAGGGTGGACTGTACGACGGCGGCGGGCAGCATCAGCCAGACGGCACGTGGCCGCTCCAGCTTCGCCACCAGGTCGCCGAGCGAGTGGGCGGCGACCGCGCCCTCGCCTTCCAGCTCCCTCACCGCGCTCTCGTTGACGTCATAGACCACACAGCGGTGGCCGTCGCGCGTCAGCCGGCGCACGAGGTTCGCGCCCATCCGGCCGAGCCCGATCATGCCGAGCTGCATCGGGGTGTCAGTGGCCATGGCTGCTCTCCTCTAGCACGTGTTGTCAATTGATCCGGCTTGATGGCTCACTACGGGGGTGACGCGCCTCGTATAGACCGAGAAGACGGGAATTCGCCTGATATCTATCGGTCGTGGCTGTAGGTGCAACATCTCGCGGGGCTCCTAGCGGTGCCCTCGGTGTTTCAGGGCGCGGTAACGGCGGATGAGCGCATTGGTCGACGAGTCGTGGTCGAGTTCCGGCTCCGCGGCGGAGGTGAGTTCGGGGGTGATCTGGACGGCGAGTACCTTGCCGAGTTCCACACCCCACTGGTCGAAGGAGTCGATGTCCCAGACCGCCCCCTGGGTGAACACGCTGTGCTCGTACAGCGCGACGAGTGCCCCGAGCAGACGGGGTGTCAGGATCTCGCCGAGCAGTACGTTGGTGGGACGGTTGCCCTCCATCACCCGATGCGGCGCGACGTCGGGCGGGGTGCCCTCGTCCCGGACTTCCTGCTCGGTCTTGCCGAAGGCGAGCGCTTGAGCCTGAGCGAAGACGTTCGACGACAGAATGTCGTGGTGGTCGCTCAGTGGGTTGAGGCTCTTGCCGAAGCCGATCAGATCGACGGGAATCAGCCGGGTTCCCTGGTGGATGAGCTGGTAAAAGCTGTGCTGGCCGTTGGTGCCCGGCTCTCCCCAGTAGACGGGTCCGGTGTCGTAGTCGACCACGTGGCCGTCCACGGTCACGTGCTTGCCGTTCGACTCCATGGTGAGCTGCTGTAGGTAGGCCGGAAACCGTTTCAGATACTGTTCGTAAGGCATGACGCCGATGGTCTGGACCCCGAAGAATTCCACGTACCAAACGGCGAGGAGCCCCATGAGCACAGGGAGGTTCGCCTCGAGTGGAGCCGTGCGGAAGTGTTCGTCCATGGCTCGGAAACCCGCGAGCATGTCGTGGAAGTGTTCGGGCCCGATCGCGATCATGGTGGACAGGCCGATGGCGGAGTCCATCGAATAGCGACCGCCGACCCAGTCCCAGAACTCGAACATGTTGTCCGTGTCGATGCCGAAATCCGCTACGCGCTGGGCATTGGTCGAGACCGCGACGAAGTGCCGTGCGACCGCCTCGTCGCTACCGAGCGCACCCACCAGCCAGTCGCGTGCCGAGCGGGCGTTGGTCAGGGTCTCCAGGGTGCCGAAGGTCTTGGAGGAGATGATGAAGAGAGTTTCCTCCGGGGAGAGGTCGCGGGTCGCCTCCACGAAGTCGGTCGCGTCAACATTGGAGATGAAACGGAACGTCAGGTCACGCTGGCTGTAGTGGCGCAGTGCCTCGTACGCCATGACCGGCCCGAGGTCGGAGCCACCGATGCCGACATTGACGATGTTCTTGATCGCCTTCCCTGTGTGGCCTCTCCACTGGCCCGACCGGATGCGCTGGGCCAATGCGGCCATGCGGTCCAGGACGGAATGCAACTGGGCGACGACATCGACGCCGTCGACGACGAGCGAGCGCCCGCGCGGCATGCGCAAGGCCACGTGGAGGGCCGGACGGTCCTCGGAGACATTGATGTGCTCCCCGCGGAACATCCTGTCTCTGCGCTCCTCAAGTCCGCACTCCCGGGCGAGCTCGCACAGCAGTCGCACCGTCTCGTCGGTCACCCGGTTCTTGGAGTAGTCCAGATACAGTCCTGCCGCTTCCGCGCACAGGCGCTCACCACGTCCCGGATCTTGGGCGAACAGCTCACGCAGATGGGTAGTTCCGATCTCGGAGTGATGTTGCTCGAGCGCTTTCCACGATGGCTGTTGCCGGAGGGGGGTAATGGACATCTATCGGCCCTCACATCAGGTCGGACTGGGTCAGACAAGGGCCTCTCGTTGCGCGGAGATACACGCCAAGAGGTCGTTCCAGGAGGCCGCAAAGGACGCCGCTCCGTCGCTTTGGAGTTTCGCGGCAAGGGCGTTGACATCCACGCCCGCGTCAGCGAACCGCGCGAGCACCGCGTCGCAGCCGTCCCCATCGGCCGGCAAAGGCTCGCCCACTTCGCCGTGATCGTAGAAGGCCTCGAGTGTCTCATCGGGCATGGTGTTGATCGTGAACGGCGCGGCGAGTCCGTGGACATAGAGGGTGTCCGACGCTGCGGGGTCCTTGGTACGGGTGCTCGCCCACAGCAGCCGCTGCATGCGTGCGCCTACGTTCTCCAGGCGCTGTGCCCGGTCCCCGTCCATCAGCATGCGATAGGACCGGTAGGTGTCCTGGCCGACGGCGAGGCCGAGTCGGTCCCGCAGATCGTCCGGCACCTTGCCGCTGACGGCCGAATCCCACCGGGACATGAAGACCGAGGCCACCGAACCCACCGCGGGATCGAGTGCTTGCTCGGCCCGCCGCTCGACCCCGGTCAGATACGCGTTGGCGGCGGCCCTGTAGTGGTCGGCCGAGAACAACAAGGTGACGTTCACCGGTATACCCGAGGCGACGCACTCGGTGATCGCCAGGAGTCCTTCGGCGGTGCCGGGGATCTTGATGAACAGGTTTTTCCGGCCCGCTCGTGCGTGCAGTTCCTTCGCCGCTTCGATGGTCCGCGCAGTGTCGTAAGCCAGAAGAGGCGACACCTCCAGCGAGACCCAGCCGTCCATGCCGTCCGTTCTCTCATGGATGGACAAGAACAGATCCGCGGCCCGCTGAAGGTCCTCGATGGCCAGCTCGAAGAAGAGCTCCTCATCGGTCAGTTCGGATGCGGACTTGGCACGGATCGCGTCATCGTATCCGCCAGAGGAGATAGCCTTGTCGAAGATCGACGGGTTCGACGTCAGACCGGTGACTGAGTAGCTGTCAATGTAGTGCTGCAGTTGCCCGGAGTCGAGCATGCCGCGCGTGATGTTGTCCAACCACAGGCTCTGCCCGAGTTCGTGCAGGGATTGAGTCGCTTTCACGTGTGTCTCCTAGCCCTGTGACACCAGCTCGCGTGCTGCCCGGGCGACACGCTCAGGTGTGAAGGCGAACTTGTTGAGCAGCTGTTTGAGGGGCGCGGAAGCGCCAAAGCTGTGCATACCTGCGATCGCTCCACGGTCGCCGACGTACCGCCCCAGCCGAGCGTGGAGGCCTCTTCGACCACCACCCTGGCAGTCACCGTGGGCGGCAGCACCTGGTCACGGTATTCCCGTGGCTGGCGGTCAAACAGTTCTGTCGGGTGCAGCAGCGACAACAGCGCAGAGGCATGTAGGGAGCGATCCGGGTCCGGCCAGATCGGATCGGCGGGATCGAAGCGCAGGAGCCGCTGCCACAGCGGGAGGGCGACGGGTGCCATGCCCCTCGCAGTTCCGGGACGCCCGGATTCGGCCTTCCGGATCGCGTCCATACACAATCTACGAATCGGGTTCACCGACAGCGTGTCCAGGTCGGTCATCGCTCAGCCGCCCTCCATGCTCCGAGCGGAATGTCTACGGTTGCACTGCGTCGACGAGCCTGCCCGAGAAGCCGGAGTAAAGCGGCCGTGCGATGAGGCAGGTCACCGGTTCGGGGAGGACCGCCTGTGCAGGCAAGATGCTTGAATGCTGGCCGAGTGCGGGTCGTCTCGCTCACCCACTCCTGCCAGCCTAGGAGCGCCCGTGCCCACCCTCAACTTTTCATCCGGCCCCAGCCTCTGCTTGTGTCCGCGCAGGTCGGGCAGGGGCGGGGCGCCCGGGGTTGCGTCCGGGCGGCTGGGAGGGCTCAGGCAGGACGATCGGCGGTTCGACGGGCCGTGTCTGCTGGGTGCCGCGCGATATCGTCAGCGGCTCCCCGCAGTGTCTGATCTGAAGCGGTTCTCCCTCCACCAGGGTGTATGTGACCTGGGAACTGGTCATCTCGACTCTGAGGCACCGCTGCCGCACGTGGATGAGAAGACAAGCCGGCTGAGCCTCTCGGGCAGCCTGGGAGCGAAATGCAATGTTTCCTCGCGGTAGCGCATCCCCCCGAAGCCCACTACCAGGGCAATCCAGGAGCCCGTCAGCGAGGCGATGTGCAGGCCGTTGCGGGTGTTCTTCTCCAGATCGTCCAGGTCCATCAGCGCTGCTTCCCCGAGGTAGTCGTAGGCCAGGCGCAGATGCCCCACCTCGGCGGCGATCGCCGCCTGGACGCATGCCGACAGCGAGGAGTCCCGAACGGTGAGCGGCTCGTAGTAAGCGAAGTTCCGAGCCTTCTGGTCCTCGGCGAAGGCGTCCCCGCGCCGGTACATCGCCAGCACCAGGTCCGCCTGCTCGATCGCCTGCTTGCGGTACAGCTCGAAGTAGGGCTAGTCGTCGGGGCCGGTGGCGGCGAAATCCCACACCAGGTGGCGGGTGAGGCCCGCAGACTGCTCGTGGATCCCCAGTGCGGCGCTGTCGGCCCGCTGAGGGAAGGAGACCAGGCCGGTGGAGCGCACACGCACGGCCTTGCCGGCAGGCGAGGTCCATTCGCACACGCGGTGCAGCAGCCCGCCACGCAGATCCAGCACCCGCTCGTGCGATCGCAGCGCTCCATAGCGCAGGTCGAACGGCTCGCCGTCGACCAGCAGACGGATGAGCTAGCCGTTGATGACCGTCTGGCCGGACTCGGGATAGCCGTAGCCCGCCTCCGCGTATGGCAATGGATGCAGCTCGTGGACGCCGTTGAGATAGCTGCCGGGCAGGCCGTGCGGCTCACCCTCCTTGGACAAGACGAAGACGGATTCGCTCTGTGCCAGAACGTCCCAGTAGAGCCCGGTCTCGCGCACATGCCAGGGCTCGACCACGTAGGCAGAATGCGTAATCACGCTCTGTCCTCCACCAGCTCGTCGAGGCCACCCACGACGACGTCCGCGCCGTGCTGGTGCAGCGCGTCAGCCTGACCGATCCGACGACGTATCCGAAGTGGCCTGACCGTCCAGCCTCCATGCCGACGAGCGCGTCCTCGAAGACCGCGGCCGCGCCGGGCTCGACGCCCCGGTCATACGCAGCTTCGAGGAAGGTGTCCAGGTGCGGTTTGCCGGGCAGCTTGCGCTCGACGGCGACGACACCATCGATCCGTACGTCGAACAGTCCCTCGATCCCGGCCGACGCCAGGACATCATGGGCGTTGGCACTGGAGGAGACCACGACCGTGGACAGTCCGGCCACCCGCACGGCCTCGACGTAATGGACGAGCCCGTGTACGCCTCTACGCCCTGCATGGGATCTGCTCCAGCAGCAGGGCGTTCTTGCGGTTCCGAGACCGTGCGCGGTTTCCAGCTCCGGAGGGTCATCGTCCGAGCCTTCGGGCATATCGAGGCCAGGAATGCCCGTACGCCGTCGGCACGCGGACGGCCGTCGACGTACTCCTCGTAGTCAGCCACTGCATCAAAGGGCCGACAATCCGGGCCTTCCCGGCGGCGGAGGAATTCGTCGAAGGACTCCTTCCAGGCCGCCGCATGCACCACCGCAGTCTTGGTCAATACCCCATCCAGATCGGACAGACACGCGTATATAGCATCTAGAATACCCAGTCTTGACATGATTTGCCATGCCCGTTCTGCTGCTCGTTAATCCCCGAGTCCGTGAACAGCAATACCGACAGGTCGGCCGTCGGAGCAGGCCCCGGACGAGACGACATCGCGTAAGTCGCAGGCGATGAGGGGCTCCTCGAAATCGGCAGTGATTCTCTTCCTGTCAGTTGCTTCGGCCTTGAACAATGTGGGGATGGTGCCGACATTGACCGTCAGGATCGTGGACTACTTCAGATACCGCTGGTTGGTCACCTGGAACCGGGGTTCATCCTTGACTGGCCGAGGCTCGGCGTCCGCCAAGCCATGACCAGGGCAGGCACTGCCGAGACGCTGCTTGCGCGGGTCCCAGGATTGTTTCCTGCAGGCGTCTGACGGCATCGATGTGGTCCTCGGTCCATATCATCTTCACGGCTGCTGCGGTTCCACGTCCATCCGCTTCGCTGAGGTCGCGGCGCACCGCCTGGACGAGGAGGCAGGTAGGGAGCCGGCTTTCGATGCGGTCGGGAACGGTGCCCGTGCCCGCCAGCGCTCGCGCTGTCTTCTCGTACCAATCGACAAGCGGCACGCTTGCCTCAAGGACCTCTGCACGTTCCGCGGCATGATCCCCTTTGGACGCCGAGTCCTCGCCCCTCCAGAGGTGGAGGACGGCGTCGGCTGTGAGCCGGATGATGACGCCCGCGTTGATCAATGTTGTTACACCTGCTAGGGGGACGTGCTTCGTACCGCGTTCAGCGAGGAAGCCGCGGAAGGCTTCGTCCAGTCGGCGTGCCGCCGATACAGCACGGTCTCTGTCGTCGCTTGGTATCGGAGCCGTCGGCACGCGTGCGTCGTAGCGGGTGAGGCTGCATTCGATCGCGCTGCGCAGGTAGCGAGCGCTGTCGGAGAAGGTCTCGGACAGGGCCTTGCCGAGTGTGGAGCCTGCCCCCCGTGGCCAGAACAGCCCCCCGGCCACGAGGCTCACTGCGCAGCCGATGGCCACGTCCTCAAGGCGGACGAGCCCGACGTTCCATCCCCCGGGCTCGACGATGTTGTACAAGATCAACAGTGCGGTGCTGAAACCGGCCTGGCTGACGGTGAACGAGACAGCTTCGGGTGCGATTCCGGCGAAGGCCACGGCTGGCGGGAGTAGCAGCCAGAGGGCTATGGGGTGCATGCCCAGAGCGATGATGAGCCCTCCGCCGATCAGGAACCCGACGGCGTTTCCCAGCAAGCCGCGTAGGGCGTTCTGCCCGGTGTTCAGCGCACTGGAGCGCAACACGGTCAGCGCGCCGAAGACGACCCAGAACGCATGTTGGACGCTGGTGAACTCGGCCACGAGCACGGCGAGGCACAAGGCGGTCGCCCCGCGCACACTGTTGTGGAGCCACACCGAATGCCGTTCGGCCTGCGCACTCACGCGTTCCCGCGCGGAGGAGAGCGGGGACTCCACCCCCTCGGTCCGACACCCCAGAAGGTGTTGCCACCAGCTACGCTGATGGGCGGCCACGGCGACTTGGATATTCACGGAGATGGCCGAGATCGCGCAGGCCATCTGCTGGGCGTGAAAGCTCGGCTGCAACGACCTGACGAACTCCGACACCGCCACGTCCGGAACCGCCCACGGGGATGTCTCGCCGCGGTGTAGTGGAACGAGAGACGTGACCGTGCGCTCCATGGCTGCCCGTGCCTGTTCCAGACGCCTCAGACCGGCGTCCAGCTCGCTTGGATCGCCGACGACTGATTCCAGCAATACAGCGCCCCGCTCCAGCAGAGCCGCGGATTCCAACTTCACTGAGCAAACCGCTGTCGCGGCCGGCCCGGGCTGAGACTCCAGCGGCGCTCGCTTGAGAATCGTATTCAGCCACACCACCTGGTCGATCACCCGAATCAGGGCGCGCGCTGCCGTGCTGAGTCCCGTTGGCCGGTACGACGTGCTGAAGAAGGACGCGCGCACGGCTGTCACGGCAGCGGCGGCCTCTTCGGTCAGCACGTCGAGCGCCGCTCTGCTCCGCGGCTCAAAATCTCTGCGAACGCATTCGGCCTCGGCGCGCAGCCGCCGAGCAAGCAACCCGCACGCGTGAGCGGCCGACAGCCGCAATGGCTCGCGGACAGGTGCAGGCCAAAGCACGGCGATGGCGATCAGCGAGGCCGCCCCGCCCAGCAGCCAGCCGCCGAGTCGGTCCGGGATCGAACTCACCGAGCCAGGCATCGTGACCGGCAAGATGAAGCTCACAAGGAGGGCGGTCGTCGCGCTGGCCAGCACAGAGCTGACCACGCCGACGAACAGAAGCGTGGAGGCGATGGCGAGGGTGGCCGCCGCAGCGGCCCAGATCACCTGGGACGCCAGTGTTCCCAGGCAGACCAAGACGGCCCCGGACAGCACCAGACCAGTCTGCGCTGACAGCCGTACGTGCATCGGACCGCTGAAGTCAACAAACAGCAGGCCTGCCAGGGCACCAAATGCCGCGAAGATCGCAAAATCCCGGTCGCCGACGAACTCGACGGCAATCGCTACGACTGCGGGCATGACAACTCCGATTCGCACCGCTCGTCGCAGCGTCGAAGGCCCTGCGGCGCGAGCACGGAACCATCGAAAGATCCGCATGTACGCAGGACCGCGATACCTCCAGTTCTCCGGAGAATCGAAGCCCCGTGACACCGCGCTCACGCCTTCCATTCTCTGCCCACAGGCAGCGTCCCGCATGAGCCGACTGGAATCACTGCTGCACTTGCACGCCGACTGCGCCGCGGAGGCCCCAAGACGCCGCCTGGGCAGAACGCAGAGGCCGCTCTCTGCTGCCCGGCCCACAGCCTGGCGGCCGTCGCTGACCTGGAGCTTCCACAGCGAAGCTCAGCACGAATGTTTCGGATGCTCGGCACAGTTACTGTGGAACTCTGGCCGGGGCCTACGAAGATGAAAGCTGATGGCGTCTCCGGCATCCCCCACTCTATCCCGCCGCACCGTAAGGAGCGGACAAATGCCCATCGCAACCCCCGAGGTCTACAACGAGATGCTGGACCGGGCGAAGGCTGGCAAGTTCGCCTACCCGTCTACCAACGTGACCTCGTCGCAGACGCTGCACGCCGCTCTGCGCGGCTTCGCCGAGGCGGAGAGCGACGGCATCGTCCAGATCTCACCTGGCGGTGCGGAGTTCCTGGGCGGCCAGTACAGCAAGGACATGGTCACCGGTGCCGTCGCGCTGGCGGAGTTCGCGCACATCGTGGCTGAGAAGTACCCGGTGAACGTCGCCCTCCATACCGACCACTGCCCGAAGGACAAGCTGGACGGCTACGTGCGCCCGCTGCTGGCGATCTCCTGGGAGCGCGTCGCCAAGGGTCAAAACCCGCTCTTTCAGTCACACATGTGGGACGGCTCCGCGGAGCCCCTCGCAGCCAACCTCGCCATTGCCCAGGAGCTGCTCGCCGAGGCCGCAAAGGCCAAGATCATCCTGGAGATGGAGATCACCCCCACGGGCGGTGAGGAAGACGGCGTCTCCCACGAGATCAACGACAAGCTGTACACCACGGTGGAGGATGCGCACCGCACCGCCGAGGCGATGGGCCTGGGCGAGAAGGGCCGCTACCTGCTCGCTGCCTCCTTCGGCAACGTGCATGGCGTCTACAAGCCGGGCCACGTCGTGCTCCGCCCGGGTCTGCTGCGCGAGCTGCAGGACGCGGTCGGACAGAAGCACGGTAAGCCTAACCCGTTCGACTTCGTCTTCCACGGCGGCTCTGGCTCCATGATCAAGAAGATCAATGAGGCCCTGGACAACGGCGTGGTCAAGATGAACGTCGACACCGATACCCAGTACGCCTTCAGCCGTGCTGTCGTCGGCCACATGTTCCGCAACTATGACGGGGTACTGAAGGTGGACGGTGAGGTCGGCGACAAGAAGGCCTACGACCCGCGCACCTGGGGCAAGGCCGCCGAGGCAGGCATGGCCACCCGGGTCGGCGTGGCCTGCGAGAACCTGCGCTCCGCGGGCAAGAAAATGAAGTAATCGCGCGAGGGCGTCCCCCCGACTGAGCACCGGCACCTCACCAGATAAGACGTCCTCTCAGCAAATGCGGAAAAGGCTCCGGGGTCGGCGTGCCAGTAGGTGGGACCTGGCGTACGCTGAGCAGATGCAGGGAGTTCTGCGGTGCACACGTGAAGGGACACCCGTATGAGAATGCGTTCCACGGTCGGTAAGAGCCTTCAGAGCACAGGATTCTCAACGATCCGCTATGGACTGGCGCTCAATCTCCTGTCGATTGGGCGGCTCAAGTTCGAAAATTATGAGGTCGAGAACATTCGGCCCTTGGTCACCGCGAGCCCTGTATTCTCGCGACTCCTCACCGGACTCGGCGAACAAAAACTGGCCAGGGTCATCGGTGTAACAGAGATGGTTACGGGATCTCTGATTGCGGCGAGACCGTTGGCGCCGAGAGCCTCGGCGCTAGGAAGCCTGGGGGCTGCTGGGATATTCGCCACGACTCTCAGTTTCCTGGCCACAACGCCCGAGGCATGGCAGGAGAGGCGCGGCGAACCAAAGCTCTCTCTCGCCGGCCAGTTCCTGGTGAAAGACATCGTGTTGCTGGGGGCTTCCCTGCTCACGGCTGCCGAGTCTCTGCAGGCGGGACAGCGCACGTAGTCCACAACGCGATAGCGACGAATCCCAGGGGCCTTTTCACATGTAGGAGTGAATTGTAGCTCGGGGGTGAATTGTGACGGCCGACTGTAGGCCTAACGAGCTCGTGCATGGTTGGTGGTGAGACGTCGACGCCTTCGGCAGGGCTCGGTGTTCACACCTGCCGTGTCGGGTTCAGGTCCGCGGTCTGCTGATGGGACAGCAGGCCAGCGATCGCCTGAACGGTGTCGCTCATGTGTTCGCGGCGACCGAGGTGGCGGGCCAGGGCCCGCCAGTTCTTCAGGTGGGCGATGCCGTGCTCGACCCGGATACGTCGCGAGGAATGCGCCTTTCGCT
>NZ_JAGFNO010000080.1:0-11901 GCF_017592595.1 Streptomyces sp. NEAU-YJ-81 | reverse complement strand
ACCGTCAGCCGCCCTCCTGCCGCACCGAACCGACAGCAGCAGACTCACGGCCCCCACCCCATCACCGCACCGAAAACGGTGCACATTCCTCCGTACGAGATGGCGCACGTTCACTTGTACGCCGACATCGAGGACGAGCCGGGATGGACAACGGCGAAGCGATCCCGGTGACTACGACGGTGATCCCGGGCGCTTCGCTGCGAACCGGGCAGCCACGCAGCGCTTCGCGGTATGAGGTGACGTCCGTCCCATGGCCGCCCGTCGCCTGGCCGCCGAGGGTGCTCGGACCGTCGTCGACATCGGAGGCGGCAACGGCCTCCTCGCGGGTTATCTCGCCCGCGAGGAGGTGGGAACCGTGGACGTCGACCGAGCGGGCCACGTCGGTCACGCTCCCCGTCCCGCCGTCCTCAGGGACGCCCTGAGGCTGCCTTTCCGGGACGAGTCGTTTGACGGCGCCGCCACCCTGTGGATGCTCTATCACCTGGCTGACCCGGTGCTCGCCCTCAAGGAGGCGCACCGGGTGCTGGGGGTGGGAGGGCTTCTCGCCGTCAGCGCGGTCAGTCGGCACAATGACCCCGAGCTGGCGCCATTCCTCCCGGGCTGGGGGAAGCGGGTGAGCTTCGACGCGGAGAACGGGCCCGAACAGCTTGGCCGTGTCTTCGATGTCGTCGATGTCCAGCGCTGGGACCGGCCCATGGTCCACCTCGCCGACCATGCCGCTGTCACGCTCTTTCTCCGTGGCCGTGGGCTTTCGGAGCATGATGCGCCCGGGCTGCGGAGCGACTCAAGCCTCCGTTGACCATCACCAAGCGCGGCATGATCGGCTGGGCCCGCAAGCGGTGACGCGAGCCTCAGGTTCCTCCAGTCGGAAAGCAGCGCTGAAGATGCTTGCGCCCGGCGGGGCTCAGAAGCTGTTGTCTTTCCGGGCTTGAGGACGACGTTTTCGCTGGTCGGGCATAGGGGCGGTGACCTGTGGGAGTGGTGGTCTGTCGTGTCGCCGTTGCTGTGGAGGCCATGGATGCCGTCGGTCGTGGGGCTGCTGGAACGGCGCGAGCTCGTCGCTCGCCGTCGCGTGGACGAACTGCGGGAGGAGGCCGACCGCATCCAGGCTGAACTGGCCGTGGCCGAGCGGGACTGGAAGGAATGGACTATCGCTCGCTCGCGGGTGGGCGAGGTGCTTGCCCCGGCAGACGAGACCGAGCATGGCCACGACCAGGCCGACCGGACAGCACCGACCGCCGACGGGCAGGCCGAGGAGGCATCGTCAATGCCGGGAGCGGCGAAGGTGAAGGCGCAGGTTCCGGTGTGGCGTGAAGGGCTTGCGTGGTCGGCGTTGTCGGTGGACTACCAGCGCATCCTCAAGGCGCTCGTGGACCGGGCCCGGCTCGGGCAGGGGCCGATGACCTGCCAGGAGATGGCCGCTTTGTTCGGCATGGACGTGGTTCCGGCGCGGGTGGAGGCGCTGAGGTCGAAGGCGAAACGCCTGGTCGCGCGCGGCTGGCTGGCCGAGCCGGCACCGGGCCGGTTCACGCTCGCCCGCGGTGTGAGCGGGCCAGGCGGCGGGTCATGAGCAGGTCATCGACCAGTAGATCATCGCCTCGGCGCTGGTGGTGCGGCGTTCGAAGTCGCGGGCCAGGCGGCGGGTGCACATCAGGTGGGCGAAGAGGCGCTCGACGATCCACCGCTTGGGCAGCACCACGAAGCCGCGCATGTCGTCGCTGCGTTTGACGATCGCCAGGACCAGGGCGAGCGTGGCCAGGCAGTATTCGACGAGGCTTCCGGTGTAGCCGCCGTCGGCCCAGACCAGGGCCAGCATGTGGTGGGCGTCGGCGACTTGGTGCAGCAGGACCTGGGCGGCGGCGCGGTCGCCGACATCCGCGCTGGTGACCATGACGCCCAGCAGCAGGCCGAGGGTGTCGACCACGACGTGCCGCTTGCGCCCGTTGATCTGTTTGCCGCCGTCAAAGCCGCGGCTGTCGGCGCCGACGACGGCGTCCGCCCTGACCGACTGCGAGTCGATCACGCCGGCCGTCGGCTCCGCGTCCCGGCCCAGCCGCTCGCGGACCTGGCCGCGCAGCCGGTCATGGAACTCCTTGACCAGGGCGTGGTCGCGCCAGCGGCGGAAGAAGGCATACACCCGGTCCCACGGCGGGAAGTCGGCTGGCATCGACCGCCACTTGACGCCGTTGTCCACGAGATAGCGGATCGCGTCCAGCACCGCGCGGTGGCAGTATCCCTCCGGCCGGCCGCCCCGCCCGCGCATCCAGCCCGGCGTCGGCAACAGCGGCCGGACCTCGGCCCACTCCGCGTCCGTCATGTCCGATGGGTACCGGCGCTGCCGCTCGGGCCAGTCAGCCGCGTTGCCGTACACGTGCGCGAGGCAATCACATGTTGGAGCGGCCGAGTTGGACTGCCTGGCCATCGACACGGAAGACTGCGGCACCGGGGCCTCCTGTTGCTCTATGGATTCGACACCCACGGACTGTTCAGGAGGCCCCGTCTTCATGCTCTGGCCACGGCAGGATCACCCGACCGGGAATCCGCGTTCGACCGCCACCGCTCAAGATCGAGAAGACGACAGCTACTCAGGCGCGCGGCGCGCGCAGGAGCTCGCTCGATCGCCACCGCGAGAGCCCACCGTCGTAGGAACCGGCGTGTGGGAGCCGCGTCGACCTGGCTGCGGGTGGCCGCCGCCGTCCGCTCGGCGTCGAACGCGGCCACCTGATTCGGCGAGATCTGCACCACCGCCGCGCGCAGGTCCTCCATCGTGGTCTTGGGCTGCGGGATCAAAGGCCCGCGCCCGTCTGCTGCCGTTTGGCTCATGCCGCCACGCCCCCTCGGTGGTGCGCAGCTGGCCCATGACCGCCGCCGAGGTCATAGAGTGGCCCAACACGTCGCCGACCATCAAGACGACCCGGTTGCCCGGTAGCGGGATCGGCTCGTACCAGTCACCGCCGACCCGGGCGGTATCAGCGCTTGGCAGGTAGCGCGCGGCGAGCCGGACACCACCCGGCTGCGGCAGCGACTGCGGCAGCATGGTGCGCTGGAGTTCGTCGGCTATGTAAGCCGCCCGCCCATGGAGCACAGTCCTGTCGATACCGAGTGCCGTATGGGTGGCGAGCTGGCCGGCGACCAGCAGGTCGTCCTCCTGGAAGGCGGGCCGGTCGGGGCGGCGCAGGAACAGCGCCGTTCCGATGACGCGGCGCAGGCCGCGCAGCGGAGCCACTACCCCGTAATGGCCACCGGGCACGCTGTGGCCCTCGCCGAGCAGATCGGTCACGGCGGCACGGCCCACCGCTGAGCCGCTGAAGACCGGCCGCACGCCGCGCAGCACCTCGGCCAACGGGCCGCCTGGCTCGACCTGGCGCCGCTCGGCGGGCGGGTGGCCCCCAGCGGGGGACAGGTCTGCCTGCGAGAACATCAGAGGGAGCTGTCCGCTCTCGGCATCAGGGTCCAGGGGGACTCGGTCGATGCGGCGCAGCCGCAGTACCACCGGGCCGACCGGGCGCGCGTCGCCAACCGGCAGCGGGTCACGCAGATAGACCAGGATGGCATCGCAGAAGATGGGCACGGTGGCCCGGCACAGACCCAGGACAATCTCATCCAGATCCATGCCGCGGGCGATCCTTCGCGTAGCCGCCCCGACGAACCGCATACGGTCCGAAGCCGCTCTCACCGCGATCTCTGTCCCCGGCTCGGTGAACTGGACCGTCGGGTTGTTCAGAGTTGTTCCGGACAACTCGCCATCCAGGCGTGTCCCCCGTTTTCCCTCCGCAGACCCCGCATCTCCTCCTACCGCCTGCCCGGGAAAATCAGCGACTCGTGAGCCGGCCTCCTCCGGGGCGGCCGGTGAGCTCCGCCACCCGAGTTCGTCCGCAAGATCCTCCACAGCTTCGTGCTCACGATCCAGGACGAGGCGAGCACTGTGCAGAGCAGCATCGATCCGATCGAGGGCAGCGTCCTCATCTAGACCGTTGTCAGCCGGCTCAGGCAGCGAAACCGCCGCACCGGTGACCCGCGGAACACCAGAGCCTTGCGTTCCGCAAAGGTCGCGATGCTCGGCCTCCAGCGCCTGGATGCGGCGAGCGGCGATATCGGCAAGGCCCTGCGCCTTCTCCCGCTCCGATTCCGCTCGAGCGAGCTGCACCCGCAGGTCTTCCTCCTGCGCCTGGGCACGTCCCAGGCGCCAGTGGGTCGCGGTGACGTCCGTCAACACCGCATCAGGCGTCGCGTTCAGGGCGTCCAGACGGCGTGTCAGCTGCGCAACCTGAGCCTGCGTCTGGCCCAGGAGGGTGAAGAGAACCGTTGCCATGCGCGGGGCCTCATACCGGGACCGCTCGCTCGCTTCGTACGCCTGCCGGACCCGATTGAGCTCCTCGAGGGCCGTGAGCGCCCGCCGCTGGGCTTGCAGAAGATCGTGAGCGGACACAGCAGGTTCCCCGTCAGCACCGATCACGGTGGGGTTCACCTTGGCCGCATCCCACAGCGTGCGCGCCCGCTTCAGGCGCTGCACCGTTGCCGGACCCGGTTCATCGGGGAAGCACACATCCGCCACTGCCTCGACCAGGTCCCACGTCAGCCCTTCGCCGGCCAGCAGCGAACGCAACTTGCGGAGTTCGGGGACCGCCCCTGCCACGAAGTGGTCGGGCGTGAGCCGCCCGTGCAGCCGTCCCACCGTCAGCCCGGCCTGGTCCAGCCACGTCCGCACGATCTGAACCAGGTCGTTGATCTCAACGCAGTGCCCCTTGGCTGGTGACCATGGCCGACCCGGCCGCTTCGCCTTCGTCACCCCGCCCCCTTGCCGGTTTTTCACCGGACAACCCCGTGTTGTCGTTGGAACAACATCCAACCTGCCCGTCCGGGGCCGTCGCAGGTGGATCCTCGAACTACCCGGGCCGAATTCCCCCAACACCACGGCCCGGAGCATGGCCACAGGCCGCCGACTCCACGCCCTGTAAGCCCAAGCGCAGGCACGGCCCTGCCCGACACGAAAGATGAGAGACTGCGTATGCACATCCTGCTCGACGCGCTGCCGGAGTTCCTGGGGGCCCTCGGCTCCGCCGCGGTGATCGGCATGCTGCTGCGGTGCGGGCGGCGCGTGCGGCGTCTGACCCGTCATGGCACGGGCACAGCCGCGTCGCCGCATGTCGGCGGCAGCACCCGAGCCGGGACCGACGCTGGAGCTTACGGACCCGAGCGCCGGGGCACCGACCTTGCCAAGGCCCGCCGCTACACCCTGCTTGACACGGTCACCGACGACGGTCTTCCGATCCAGGTGACCACCACCCGTCCGGTAGGAACGCTCATCGCCCAGACGCTCAACGGCGAGGAACAGCGGTTTGAACTCACCAACGTGCGGTTGCACGACGGCACCTTCGCCGCCGAGCCCATCGACCGCTGCCGGTCCCCGCGCCGGTGACGACGCGTGCGGGCAGCTCCGGCCCGGGGACTGCGCACTGTTTCGCACCCGCGTCCAGTCCTTCCAGCACAACGCTGGCTTGCTCACCTACGCATGCTGGTACCGGGGGAGCTGAGCGTGATACCCAGGGTGGAGGTTGCGCCAAGTGCGCTTCTGCTCGATGGCGAGGGCGGAGATGCGCCAGCAGGAGGCGATGACCTGGGCGACGAGAGGAGTGTCGAGGCGGGCGGAGACCCGCTTGGGGTAGCCGTCATCACCGCGGTCGCGGGAGCCGGGCCACCGGCCCTGGTCCCACCCCCGAGTGGAGCCGCATCGACGGCATCACCATCAACGGCCACCCTGGCCGCGCCCAAGGGCGGGCTTGGGAAACGGATTCCGCGTCAGACGCCCGCTGTCCTCGACCGCGCCGAGCCCCTGAAGGCGCTGCGTGACGCCTCGCGCCCGGCGCCGCCGCGGAGCACCTTGCACACGCCCTCCTGGCCACACGGTGCTGGGCAATCCGGCTGCCCTCTGGGTGGAGGACGGCCGATGGCGGGGCGGACGCGGTTGGCCGCCGGCCGGATGGCAAAGGCGGCAATGCCTTCGGGGCCTCCGGGCCCGGGTGTGATGGCTTCACGCAGAAGGCAGAGCGATCCGCGCCCATACGGCCTTCCCGTGGCTGTCGGTCTCGCAGTAGCCCCACTGGCTGGTGAGGGCGTCCACGATGCGCAGGCCCCACCCGTCTTCCGCGAGAGGGTCTGGAGCTTGGGGCAGCGGCGGGGAAGGGTCTGGATCGGCAACGGCGCAGACCAGAGCCCCGCCGGTGCGCAACATGCCAAGCCACGCTTTTCCTGGGGCTTGTTCGTGCCCTTCGAGGGCGTGCCGCAGTGCGTTTGTGACCAGCTCGCTGACTACCGTCGTCATGTCGTCGGTGAGGGCAGTCAGTCCCCAGGCGCTGAGAACCTCGCGTGTGAAGCGGCGGACGCTCTCGAGGCTGCGGCGATCACCTGTGAAGGCGCGGGCGGCGAACCCGGCTGAGCTGATGCCGAGGGCCAGTCCCCAGTCCGGTGTCACCGGCCGGGCGGAAGTCGTCATTTCGAGTGGATGTGTATCGGCCGACGAGAGGGCGATCTGAACCCCGATGGCCTCCCTGATCGCCACTGCTGCCTGTATGCGCACTCAGTCCCCCGATAGACGTCCAGTTGCGGGTCGAAACCCTTGCCTGCCCTGGCTAGTATCCTCGCCGCTCCAACCCGGATGCAATTGCATCGAGAATTTGCCCTGACCGGGAGAGGAATGGGAACGCGTGTACCTATCGTGATTCGCTTCAACCGATCAGCCCGATAGCATCGAACGGAATATCGAAAGTAGACGTACATTGGAACACGTTGCAAACGGCCTCCCGGCAGACGCCCTGCAGGGCGTGGTCTGGGTGAAAAGCCGGCACAGTGCTGCAGATGGGAACTGCGTTGAGCTGGCCGCTCTAGCCGGGGGAGAGGTGGCTGTACGTAACTCGCGTGACCCGCAAGGCCCTGCGCTGGTGTACACGCGGGAGGAGATCGCGGCATTCATTGCAGGGGCCAGGGACGGTGAGTTTGACCGAATCGGTATCTAGGGCTGAGCCGGAATGGTCTATTCCGGCCCTTGGTGGTGGTCATCCTGAGAAACTGATGTTCGTCATCGCGTTCTTCTCCAGGAGTCCCGCATGCCCGCCTCTGCCAGACCGGTCGATAAAGAGTCGCTGGAGCACTACCTCGCCGCTTCGTCGCACAGCCCCACGGCAATGCGGCTAGTGCTGGGAAATCTGCTGCGCAAGATGCGTAAGCAAGCCGGTATCGAGGCGGAAGCGGCGGGCCGTCACATCGGTGGCTCAGAGGCCAAGATCAGCCGTCTGGAACGCGGCAACGTCGCCTGCAAGGAACCAGACGTGATGGACTTGCTCGCTCTGTACGGTGTACGCGACGAGCAAGTCCTCGCATGCTTCGCGCAAATGGTCGATCTGTCCCGGCGGTCCGGCTGGTGGCAGCGATACGACGGCGTCCTCCCGGACTGGTTCGGCAAGCTGATCGGCCTCCAGGAGGCCGCCTCCGTCATCCGCACCTACGAGGTGCAGCTGGTGCCCGGGCTACTGCAGACCGCCGACTACGCCCGGGCTGTGACTCGCCTCGGCTATCCGCTCGCTGCCCAAGAAGAGATAGACGCCCGGGTCGAGCTGCGGATGGACCGGTGCGCTCTGCTCACGCGCAGCGAAGCTCCCCACCTGTGGGCCATCCTCGACGAAGCGGCCTTGAGCCGACCAGTCGGCGGTGAGCAGGTCATGCGCGCCCAAATAGGCCACCTTGTGGACATGGCGCGCCTGCCGAATGTCCGGGTGCAAATCGCACCCCTTAACGAGCCCCGCTGTGCCGTTGCCGGGTTCCCGATCACGCACCTGCGTTTCGATCTCCCCGACCTTCCCGACATCATCTACCTCGAACAGCTGGGTAACGCCGACTACCTGGACAAGCCCGAACAGGTCGAACACTACCGCTCCGTGCTCGACACGCTCAGCATGGCATCCCTATCGCCAAAAGAAAGCTTTCACCTCCTGGAAAACGCTCTCCGCTACTGACGACAGGGCGCCGAACTGGACTCGGCCGGCGGCGGCTACGTCCCACCCTTCCTCCAGCGCAGGCCAGCCGCGCGCACCCGGCCATGCCGCAAGCGGTGTCACTGACAGGCACTCCGCAGCAGCGGAGGCGCCAGCGCCGGTGACGCAGCCGACGCTGAGGTCAGCTCGCCAGGCATGTTGCGCTGTGCCATCCGTAAATGGCTGGTGACCGCCCACTCTTCCACGCCCATCAGCTCTGCCGCCTGCGTTTCGCTCAGCCGCAGGCGGCAGAGCAGAATCACCGAATCAGCCTGGGCGGCCGGCAGTACCCGGTGCACCGCATCCACCGGCATCCCCGCGATTCCCCGCCGAGCGTGCACCGTAGAAGAAATCAACGTATTCAGCAGTCCCCACACGACAGCCGCCGGACGAGAACTGCTGATGACCGCTGGCCAGATCGTGGCCAGGTCCCCCAGCGCCGTCTCAACCACCTTCCGGCTCACCCGCTCATCCTGTACCCGCTCCCGCGCGTAGCTGAGGTACTGATCTTGGTGCAGCAGGCAAAATGCGGTGTACGCCCGCGGCACCGCTACAGCGACCGTTCGTGGAAGCGCAGTGCCGGGCGGCTGCGGGCACGAGGCCGTCGCAGGGACCTGCTCGCGGCAGCGTGAAGGCAGAATCATGACGCCTCTCCTGGTGCTGGACAACCAGCTGAACTCAGTACGCGGGGTCGGGCGACCGGCACATCTCAGCCGCCGTCAGGCCGGGGGACCGCAGACTCGTGAGGAACCGGATCGAGGCACACCAAGAAGGCGTAGTGAACGGCCTCCCACAGAGGCCGGATGTCGGCAGGCCAGGCGTCCAGGGCGGAGACCAGCGCCGAGGTCGCCTCCCAGGTCGGAACCATCTGCCCTTCGAGGATGTCCCGGATGTTCTGCGTGGTGAGCGCACCGTGTGACGCGTGGCGGACCCGCCCGTATTCCGGGCGTCCGGCAGCCAGATACAGCCCTTGCAGCGCGGCCAACAGCCGTTCTGCCGCGTCGGGAACGGCATGCCGGGTGAGCGGCATCAGGCCGTGCGCGTTCTCGAACAGCACCCGCAGGTCAGCGGGATCGCCGCCGCACAACCTGACCAGCGTGCACAACACCGACCACGTCGGCGTCCGTTCACCCGACAACAGCCGCGACACGTGGGACGGCGACAGCGAAGTGTGCTGGGCCACGCATTTGATCGTCAGCCCGCTGGCCTGATGCAGATACAACAGCGCCGATGCAAGCTTCGCCGATGCGCGCTCCGATGCCTTTGACAGGGCCTTGCCCTGTTCAGGGCTCAGACCTTCCGCGTGAGGCGCCGCAGCGCGCGGGCGGCGCTCGGCCCGGTCCGCTGCCCGGCGCTCAAGCTGCCGCCGGACCTTGCTCTCGGCCCACGTGGTCCGCGCCGTCGTCCTGCTGACGTTCGCGGCATCTGCCACGCTGCCCCAGTCCGTTCCCTTGCTCCGGGCATCCTGAACTGCCGCTGCCACGTAGTACTCGACCTCGCGTGCCACCTCCTCGGCGGTGCGCAGCAAGACCTCCAGCGGCTGCTCGTCGTACTCTACTTCGAGCAAGGACGCGGCCAGGACCTGGAGATCCTCCGCAATATGCCTGCCCAGAGGGTGATCGGCGCGCGCCCGCTGGGTCGACCGGCCATCCCGCTTCCGCTGCGCCTTCTGCCGGCATGTGATGCTGCAGTAGGCCTTCTTCCGCCCGGGGCCCTCTTTCTGGACGAAGGGTTCCTGGCAGTGGCGGCAATCTTCGTAGCGGGGACTGTTGCCCCCCATCGTTCCTCCATGAGTGCATGTCGCGTTTCTCCCCGGGTGCGTCCGGTTCTGGCGCACCAGGGAAGAGGAATGCGGTACCACCGCAGCTGGTGTGATCCGCTTGGCTTGCCCGGGGGCGGTGACGGAACCGTCGCCGTCCCCGGGCAGCACGAGGCGGTCAGTTCAGGCGGATCCGCAGGTAACGGCAGTACGACTTGCGTGTGGCAAGCAGCAGCGCCACCACACTGCTTGTGGCGGGAGCCGTCCAGGAGCTACTGATGAGGATGACGAGGAGCACTGGCATCGCCAGGAACGCGCTGGCTTGTGCCGTGACAGTCCCGGCACTCATGATGCGCGTTTCACTTGGTCCGGGGCGCGGAATGTTAACGTCGTCGCAAGTTGCCGACTGCGGCGCAGCGGCGACAGAAAACCGGTCAGGCATGGGTAGTTGTTTGCCTTTCTTGGCTAGGGCATATGGGGAGCCCCGGTGTTGGTTGTCAGCCCGCCCGGGGTTCCTCGTGTCAAGGGACCGTAATCCCTCAATGCCATCTTCCGCCATATAAGCGGTTGATCGCGCAGTATTCCGATATGCAGCGATGACTAATCCCCGGAATGAGGGATCTTGACGAACAGCTGCCCGATTTCAGGTGCGGTCGTCGCAGAGCAGAAGGAGCTGAATCGGATGCAGATCCGAAAGATCGCTTGACAAGTCAGCAGGTCAGAGGTCGGCGCGTGGGCGCGGAAAGCGGGTCAGGAAAGCCGCTGGGCGCTCTTTGCTCCGTTGTGCGTCTATCAGCCGCAGAGCGCGCCCGGACGGCCTTCGTGCACTAGGGATTCGCCACCTCGGAAGAGCAGCCCAGACTTGTGCAAGCCAATGGGTCGCCGGCTGAGGACGGTTGACCTTCTGTGATATCACTCCGGCGCTCGCCGGTGTCTCTTGAGTCCCGGCCTGCGTAAGGCGGAAGTGCAGAGGAGCGGCTGCCAGCTCTGGACTGTTTGTATGAAGGATCGTCCGGGTTGTCATCCCCGGTCGGTCGCACGTGCTGGCGCCTGCCAGTACTGCTGTGCCCTCACGCGGCGGTTGCAAGGACGAGGGCGGTCAGCCGCTGGACACCGGCACGGGCAAGTGCCATGGGCTCCGACTCTGCGACCCGCGCCATCAAAAGGATCTCGGTCCGGACCTGAGGCGCCGCCGTTCCTGGACCGGGTGTCCTGGACCGGGTGCTCCCTTCGTGTCGGCCTGGTCTCCCTCGCGCGTACCAAGGGTAGGGGCGGCACCGTGATCGCCGACCAGGGCGGCTGGGACTGCCTCTCCTACTCCGTGCAGATCGAGAATGGCCACTCCGCCACCTGTATTTCGGCCGCAACCGGGCCGAGCCGGCCACCAGGACATCACGCCCAGCCGCCTGAAGCGGCCTATGCCTGGTGCGGGGAACGGGGGTGTCCAGGGACCGAGCCGCGTTCGCGTCAGAGGTCGTTTTCATCTTGGGTGCCCCGATATTTGACGATTCTCGGGGTGTGAGGTCGTGATGGTGGTGATGCTGTCGGTGTGGGTGAGGCGTGTTGGCCGGGTGGGGTGACAGCTGGGGCGGGAGGCGGTTTATGCCTGTCTCATTCCAGGACGCCCCATCTTCGGGGCTGTGCTTCCGTCGCCGGTGTTGTGCGCCTGGGCGCACTCGGCTCCGGGCGGTACGACCAGAACATGCAGCAACGACGGCCGTATCCGAGTGATTTGTCAGACGCCCGCTGGGAGTTGATCGAACCAGTGCTGACCGCCTGGCGCTTTGAGCGCCGAGGCAGGGCGCTGGACTTCGGCCGGCCGCCCGAACACGACCTGCGCGAGATCATGAACGCGATCCTGTACGTGGACCGCACCGGCGTGCAGTGGCGCTATCTCCCGCACGATTTCCCACCCTGGGAATACGGCTACTTCGCCAAGTGGCAGAAGGAAGGCATCTTTGCCCAGCTCAACGGCTTGCTACGGGAGTTAGGGCCCGTCTTCAAACGGATCTTGCCCAGAGCAGGAATGACGCGAGGCTGACCGCTGCTTCGTAGGAGGTGGCGGTCTTGTCGTATCTGGTGGCGATTCCGCGGAAGCCTTTGAGCCGGTTGAAG